>KN174002.1:0-4076 GCA_000759655.1 Acidicaldus organivorans | reverse complement strand
CGGCAAGGACGTCACCGAGGCCGAGATCCGCGCCGCTCTCGCCGAAGAGATCGCCGCGATCCTCGCCCCCATCGCCCTGCCGCTCGAACCCGCCCCGCCGCGGCCCGGCGAGCCCTTCGTCGTGCTCGTCGTCGGCGTCAACGGGACCGGCAAGACCACCACCATCGGCAAATTGGCCGCGCTCTGGCGGGAGGAGGGCCATCGCCCGCTCCTCGTGGCGGGCGATACGTTCCGCGCCGCCGCGGTCGAGCAGCTCCTGGTGTGGGGCGAGCGGGCGGGCGTGCCGGTGGTGAGCGGGCCGCCGCAGGCCGATGCGGCGGGTCTCGCCTTTGAGGCCTGGGGACGGGCAGCGGCGGAGGGGCATGACATCCTCGTCATCGACACGGCGGGGCGGCTTCACAACAAGCAGGCGCTGATGGACGAGCTCGCCAAGATCGTCCGCGTCCTCAAGAAACGCGACGATACGGCGCCGCATGCCGTGCTTCTCGTCCTCGATGCCACCATCGGCCAGAATGCGCTCGAGCAGGTGCGGGTGTTCAAGGAGATGGTGGACGTCACCGGCCTCATCGTCACCAAGCTCGACGGCTCGGCGCGCGGCGGTGTGGTGGTGGCGCTGGCTGAGGCCTTCGGCATCCCGGTGCACGCGGTCGGGGTGGGGGAGCGGCTCGAGGACCTCCGTCCCTTCGATGCGCGCGCCTTCGCCGCAAGCCTGGTGGGGAGCGATGCCGCCGATTGAACGGGGCTTGCCTCACACCTATTTTTCGCATGAAACTTTCGGCGAACGGAGAGAGCGTGAGGGACGCATGGAACAGCGCTTGTCGTCCTGGCGGCGGGCGGCATTGCCCCCCGAGCTCGATGCGCGCGCCGCGCTGATCCTTCGCGAGATCGTCGAGCAATATCTGGAAACCGGCGAGCCGGTGGGAAGCCGCACCCTGTCGCGCCGTCTTCCCCTCGGCCTCTCGCCCGCCACCATTCGCAATGTGATGGCCGACCTCGCCGATCTCGGCCTTCTCTATGCGCCGCACACCTCGGCGGGGCGGCTCCCCACCGAGCGGGGCCTCCGGCTTTTCGTCGATGGCCTGCTCCAGTTCGGCGAGCTCAGCGAGGAGGAGCGCGAGCACATCGCCTCCGCCCTCGAGCCGCAGGGACGGAGCGTGGAAGAGACGCTCGCCGAGGCGGGAAGCCTGCTCTCGGGGCTCTCGGCGGCGGCGGCCCTGGTTGCCGCCCCCAAGACCGAAGGGCCGATCCGGCATATCGAGTTCGTCAATCTCGGCTCGGGCCGGGCGCTCGTCGTGCTGGTCAATGCCGAGGGCCAGGTCGAGAACCGCATCATCGACACGCCCCCAGGCCTTCCGGTGAGCGCCTTCGAGCAGGCGACCAACTATCTCAATGCCCGGCTTTCCGGCCAGTCGATCACCGAGCTCAAGCGTCAGGTGAGCGAGGAAATCACCGCGCATCGCAGCGAGCTCGACCAGCTTGCGGCGCAGGTGGTGGAAGCGGGGCTCGCTACCTGGACCGGGGAGGGCCGCGGGGGGAGCCTTATCATTCGCGGCCAGGCCCGCCTGCTCGCCGATGTGACCCAGCTCGAGCGGCTCTCGACCATCCAGACCCTGTTCGAGCGGCTGGAGGCGCAGGAGACGCTGCTCAAGCTGCTCGAACTGGTCGAGGAATCGGACGGGGTGCGGATCTTCATCGGCGCCGAGAGCGGGCTCTTCGACGCCTCGGGCCTTTCCATGATCGTTGCCCCGGCGCGCAACGCGATGGACCGCATCGTGGGGGCAATCGGCGTCATCGGCCCCTCACGGCTCAATTACGGCCGGATCATTCCGGTGGTGGACTATACCGCGCAGGTCCTCGGCCGCATGCTCGGCTGAAGCAGTCCCGGCCGAAGGTGGGGGCGCGACGGAACGCCCCCTGCTTTGGCCTTCGGGTTCCCCGAGAATCAGAGATCTGGGTCAGATATCGGGGTCAGATATAGTGCTCGGTGAGCGGGGCGAAGCCGTTGAAACCCTGGCTCGCATAAGTCGAGACATAGGCCCCCGTGCCGAGCAGCTCGACCCGGTCGCCGCTCGCAAGGGCGAGCGGCAGACGATAGGGCGTCTTTTCATAGAGAATGTCCGCCCCGTCGCAGGTCGGCCCGGCGATCGCCACCGGTCCGGTCGCCCCGCCGTCATGCGGCGTGGTGATGCGGTAGCGGATCGCCTCACCTTCCGTCTCGGCCAGCCCGCCGAAGCGGCCGATGTCGAGATAGACCCAGCGCAGCGGGCTCTCCGGATCGCGCCGGCTCACCAGCACCACCTCGCTCTGCACCACCCCGGCATCGCCCACGATGAAGCGTCCCGGCTCGACGATGAGATCGGGCATGGCGTTGCCGAAATGCTCGCGCAGCGCCCGCATGATCGCGCCCGCGAAATGATCGATGTCCGGAACGTCTTCAGCGTAGGGAATCGGGAAGCCGCCGCCAAGATTGAGCATTTTGAGCTCGAGCCCGCTCTCGGTGAGGTCGGTGAACAGCATGCCGACCTTGCCGATCGCCGCCTCGTAGGCCGCGGCGTCGCGCTGCTGGCTGCCGACGTGGAAGGAAAGCCCATAAGGCACGAGGCCGAGATCGGCGGCGCGCCACATCAGCTCGCGCGCCACCTCGACCTCGGCGCCGAACTTGCGCGAAAGCGGCCAGTCCGAGCCCTTGTTCTCGACGCGGATGCGGCAATAGACCCGGGCGCCGGGGGCGAAACGGGCGATCTTCTCGAGTTCCTCGAGCGAGTCGAAGGCAAACAGATCGACCCCCGCCTCGTGGGCGGCGGCGATGGCGCGGGCCTTCTTGATGGTGTTGCCGAAGCTGATCGCCTCCGGCCTGGCGCCGGCGGCGAGGCAGGCGCTGATCTCCTCGAAGCTTGCCGCATCGAAGGCGGAATCGAGGCCGACCAGGCGGGCGAGGATGGGCGCGGCGGGATTGGCCTTCACCGCGTAATAGATCCGCGCCTGAGGCAGCGCCCGCTGCAGGCGCCGGTAATTCTCCTCGACGCGATCGACGTCAACGACCAGGCAGGGCGATGCCGGCCGCGCCTCTGCCAGAAAACGGGCGATCTTCGGTGTCATGGGCCACCGTGCCTCCCCAAAAATCGAGCGCCCGGGACGGGCGGAGTTGCGAAACGGTCGAACGAACCAGCGACCAGATGATTGCCAGAACGCTTGACGTCGTTGCGTAACCACGAAGGTTAGAGGCACGTGCGTTGCTGCGTGGGGCGCTACATAGTCACCTCTGCCACCCCTGGCAAGCCCTTTCGGACCCTCTCCGCAAAAACCGGCAACAAAATTTGCCCCCCGCACCCCTCGGCCCGCCCCGCGCGCGGGAGTTGGAGTCTCACCCCGCCCATGCTAGGGCAGCCGCCATGAGCACACATCTCATCGCCATCCTCAACGGGCCCAACCTCAACCTGCTCGGCACCCGTGAGCCCACCCTCTACGGGGCGGCAACTCTGGGCGACGTCGAGTCGCTCTGTGCCGAGACCGCGGAGGCTCTGGGTCTTGCCATCGATTTCCGCCAGACCAACAGCGAGGGCGAGCTCATCTCCTGGGTGCAGGAATGCCGCGACCGCGCCTCCGGCGTGATCATCAATCCGGCCGGTTACGGCCATACCTCGATCGCCCTGATGGACGCGCTGCTCACCCTCGAATGCCCGGTGATCGAGGTCCACCTCACCAACATCCACCGTCGCGAGCCCTTCCGCCGCCACTCCTACACCTCCGAGGCGGCGCTCGGCATGATCTGCGGGCTCGGCCCGCGCGGCTACGCGCTCGCCTTGCAGGCGCTCGCCGACATCCTCGCCGAAGAGGAGACCGACGGAGAGGAGACGCCATGAGCCCCGCCGCTTCCAATCCCCCTCCCGGCAACTCCCCGCCCGGCAATTCCCCTACTGGCAACTCCGCGCCCGGCATCCCCTCCTTCGATCCGGCCACCATCCGCGAACTCGCCCTCATCCTGAGCGATACCGGGCTCAGCGAGATCGAGATCGCCGAAGGCGAGCGCCGCATCCGCATCCGCCGCGATCCCCCGCCCGCAGCCCTTCCTGCCC
>JPYW01000930.1 GCA_000759655.1 Acidicaldus organivorans | reverse complement strand
TGGTTCTCGGGCGTGCTCCCCCATCTCCTAGGCCGCGGCGCCAAGCCCGCCGCCCAGCCCACTGCCGAGACCGCGCCCCCACCCCCCGTCTTCGCCGACATCCCCGAGATCATCACCAATCTCGACACCGGCGGGCGGCGGCAGAGCTACGTGAAGCTGCACGCCCGGCTCGAGCTCGAGAAGAGCGGCGACAAATCGATCATCGAGGCCGACATGCCGCGCCTTCTCGACATGTTCCAGACCTATCTCCGCGAGATGCACCCCGAGGAGCTGCGCAGCTCCTCAGGCACCTGGCGGCTGCGCGAGGAGCTCCTCGCCCGCGCCCAGGTCGCGGCCCCCGGCGCCCATATCCGCGACGTGCTCTTCGTCGAGCTCCTCATCCAGTAGGCGGACGGCAAGCGAAGCGGCAAACAATGAGCGGCAGCACCGAAACCCCCGAAACTCCCGACACCCCCGAATCGGACGAGGATCTCGCCGCGGCGTGGGCGGCGGCGACCGAAACCGGTATCGAAGGCAACCGCATCCTCAACCAGGCCGAGATCGACAGCCTGCTCGGCTTCGATGACGACGCCGGGGCGGGTGGCGAGGCCAATAACGGCATCCAGCGCATCATCAATTCGGGCCTCGTCTCCTACGAGCGCCTGCCGATGCTGGAGATCGTCTTCGACCGGCTGGTGCGCATCCTCTCCACCTCGCTGCGCAATTTCACCTCCGACAATGTCGAGGTGAGCATCGACAACATCCTCTCGCTCCGCTTCGGCGACTATCTCAACTCGATCCCGCTGCCCGCCATGCTCGCCGTGTTCAAGGCGGAGGAGTGGGACAATTACGGGCTGGTCGTGGTCGATTCGGCGATGATCTACTCGATCGTCGACGTGCTGCTCGGCGGCAGGCGCGGCACCGCGCCGATGCGGATCGAGGGGCGGCCCTACACCACCATCGAGCGGAGCCTGGTCGAGCGCCTGATCCACGTGGTGCTCGCCGATCTCTCCACCAGTTTCGACCCGCTCTGCCCGGTCACCTTCCGCTTCGAGCGGCTCGAGATCAATCCGCGCTTTGCCGCGATCTCCCGCACCTCCAACGCCGCCGTCCTCGCCCGGCTCCGGGTCGATATGGAGGACCGCGGCGGGCGGATGGAGCTCCTCCTCCCCTACGCCACGCTCGAGCCGGTGCGCGAGCTCCTGCTCCAGCAGTTCATGGGCGAGAAATTCGGCCGCGACTCGATCTGGGAAAGCCACCTCGCCGAGGAGCTCTGGTACACCGAGGTCGAGCTCGAGGCGGTGCTGGACGAGCAGGTGGTGCCGCTCCCCGACGTGCTCAACCTCAAGGTCGGCTCGGTGCTGCCGCTCAATGTCGGGCCGGGGGCGCTGGTCAAGCTCCGCTGCGGCGGCCGCCCCCTGTTCGAGGCGCAGGTGGGGCGGCGCAAGAGCCGGGTCGCGGTGCGGATCGAGCGCGAATTGCCGCACGCCGCCCCGGAGCCGGGCGGGGGGAGGGGCGCATGACCCTTTTCGAGTGGCTGCTCGAGACCATCCTCATCGGCCTGCTCGCCGCCACGCTATTCCACGCCTTCCGGCTGGAGCGGGCGATCGGTGCCCTCAAACGCGACCGCGCCGAGCTCGAGGCCACCATCCGCCAGTTCCTCGCCAGCACCAGCGAGGCCGAAGCCGGGCTCGAGAAATTGCGGGAGGCGGCCAATGGCGCGGCCCGGCCGCTCGCCCGCCAGATCGAGGAGGCCCGGCCGCTCGTCGAGGATCTACGCCTCCTCATCGCGCATGCGGAAAAGATCGCCGACCGGCTCGACCAGAAGATCCGCGAAGGGCGGCTGGCCAGCGCCGATCCGCTTCCCGTTGTCGCCCCCGCCGAGGACGAGAAAACCCCCCGTCCGCGCAGCCAGGCCGAACGGGAATTGCTCAAGGCGTTGCGCATGGTGCGCTGAAGGTCCCCCATCATGACCCGTCCCGCCTTCCGTCCCCGCCTCCTCCCGCTCACCATGAGCGCTCTCCTCCTCCTCTTCGGGGTGAAGGTGGCGGGGCTCGGCCATCGCCTGCTCCTCCGTGCCCCGCAGGAGAGCGATGCGGTGATCGCCACCGCCGAAGCGGCGAGCCCCGAGGGCCAAGGCGCGCCGCAGGGTGCATCAGCCGCCCCGGCGAACAACACCTCTTCCGGCACTGCGTCCCCCCCGGCCGCCGCCACGGCGGGGAAGACCGGCCCCCTGCCGCCACCGAGCCTCGAGGAGCTCGGCATCAGCCGCGGCGCCCCGGCCGAGAACCTGCCCAGCCCCGCCGAACGCGAAGTGCTGCTTTCATTGCAGAAGCGGAAGAAGGAGCTCGATGCGCGCGAGGACTCCCTCAAACAGCGCGAGGCGGCGCTCGATGCGGCAGAGAAACGGCTCGAGGCCCGCATCGAGGAGCTCAAATCTCTCGAACAGCGGCTCAAGGCGCTCGATGGCGCCCGCCAGAAGAGCGAGGAGTCGAACTGGGCAAGCCTCGTCAAGCTCTACGAGGTGATGCGCCCGCGCGATGCGGCGCAGATCTTCAACGACCTCGACATGAACGTGGTGCTGCCGGTGATCGGGCGCATGAAGGAAGCCAAGGCGGCAGCCATCCTCGCCGCCATGCAGCCCGACAAGGCGCGCGCCATCACCGCCGCCCTCGCTGCCGAACGCAACCGCGTGGGCTCCGGAAGCTGAGGAAAATCAATGACGAAACATCCCTCCGCCCATCTCGATGAAACCTTACCCCGATCTTGGGCGAACGCCTGGAAGCCCGTTCCTTCTGAGGGGATGGCAAAGGCTTTGCACCCGCTTTCGCCTCCTCTTGACCGCCCCCTCTTGACCGCCCCCTCTTGGCCGCCCCTCTTGGCCGCCCCTCTTGGCCGAAAGAACGCGAGAGATCGGCTCCCCCTCCCCTTTAACCCATTCCTGCCCTGATCCGAGAGAGGTAGCGCACGACCATGGCCATCGACAAATCGATCAACATTCTCATCGTTGATGATTACAAGACGATGCTCCGCATCATCCGCAATCTGCTCAAACAGCTCGACTTCAACAATGTCGAGGAGGCGACGGATGGCGCGGAGGCGCTGGCCAAGCTCAGGGCCGGCAATTTCAGCCTCATCATCAGCGACTGGAACATGCAGCCGATGAGCGGGCTGCAGCTTCTTCAAGAAGTGCGGGCCGACGCCAAGCTCAAATCGATCCCCTTCATCATGGTCACGGCGGAGAGCAAGGCGGAAAACGTCGTCGCCGCCCGCCAGGCCGGGGTGTCGAACTACATCGTCAAACCGTTCAATGCCGAAACGCTCAAGGAAAAAATAGAAAAGGTGCTCGGCCATGGCTGAAGCCTTCCAGCGCGCCGCCGAACTCGACGAACGTCTCGCCGCCCTGCGCGCCCGCTATCCCGAGGCGCCGGTCGAAGTCGTCGCCGAGATCGTGCAGTCCATCCTTGTCACCCTGCATGGTGATCTTTCGAGCCGCGAAGCCTCGCTGCTCCATGAGGTGGAGGAACTCGGCCAGGTCATCGTCAACGCCAAACGCGAGATCGAGTCGCTGCGGGTCGATGAGATCACCGACCGGCAGATCCCCTCCGCCACAGATGAGCTCGACGCCATCGTCACCCACACCGCGCAGGCCACCGAATCCATCCTCGAGACCTGCGAGACGCTCGACGATCTCGCCTCGTCTCTGCCCCAGCCCTATGGCGCGAAGCTCCAGGAAGCGACGACCCGCATCTATGAGGCGTGCAGCTTCCAGGACATCACCGGCCAGCGCATCAACAAAGTGGTGCAGACCCTGAAACGGATCGAAGCCAAGGTCGCCCAGATCATCGCCACGTTCGGCGGGGAAGGCGAAGCCCCGCCGCTTCCGGAGTCCCCCCCCGCCGCTCCCGAAGGCGATGGGCTGATGAACGGGCCGGCGCTGCCCGGCGCAGCGATGGACCAGTCCGACATCGACCGCCTGCTCGCCAGTTTCGATTGAGGGCCTCGAGGCGCAGATGAGGAAGTCCCGGACGCCCCTCCTCCGAACCCTCCTCCTCGCCGTCTCTCTCGCCGCGGCGGACATGGTGGGAGGGGCGGCGGCGGAGACGGTCACCGCCCGCATCGGCGATCACGGGGCGTTCGGCCGCCTCGTCCTCGAATTCGACCAGGCCCCCCAGTACCGTCTCGAAAAGGACGGATCCCGCCTCATCCTCCGTGTGAGCCCCGACGTTCCCATCGGCGTGCCCGCCACGCCGCCCAAGGGGGCGCAGGCCATCGCCGGCGGGATTGGCCAGGCGGCGCTCACCCTCGATCCCGGCACCACCTACAAGGTCTATCGGCTGGGCAGCCGGCTCGTCATCGATCTCTATCCGCGGGGCGGGACTTCGCCCCCGTCCCGTGACACCCCGCCCGCCGCTTCGAAAACCGCCTCCCAAGCCAAGGCCCCAGCCAAGGATGCACCGGCCCGGGACGAGCGGGCTGAGGCGAAAGCCGGGTCAAAGGCCGATCCCGCGGCCAAGGCGGCGGCGACGCCCCTCCATCATCCCCGTCTCGCCCGCCATCTGCCCAAGGCGCAGCCGCTTCGCGCCGCCGCAGCACCAGCCCCGCTCGCCGCCACGCCAGCTCCTGCCCCCCTTGCCGCCGCCACGCCCGGCGCGACCCTCACCGCACTCGATGCCGCAGACCGCAGCTTCGCCGAAGAGGCGATCGCTGAGGCCGGTTTTCAGTCAAATTCTTCCCCCCCTGCCGGGCCCGAGGCAGAGAGCGCCTCCCGCGCCGAGGCCGCCGCGAGCGCCGCCGCCTGCCGCGCTGATCGCCGCGCCCG
>KN174001.1:7142-10179 GCA_000759655.1 Acidicaldus organivorans | reverse complement strand
TGGTCCCGTCCGAAAGGGTGATTTGGGTCGAGCCGTTCACCGCTTGGTCAGAGACCTGGTTGGGCTGATAGCCATAGAGATCAATCTGATCGTTCGCACCATTCGCCCCCCAATTCGTGATGACGTTGGTCCCACCATCATTTCCAGCATAGAACTGGAAGATGTTGTGGCTATTGGCACCACTGCCACCCGCCATCGTCGCATTGCCCGTCCCGGCGATGAAGTAGTTGTAGTAAGAGCCACCCTCCATCACCGCCGAGTTGCCGGTGCCGGCTTCATTGAAGAAGATGTTACCCCCGCCGGATCCAGCCGCGTTGAGCGTCGCGTTGCTACCGGAGGCGACGAGCACGTTACCAATCTGGTCGCCGTCGAACGTCACATTGCTGCCGCCGAGGCCCCATACCGTCGCCGGAGCCCCGCCTGCCGCCCCTTCAATGGTCGAGGCCGAGCCAGACGTGCCAACGAAGATGAAGCTCCCGGCCGTCCCCGCTTGAT
This sequence comes from Acidicaldus organivorans, assembly GCA_000759655.1. GTDB lineage: Bacteria > Pseudomonadota > Alphaproteobacteria > Acetobacterales > Acetobacteraceae > Acidicaldus > Acidicaldus organivorans. The sequence continues at coordinate 9,684 of KN174001.1, read as the reverse complement.
AGACGCCACTGCTCCCGTCGAGCGCAAAGACCGTCGTATCGCCGGACCCAGCATCGAACACCGTATTGGAGGTCGAAGGCTGCGCCACGAAGATGGTCGAGCCGCTCCCACCATTGAAGGTATTCCCTCCAGCGTTGGCGAAAATCGTCGCCGCGCCAGAGCCACCATCAACGGTATTCCCCGCTGCATTGGCAACGATCTCCATCGAGCCATTGCCACCCTGCACCGTGCTCCCCGTACCGTTGAGGAACACATCCGCAGAGCCCGAGCCTCCCGTCACCATATCGTTGTTGAACACACCGACCACCGATTGGGCACTGCTCAGCGTCGTCTGCACGTTGTTGGCGAGGTTCTCAATGACCGAACCCGTAGAGCTGCCACCCACGAACGCCGAGCTTACGGTCGTACCGTTGACCACGTTCTCGGTAACGAGGGTGCCCCCGCTATCGACCGCAATGCTCACCCCCTGGGAGATGGCCTGGTCAATGGTAAGCGTTGCGCCGCTGCCAACGGTAATTGCAGGCGACGCGGCACTGATCCCGCCACCGATCACCCAGTTGGCGCCCTGCTGCACGTAGAGGCTGCCGAAGTCCACGAACGTGCCGATATTGGCGATCGTACCGGTTCCGGTGCCAGAGGCCAGCGTGATGCCGTTGGCGCTCGACGTCCCGCCGGCGATCACCGACCCCACGAACGTACCGCCCGGAGCAAGAACCACATCCAGCGGCGTGCCATTGACGTCGTTGACGGCCTCCCCGCCGGTGCCGGTGATCGTCCCGGCATTGACCAAGGTGACTGCCGCGCCTGTCGCCCCCGAGCCACCAACTTCAACGCCGACCGTGCCACTGATGGTCGCGCCCGCCGCGTTGGTGAACAGGCCACCCGGAGCATACACCCCAACCGCCGACGGACCATCACTGATCACGCCGGAGTTGACCAGCGTCAGCACGCCATCCGAGAGGATGCCACTGCCGTTGGCGATGATGGTGCCGCTGTTGGTCACCATACCGCCGCTCGCCAGCGAGATACCCGACGTATTGGTCTGGCCATTGGCGAGAAGCACGCCCGCGTTGTCGATGACCACCGGCGCCGTGGTGCCAGGCGCCTCGAGCAGAGCCGAACTCCCGCCCTGCAGAGTGATGCCCGAAGCCACGCTGAGCGTCTCGCCATTGGCAACGAGACTCGCCGCAGAGACCGAAGTCGAGCTGGTGACGGTCGTGGCGGGTGAGCCACTCAGCGCGATGATCGCCTCCTTCCCTCCGATATTGGCCGTCTGGAACGTCTCTCCAGCGGTGATCAACGACGGATTGAGGGCGATCGTCACCTGGGTGGCGCCGGCGTTCAGCACCAGATCCGGAGCCTTGCTGCTGAGGTTTTGGCTCAGCGTGTCGGCAGAGCTGTAGGTAAGATTCCCAAGCTCTACCGCGCCGCCAGCCCCAAACCCACCAACGAGGTCAACGACGCTCTTGGTAGCGGCGGAGCCTATATCGACGATAACCCCGGCACCCACGCTCGAGTCGACCGTTAGGGTCGAGAGAGAGGTCAGTGCCAGGCTTCCCAGATTGACCACCCCCGAGCTCGGGACCTGGGCGAGCACGAGATCAGCCCCGCTCTCCACAGTGATGGCGGGCGCGGCCGTCACATCCTGCGCAAGCGTCAGCGTCGCTCCGCTGCCCACCGTGACCGCGGGCGAGGACGCCGACAGACCGCTCCCAATAGTCCAATCCGCCCCACTCTGCACGGTGACGCTGCTGAACCCTTGGAACGTGCCGAGATTGGCGATCGTGCCCGTTCCGGTGCCAGAGGCGAGGGTGAGCGCACTGCCCGTCTTGCCAACAACAGCCCCTTCGATCGTCCCCGTCGGATCGAGAACGAGGTTCAGAACCCCGGTCGAGTCGCTGATGGCGGTCCCGCCCGTCCCATCGATCGTCCCGGCATCAACCAGGGTAAGGGCGCCACCCGCCACGATACCAGTCGTGGCATCGTTCACCCCCGCGTTGGTCACGGACGTAACCGTGCTGGCTATGGAGAGGCCAACGCCATTGAGGCCCGTGGCGCTGATCGTCCCATCGTTGGCGAAGGTCGCGGTGCTGGCCAAGGAGGTGAGAACCACACCTTCACCCCCGGTCCCAATGGCGCTGACCACCCCGTCATTGAGGAAAGCGCCACTGTTGAGGGTCAAGGACGCCCCGATGCCTGAGGAAGCGGCGCTAATGACCCCATCATTGGTCATGGTGCCGCCCGTCTGAACCACACCGGTGATGGTTCCCTGGTTGGTCAGCGTGCCGCCAGCCTGGGACACACCTTCCGTACCGCCCGAAATCATCCCGCTGTTGATGACGGCCGCGGCACTGCCGCTCGCGAGACTCACGCCGACCCCGACACCCTCGATCGTGCCGCTGTTGAGCACAGTGCCGCTGCCGCCATCACTCAGGGCGGTTGAGCCACTTCCTGTCGACGCGATCAGACCGGCGTTGGTCAGATCCACCGTGCCAACAGTTTGAATTGAGACACCGCCATTTCCGCCAACGATCGACCCGCC
>KN174001.1:0-7084 GCA_000759655.1 Acidicaldus organivorans | reverse complement strand
GATCGACGCGCTCGCCGCGTTGCTGACCGTCCCGCTCACCAGCGACACACCATCAGTGGTCCCGGTGATGCTCCCGCTGTTGCTGACCGTCCCATTCGTCAGAGCGACGCCATCACTGGTGCCGGTGATGGTACCCGCGTTGGTCAGGTCGAGCGTACCAGAGGCATCGATGCCCATCGCACCGCTGATCGACGCGCTCACCGCGCTGGTGACCGTCCCATCCGTCAGCGAGACGCCAGCGGTAGAGGTACCAGCGACAGTCCCATAGTTGGTCAGGCTCAACGTGCCGGTCGCATCGACACCAAACGCCCCACCGCTGATCGACGCTTTCACCGCGTTGCTGACCGTTCCGCTCACCAGCGAGACGCCAGCGGTAGAGGTACCGGTGACGGTCCCGTAGTTCGTCAAGGTCAGCGTGTCGGCAGCGATGCCGTCCACACCGCCCGTAATGTGGGCGCTGGGCTCGTTGGTAATCGTCCCGCTCGCAAGGGAGATTCCGGAAACACCAGATCCGTTGACGGATCCATAGTTTGTCAGGGTCAGCCTGCTCGCAACGACGCCCTCACCAGCGGCTGTGATCGTCCCTTCGTTAAGGATTGTCGCCCCATCGCGGAGGTCGAGCGCTGCGACATTACCCGAGATGGTGCCCAGGTTGGTGATGCTCACCCCCGTACCATTCACGACGGGCGCGCCGATCGTATAGGCGGGCGGCGAAGTAGTCGCTGCACTAACCGAGCCGGTTTTTCCAACCGTCAACGAGTCGCCGTCACCAAGAAGGTCAGGCGAAGAGAGCGTTGTGGCACCGGTGATCGAGGACGAGACCGCGGCGCTGGCAGAGACGCTTATCCCCTCGTGCCCATTGACGTTGACGACGCTGAACGTCTCGCCGCTGACGTTGCCGGGAATGTCAACCGTCGTGCCCCCATCGATCAGGAGCAAGCCAGCGGTGCCTTGTGCAACGACCGTATTGGTGCCCGAAGTGCTATAAGAAAGGCCGCTGAATACGATTTCGCTGCCTTGCCCGAGCACTCCCACACTGACGTCACCTACGGCAGCGCTTCCACCCACAGTGACCGTCGTCGAAGGGGCAACGTTGATGATGGCCGGAGTGCTTAGCGTACTGATGGTGAGATCCGCGCCTTCACCGACCGTAATGGTGGGCGATGCCGCTGTATCCGCCCCGATCGCCCACGTCGCGCCTGGCTGGACATAGAGGCTCTGGAAGCCGGTAAACGAGCCCAGATTGGAAATCGTCCCGGCATGGGTCCCGGCCGCGAGAGTGATCGCGTTGAGAACCGAAACGTCGCCCGCACTCACGGTAGAGGTAAACGTGCCCGTCGGATCGAGCACCACATCGAGCGCTGCCGCCCCACTGGAAGCCGTAACAGCGCCGCTCACCGTCCCCGCATTGATCAGCGTGACAGCATCCACAGCTGAGCCGCCGACTGAGATAGTGCCGGAGATGATGCCGCTGTTGCTGACCGTCCCATCCGCCAGCGAGACACCAACACCAGACGAGCCCGTCGCCTCAATCGTCCCGCTGTTGCTGACCGTCCCGTTCGCCAGCGAGACACCATCAGTGGTCCCGGTGATGGTGCCCGCATTCGTCAGGTCAAGCGTTCCCGCAGCGATGCCCGTCGCACCGCTGATCGACGCGCTCGCCACGTTGCTGACCGTCCCGCCCGCCAGCGAGACACCAACACCAGACGAGCCCGTCGCCTCAATCGTCCCACTGTTGCTGACCGTGCCATCCACCAGCGAGACGCCGTCAGTGGCGCCGGAGATGGTACCCGCGTTGGCCAGGTCGAGCGTGCCAGAGGCATCGACACCATACGTCGCGCCGCGGATCGACGCGCTCGCCGCGTTGCTGACCGTCCCAGCCACCAGCGAGACACCATCGCGAGTGGTACCAGTGACGTTCCCATAGTTAGTCAAGGTCAGCGTGCCAGAGGCCCAGATACCTGCCGTGCCGCTGATCGACGCGCTCGCCACGTTGCTGACCGTCCCGCTCGCCAGCGAGATGCCGTAACCGTTGGTGCCGGAGATGCTCCCACTGTTGCTGACCGTCCCATCCACCAGCGGGACGCCGTCAGTGGTGCCGGTGATGGTACCCGCGTTGGTCAGGTCGGGCGTGCCAGAGGCATCGATACCCCACCCACCGCTGATCGACCCGCTCGCCACATTGCTGACCGTCCCATCCACCAGCGAGATGCCGTAACCGTTGGTGGCGGAGATGCTCCCTCTGTGGCTGACCGTCCCATCCACCAGCGAGACGCCAACACTCGTGCTCGCCCCCGCGATCGTCCCCGCGTTGGTCAGGTCGAGCGTGCCGGAGGCGCTGATCCCCGCCGCGCCGCTGATCGACGCGCTCGCCGCGTTGCTGACCGTCCCATCCACCAGCGAGACACCAGCGACCGCGCCGCCAGCGACGGTCCCATAGTTGGTCAAGTCGAGCGTGCTACGGGCATAGATACCCTTATTGCCGCTGATCGTCGCCCCAGCCGTGTTGCTGACCGTCCCGCTCACCAGCGAGACACCAACATAAGCGCCGGAGATGCTCCCGCTGTTGCTGACCGTCCCATCCGCCAGCGAGACGCCAACACCATCCGCGCCCGACGCCGCGATCGTCCCCGCGTTGGTCAGGTCGAGCGTGCTCGCATCGATACCCGTCACACCGATGATCAACCCGCTCGCCGCATTGCTGACCGTCCCATCCATTGCCGCTACGGCTGCAGCGGAGGCGCCATAACCAATAATGGTGCCCGCGTTGGACAGAACGAGAGAGGAGGCAGCGATCCCTTGATAGCCTGAAATCTCGGCAAAGCGATAGTTGTTCACCGTCCCGCTGGTGACGACGGAGATCGCAGCGTAAGAAGTTGCTGGACCCTGAATCGTCCCCTTATTGTCGATGACGACCGCAGATGCGCTGCTCGGCGCAACGATCACTCCCGTTGAGGTAGCATCCACAGCCACCCCGTACGGGACACTCAGCGTCTCCCCCGAGGAAAGGAGGAGGGAAGTCGAGAGAGTCGTGGTGCTCGTGATGGTGGACGTCGTGGTAGTGCCAGACATTCTTAATCCTCCTTAAACCTTTCCAGTTAGGGGAAAGTTTCCCTCTAGCCAACGAACCAAAACAAACTCCGATCCGTCACGCAAGAGGGGGAATGATCCTGCCCCTCGTCCCGTCCCAGTCTGCGCTCGACGACAGCACGCGGCAGACGGGACAGACCGGAGTGTAAGCGACACAGACCGCGGCAAACGCGCGCGGATCCACACGCCGCGTCTCGTTGCCGATATGCATCGTTCGGTGACGCGACGGGCGGCGGACAGTGTTGACGGCACGCGCATCGAAGCCGAAGGCGACCGCCAGGACATCAAGGACCTCTCCTCCGAGGGAGGCACATTCCTGTCGCTTTCATGCGATACGAAGCCTGCACGCGCGCCTCACCGAACAAGGAGATCAAAAGAAAGCCGGGGCGGATTTCATTCATGGGCGAACAGACGAGCTTCCCTTCCATGGAGACGCGACATTCCCGATTCCGTGCACGAGCGCCCCCTCCGCCGATGCATGCCTTTGCTTTCCTGCCTCCACAGCACAGGAGGGCCACCCGGCACCGCCCACAGCACACCCTCCAGCCGAAGTCAGCAAAGACGGCACACTCATTTTCCTCAGACTCCTCACCGCGTCGGCAGTCCTCCCCTGGCAGGGAGTTTGCCCACTCGCTCACCCACCCAATCCACGAGCGGCACAACGTTCTCTTGCCCTGCCAATGGCGATACCGAGTTTGCGGGGTTTTATCCCTCACCGTCTCATCCGTCAAGATGATTGTCGATGATTGAGGCAATCATGTAGTTTCGGGCTTTTTTCGTTAAATCGTTAAAAACTTATTTATGTGATGCTTATTTGTCTAGTAAATTAACTATATGTTGTCTCAAAAATTATTCTTCACTGCGCTGCGGTAGAATCCCACATGGTTCTGCGCCCGGCAGGGATGGCAAAGAGCACTTCGGACAAGAATGCCCTGTAGAGCGTCCCCGGACGGGCTACCGGTGGGCGATTCGGTACCAATATGAACGCTTGACACTCGGGCCCAAGCCGCAAATCGACGCCCAAAGCCCGTCAATGGCGCATTTTTGATTTGATGGGGCCAAGAGAGGCGTAGATGCGCGCAGACGTGCCAGAGGAGTTGGGCTGCCCGCTTTGCTAAAGGGCCCACCGCCCGCCCCATGTTGCTTGAAGCAAGTCAACTCCTCAGAGACGGAGGTTTCAAGAAGCGACGTCTCCGAATTCAGAAATTTGTCGAAGATATAGCAAAAAGGCTTTTGTGAGATCGGCCGTCGCCGATTTAACCCGCACCCCTACCCACGTCCCGTCTGTCTCAAGAATGGGACTGCCGAGCCGGAGCCCTCCGCCGCTCGCGAGACAAGCCCGAGAGTTGACTTTTTGCCACTGAATTCGTGAAGTGAGAGCTCTGGGTTCCTTGCCCCCGCCCCGCGTGTTGACATGGTGCTGACATGAGAGAGGGGCAGTGGCTGAGACTCTGCTAACCCATTGAATAGATGGTAGCGGCGGGCGGATTCGAACCACCGACCAAGGGATTATGATTCCCCTGCTCTACCAGCTGAGCTACGCCGCCGATGCGCTCCGCAATACCCCGGCTCCCGCCCGCTCGTCAACACCACCCCCCTCTTCCCGCGTGGCATCCTGTGCCGTGACACCTCCCGCGATGATCCCCCCGCCCAAAAGCCGCGTGCCCTCATAGAACACGCAAGCCTGACCAGGCGCGGCGAGCGCAGGCGCCCCGAGCCGCACCACCGCGCCCCCCTCGGAGGCGGCCCAAATCTCGGCCGGCTGCGGCGTCTCACGGGCGCGAAGCTTTACCGCGCAGGCGAGTGGTGCGGCGGGTGGGTCGATCAGCCAGTTGACGGCGCGGAGCCGGATCTCACGCACGCCGGCGCGGTGACGCGGGGCGACGATGACGCGGTTGGCCGCCGCATCCAGCCCCACTACTACGTAAGGCTCGCCTGCCCGCTGCGCGGCCGTCCCGAGATGGCGCGCCTGGCCCACCGTGTAGCGGGCAAGCCCCTGATGGGTCCCCACCACCTCGCCCGCCTCGGTCACGATCGGGCCCGGGGTGAGGGCCTCGGGCCGGAGCTTGGCAATGAGATCGGTATAGCGTCCGGAAGGGACGAAACAGATATCCTGGCTGTCGGGCTTGGCAGCCACAGGCAGGCCAAGGCGCGAGGCCTCGGCGCGCACCGCCGCCTTGCTTTCGTGATCGCCGAGCGGAAAGCGGCAAAAGGCGAGCGCCTCGCGGCGTATGCCATAGAGGAACCAGCTCTGATCGCGGCTGAGATCGCGGGCGCGATGAAGCTCGGGGCCATACTCCCCCTCCAGGCGGCGCACGTAATGGCCGGTGGCGAGCGCCTCGGCGCCGAGATCGCGGGCCAGGGCGAAGAGATCGCCGAACTTCACCCCCTCATTGCAGCGGGCGCAGGGGACGGGGGTTTCGCCGCGGGCGTAGCTCTCGACGAAATCCTCGATGACGGTCTGGCGGAAACGGGCCTCGGCGTCGATCACGTAATGGGGAATGCCAAGATGATCGGCCACCCGGCGCGCATCATAAATGTCCTGGCCCGCGCAGCAGCTCCCGGCGCGCCCCACCGCCCTCCCGTGGTCGTAGAGCTGGAGCGTCACTCCGATCACCTCATGCCCCGCCTCATGCAGCAGGCCCGCCACGGTGGCGCTGTCCACCCCCCCGGACATGGCGACGAGGATGCGCATTCACTCCTCGAGCAGGTTGCGGGTGGCCATCGGCAGACGGACGACGAGCCCATCCAGCGCTTCGGTCATGACGATCTGGCAGCCGAGACGGGACGTCTTCTCGAGGCCGAAGGCGAGATCGAGCATGTCCTCCTCGTCCTCGGTGGGGGGGACGAGTTTGCCATACCAGGCCGGATCGACGATGACGTGGCAGGTCGAGCAGGCGAGCGAGCCCTCACAGGCGCCCTCGATGTCGATCCCGTGGCGGTGGGCGATCTCGAGGACGGAGAGGCCCAACGGGGCTTCGACCTCGCGACGGGTGCCGTCGCGTTCGATGAACGTCATTTTCGGCATGGGTCCTTCCGCTTGAGCGAGGCGCCGTCATCCGCCCGAGGCGGGAACGGGCTGCCGCGCCGGAGGTAGGCCATCCCCTGCCGCGTTGCAAGACGAAAGGGGACGCCCCTGCCCTTCGCGAAGGTGGGGGGCAAGGCGGGATGCCATCGCGGCATAGGCGTCAAGGAAGGCCTCGATGTCGGCGGGGCTCACCGACCACGGCAGCGAGACGCGGATCGCCTCCCCGGCAAGCGCCCCAAGCCCCATCGCGGCGAGCACGTGGCTATGCTGCACCCGGCCCGAACTGCAGGCCGAACCCGCCGAGACGGCGATCCCGGCGAGATCGAGCGCGATGACCTGGGTCTGGGCGGGCACGCCGGGGAGGGCCAAAGCCGAGGTGTTGGGCAGGCGAGGCGCCGATTCGCCGATCACCACCGCGCCGCACCCTTTCGCCCCCGCCTCGAGCCGGGCGCGAAGCTCGGCCCAGAGCGGGTGGGGCGCGGCGGCGCGGGCGGCGGCGGCGAAGCCGCAAATATTGGGGAGGGCCGGGGTTCCGGCGCGCAAGCCCCGCTCCTGCCCGCCTCCCTCCCAGAGTGGGCGAAGCTGCGCGTAGGCCTCATCGTCGAGCAGGAGCGCCCCCGCGCCCATCGGCCCGCCCAGCTTGTGCGAGGAGAGAGCGAGGCTCGCCGCGCCGAGCGAGGCGAAGTCGAGCGGGAGGCGGCCTGCCTGCTGGGCGGCATCGACGTGCAGCAGCGCCCCGTGCCGGCGGCAGAGCGCGGCGATCTCGGCAACCGGCTGGAGCACGCCGGTCTCGTTGTTGGCTGCCATCACCGCAACCAGCGCGCCCGCATGACGGGCGAGCGCTGCTTCGAGCGCGGCAAGATCGATCACCCCCTCCGCCGTGACCGGGATCTCGAGCGCGCCCCGCGCGTTGCGCCGCACCGCCTCGTGCTCGATCGCGCTCACCAGCAGCTTCCGGCCCGCCCC
>KN174000.1:5182-5918 GCA_000759655.1 Acidicaldus organivorans | reverse complement strand
CGCGGCAATGAACGGGTGCTGCGGGCCCGCCTCGCCGATGCCCGCCATTTCTGGGACCTCGACCGCCGCACCCGGCTCGCCGACCGCCTTCCGGCGCTCGAGCGCATCATTTTCCACGAAAGGCTGGGGACGCAGCGCCAGCGCGCCGCCCGCCTCGAAGCGCTCGCCACCCGCATCGCCGCCGCTATGCCCGCCCCGGAAAGCGGGGCGGGTCTGGTTCAGGATGCGGCGCGCGCCGGGCTCCTGTGCAAGGCCGATCTCGCCTCGCACATGGTGGGCGAATTCCCCGAACTGCAGGGGGTGATGGGGTATTACTACGCCCGCCATGACGGCGAGGGCGAGAGGGTGGCGGTGGCGATCCGCGACCACTACCTCCCCAAAGGCCCCGCCGACCGCGTCCCGGCGGAGGGAGCGGCGATCGCAATAGCACTCGCCGACAAGCTCGATCAGATTTGCGGCTTCTTTCTCATCGGCGAGCGGCCCTCGGGCTCGGGCGATCCCTTCGCGCTGCGCCGCGCCGCCCTCGGCGTGATCCGCTCCTTGCGTGAAAACGCCCTCCATCTCGGCCTTCGCCCCTTCATCGCGCTCGCCCTCGATCTCCTCATCGGGCAGGGGGTGAAAGGGGAGGAAGCGCCAGAACGAGTCGCCGAAGGGGTGCTCGCCTTCATCGTCGAGCGGCTTCGCATCCAGCTCCGCGAGGAGGGGATCCGCCATGACGTGCTCGCCGCGGTCTGCC
>KN174000.1:3383-4911 GCA_000759655.1 Acidicaldus organivorans | reverse complement strand
GGCGCCGATCTCCTCACCGCCTATCGCCGCGCCGTCAACATCCTCCGCATCGAGGAAAAACGCGACGGCGTGAGCCATGACGGCCCGCCCGATCCCACCCGCCTGATCGAGGCCGAGGAACGCGCCCTCCTCGAGGCGCTGGCCCATGCCGAGGCGGCGCTTGCCGCCGCATCCGGCGATCCCGCGGCGGAGATCGGAGCGCTCGCCGCCCTCAGGGCGCCGATCGATGCGTTTTTCGAGACCGTCCTGGTCAATGCGCCGGAGCCGGATTTACGCCACAATCGTCTGCGACTGCTCTCGCGTATCCGCCAGACCATGCACCGTTTCGCCGATTTTTCCGAGATCGAGGGCTAGGGAGTGCGTTCGATGAAGAAGTGGGTCTATAATTTCGGGGGAGGCTTGAACGAGGGCCGCGCCGAGATGCGCGAGCTTCTGGGGGGCAAGGGCGCCAATCTCGCCGAGATGGCGGCGATCGGCCTTCCCGTGCCTCCGGGCTTTACCATCACCACCGAGGTCTGCACCTACTTCTACGCCCATGACCGCACCTATCCCGAAGGCCTCGCCGAGCAGGTGCGCGCCGCGCTCGCCCGGCTCGAGGAGGTGAGCGGCAAGGCGTTCGGCGATCCCGCCCGCCCCCTCCTCGTCTCTGTCCGCTCGGGGGCGCGGGTCTCCATGCCGGGCATGATGGATACCGTCCTCAATCTCGGCCTCAACGACCAGACGGTGGAAGGTCTCGCCCGCGCCTCGGGTGATCCCCGCTTCGCCTGGGACAGCTACCGCCGCTTCATCCAGATGTATGGCTCGGTGGTGCTCGGCGTCGATCATCACCGCTTCGAGGACATCATCGAGCACGTCAAGCTCGAACGCGGCGTGACCGAGGACACCGCGCTCTCCGCCGAAGACTGGCAGGAAGTGGTCGCCGGGTACAAGGAGATGGTGCAAGCCGAGACCGGCAAGCCCTTCCCGCAGGACCCGCATGAACAATTGTGGGGGGCGATCGGCGCCGTGTTCGGCAGCTGGATGAACCCGCGTGCCATCCCCTACCGCAAGCTGCACGACATCCCCGCCGATTGGGGCACCGCGGTCAATGTGCAGACCATGGTCTTTGGCAACATGGGCGAGGATTGCGCGACCGGCGTCTGCTTCACCCGCAACCCCTCGACCGGCGAGAACGTGTTCTACGGGGAATATCTGGTCAACGCCCAGGGCGAGGACGTGGTGGCCGGGATCCGCACCCCCCAGCCGATCTCCGAAGCGCTCGCCAAGCCCGGCGAGGTGAGCCTCGAACGCGCCATGCCGGAGGCCTATGCCGAGCTGCTCCGCGTGCGCGAGATCCTCGAGCGGCACTACCGCGACATGCAGGACATCGAGTTCACCATCGAGCGGCGCAAGCTTTACATGTTGCAGACGCGGAACGGAAAGCGCACTGCCGCCGCCGCCCTCAAGATCGCCGTTGATATGGCCCATGAGGGGCTGATCGACGAGAAGGAGGCAGTGCGCCGGGTCAATCCCGCCTCGCTCGATCAGC
>KN174000.1:3044-3292 GCA_000759655.1 Acidicaldus organivorans | reverse complement strand
TTACATGTTGCAGACGCGGAACGGAAAGCGCACTGCCGCCGCCGCCCTCAAGATCGCCGTTGATATGGCCCATGAGGGGCTGATCGACGAGAAGGAGGCAGTGCGCCGGGTCAATCCCGCCTCGCTCGATCAGCTGCTGCATCCGACCCTCGATCCCAAGGCGCCGCGCCGCCTGCTCGCCAGGGGGCTCGCCGCCAGTCCCGGCGCGGCCTCGGGCGCGGTGGTGTTCAGCGCCGACGAGGCGGAGA
>KN174000.1:0-2955 GCA_000759655.1 Acidicaldus organivorans | reverse complement strand
GCCGCGCCGCCAAGGGCGAGGCGGTGATCCTGGTCCGCATCGAGACCAGCCCCGAGGACATCCACGGGATGCACGCCGCGCGCCACCACCGCGGCGTGGCTGGTCATGCCGCCACGGGTGGTGTTCAGCGCCGACGAGGCGGAGAGCCGCGCCGCCAAGGGCGAGGCGGTGATCCTGGTCCGCATCGAGCCCAGCCCCGAGGACATCCACGGGATGCGCGCCGCGCGCGGCATCCTCACCACCCGTGGCGGCATGACCAGCCACGCCGCGGTGGTGGCGCGCGGCATGGGGCGTCCCTGTGTGGCCGGCGCGGGCGGCATCACCGTCGATTACGGGGCGCAGACGCTGAGCGCGGGCGGCCAGGTGGTGCGCGCGGGCGAGATCATCACCCTCGATGGCAGCACCGGCGAGGTCTTCCTGGGCGCGGTGCCGATGCAGGAGCCGCAGCTCTCCGGCGATTTCGCCACGCTGATGGGCTGGGCCGACCGCTTCCGCCGCCTCAAGGTGCGCACCAATGCCGAAACCCCGCTCGATGCGGAGACGGCGCGCAAATTCGGCGCGGAAGGGATCGGGCTCTGCCGCACCGAGCACATGTTCTTCGACCCCAACCGCATCGGCGCGGTCCGCCAGATGATCCTCGCCCATGACGAGGCGGGACGGCGGGCGGCCCTCGAGAAACTCCTTCCCTTCCAGCGCGAGGATTTCATTGCCCTCTTCCGCATCATGGCGGGGCTTCCCGTCACCATCCGCCTGCTCGATCCGCCGCTTCACGAATTCCTCCCCCACGGGCCGCAGGAGATCGCCGAGGTGGCGCAGGCGATGGGCCAGGATCCGGCGGTGCTGGAGCGCAGGGTCGCCGAGCTCGCCGAGGCCAATCCGATGCTCGGCCATCGTGGCTGCCGTCTCGGCATCACCTATCCCGAGATCTACGAGATGCAGGCCCGCGCCATTTTCGAAGGGGCGCTGGCGGTGGCGGCCGAGACCGGGAAGCCGCCGGTGCCCGAGATCATGATCCCGCTGGTCGGCATCAAACGGGAGCTCGAGATCACCCGCGCCATCATCGAGAAGGTCGCCGAGCAGGTCTTCGCCGAGGCCGGGCGGCGGCTTGAGTATTCGATCGGCACCATGATCGAACTGCCGCGGGCGGCCCTCACTGCGGATGCCATCGCCGAGGTCGCCGATTTCTTCAGCTTCGGCACCAACGATCTCACCCAGACCACGTTCGGCCTCTCGCGCGACGATGCCGGGAAGTTCCTCCCCTTCTATCTGGAAAAAGGCATCCTGGCCCGCGATCCCTTCGTCACCCTCGACGTCGAGGGGGTTGGCGCGCTGGTCCGCCTGGCGAGCGAGAAGGGCCGCCGCACCCGGCCCGCGCTCAAGCTCGGCATTTGCGGCGAGCATGGCGGCGATCCGGCCTCCATCGCCTTCTGCGAGGAGGTGGGTCTGGACTACGTCTCCTGCAGCCCCTACCGCGTGCCGGTGGCCCGGCTCGCCGCCGCCCAGGCCGCGCTCGGGGCGGCGAGCGACCGCACCGCGTAAGCAGGGCGCGCCATGCCGGAGGGACGGCTCTATATCGGCACCCGCCGCTACTCCTCCTGGTCGTGGCGGGGCTGGCTCGCGGTCCGGCTCGCCGGGCTCGACGTCGAGGACGTGGCGGTGCCGCTCACCGGGACGGGGGCGTCCCCGGCGGTGAAGGCGGTCTCGCCGAGCGGCTTCGTCCCCTATCTCGAGCATCGCGGGGTGAAGGTCTGGGACTCGCTCGCCATCGCCGAATACTGCGCCGAACAGCGCCCCGGCCTCTGGCCCGCCGATCCTGCCGCGCGGGCCTGGGCGCGGGCGATGGCGGCCGAAATGCACGCGGGCTTCACCGCGCTGCGTCAGGCGATGCCGATGAGCCTCTTCCGCCACCGACCGGGCTTCGGCCACACCGAGGCCGCGCTCGCCGACGTCGCGCGGATCGAGGGATTGTGGCGAGAGACGCGCGCCCGCTTCGCCGGCGCGGGGCCCTATCTGTTCGGCGCCGAACTCACTCTCGCCGATGCGTTCTACGTCCCGGTGGTGGCGCGGTTTTTGAGCTACGAACCTCCGCTCTCGCGTGAGGCACGGGATTATGTCGCGGCGATCCGCGCCCATCCCCTGGTCGAGGCGTGGTATGAGGCGGCGCGCACCGAGCCTCCCGAATGGCGCCTTGCCAAATACGAGGATGTGGAGAGCGGCGCGGGGTGAGCGGGGGGCCTCAACGAAACGGCGCGAGGGGCGCTTGAAGCCTCCCCTCCGCCGCGCCACATCGAAGGACGGCCGGAAGGCGCGCGCCCCAAGGAGACGAGGGAGACGCCAGAGGGGCAGCCGCTGAAGCACGCGGGGGAGAGCAGCATGACCAGCGAAGAGCGTGACATCATCACCCGGTTCATCCTCCGGATCGCCGGTGTGGAAAGTGGGGGGTCGGTTCCCGCAACGCCGCCGCTGCCCCCGATCGACCCCGAGGCCGATGCCCTGATCGCCGAGCTGTTCAACCGTTACCCGGCGGCGCGCTACCGGATGACGCAAACCGCGTTCGTCCAGGAGCAGGCGCTGATCGAGGCGCAGAACCGCATCCGCGAGCTTCAGTGGCGGCTCGAACAGGCCGAACGGCGCATCCATGAGCTCGAGCAGCAGCTCGCTTCGGGGGGCGCGCCGGCGGCAGGGCGCAGCGGCGGCTTCTTCTCCGGTCTCTTCGGCGGCCGGAGCGCCTCTTCCGGTGCGGCGCGTGACGCGGGCTATGGGTCCTACGCTCCGCCCCCGCCGCCACCGCAATACCAGCCCACCGTCCCCCCCACCATGCTGCGCCCGGGCGGGTCGGGCTTTCTCGGCTCCGCCCTCTCCACCGCCGCCGGGGTGGCGGGCGGCATGCTGCTCGGCAACGCGCTGCTCGATCTCTTCTCCTCGCATCATGGCGGGGAGGGGGCGGGCTTCGGA
>KN173999.1:2257-7683 GCA_000759655.1 Acidicaldus organivorans | reverse complement strand
CCCCGACACCGCCCCCCGACACCGCCGCCTTGATGGCATCCCCTCGATTGCGCCCCCTTGATTACGTCCCTCGGGCGCTCACGCGACGCCGGGCACCCGTCCCTCGCCTCAAGCCGTTTCGGTGAGAGCTCTCCTCCCGGCTGCCTTTCCGACCCCTCACAGGTTGCGCCCGCGCAAGCGAGACCCAGCGGCGCGTTAGGATTGTCAAAACGTCTCGCAATAGGGGCGGAGTTCGACCTCGTGGCTCCAGGCGGAAAGCGGCTGGAGCAGCGCCGCGACATAGGCTTCGGCGATCGCATCCGGATCGAGGAGCGCGTTGGGATCGGCGACCTCACGCAACCGCGCTTCGGTGGCGATCCCGCCATCGATCACCATGTGCACGACATGGATGCCGAGCGGGTGGTATTCGCGGGCGAGCGACTGGGCCAGCCCGCGGAGGGCGAATTTGCCCATGGCGAAAGGGGCCGAGCGCGGATAAGCCTTGCGCGAGGCAGAGGCGCCGGTGAAGCCGAGCGCGCCGCGCCGCCCCTCCGCTCCGGGCGGGCGTTCGAGCCAGCGCCGCACGGCCTCGCGCGCGACATAGAATCCGCCCAAAGCGGTCACGGCAAGGGATTGGGCGACGGCGGCGGGATCGAGTTCGGCGGAGGCGCCGCGCAGCCGGGCCGAGGCATTGTAGATCACGATCGCGGGCGGCTCCCCCGCCGCATCGAGACGGGCAAAGAGAGCGGCAACCGAAGCCGCATCGGCGGCATCGACCGCCTCCCCCCGCCCGCCGAGCGGCTGCGCGAGGGCGGCGGCGCGCGCCCCGTCGCGGGCGGCGAGAATCGGCGTGAAGCCCGAGGCGGCAAGCCGCCTCCCCAACGCGGCTCCCAGCCCCGGCCCCGCCCCAACGATGAGCGCGGTCGCCATCCCGTCCGCCTCAGAGAACCTGGCAGGCTTCGGTGAAGGCAAGCCGCGGGTTGCGCACCCGCTCCGCGGCCGGATCGCCGTAGCCGAGATTGACCAGGAAATTGCTCTTCCAGCCGCGCACGTAGAGGAACTCGCGATCGACCCGTTCGCGGTCGAAGCCCGACATCGGCCCGCAATCGAGCCCCAAGGCGCGCGCCGCCATGATCAGATAGGCGCCTTGCAGGGTGCCGTTGCGAAAGGCGGTCTCCTCGGCGAGTTCCGGATCGTCGGCGAACCAGGACCGCGCATCGGCCTGAGGGTAGAGGCGCGGCAACTGTTCGTAGAAATAAGGGTCATAGGCGACGATGACCGTCACCGGCGCCTTCATCGTCTTTTCCACATTGCCCGGTGAGAGCGCGGGTTTGAGGCGCTCCTTGGCCTCGCGGCTCCGGATGAAGACGAAGCGGCCGGGCGAGGAATTGGCCGAGGTCGGTCCCCATTTGAGGAGATCGTAGAGTGCCTCCAGCGTCTCGTCGCTCACCGGTTGGTCGGTCCAGGCGGTATGGGTGCGCGCCTTGCGAAAAAGAATGTCGAGCGCCGCCTCATCGACGGGGGTTCCCATCGCGTCCTCCTTCCCTGATCCTCGCCTTGAGCCCAGATCCCGCGCGGGTTGGGCTCAGATCTCGACCGCCTCCACCGCGCGGACTTCCGGAATGTAGTGCCGGAGCAGATTTTCCACCCCATGCTTGAGCGTGGCGCGCGAGGAGGGGCAGCCCGAGCAGGCCCCCTGCATGACGAGCTTCACCACGCCATCGCGGTAGCCGCGGAAGATGATGTCCCCGCCATCGCCTGCCACCGCCGGGCGCACCCTGGTGTCCAGGAGTTCCTTGATCGCCTCGGCGATCTCGGCATCCTCGGGCGCGACGTCCTCCTCGATAACGTCGGCCTCCCCGGCGATCAGGGGCGCGCCGGAGAGGTAATGCTCGACGATCGCGCCGAGGATCTGCGGCTTGAGGCTTTGCCAGGAGGCCTCGTCCGACTTGGTCACGCTGATGAAGTCGGGGCCGAAGAAGACCCGCACCACGCCCGAAATGGCGAACAGGGCCGCCGCAAGCGGGCTCGCCGCCGCCTGCTCGGGTGAGATGAAGTCGGCGCTGCCCTCGGCCATCACCCGCTCGCCGGGGATGAATTTGAGCGTCGCCGGATTGGGCGTGCTTTCCGTCTCGATGAACATCGCGTCTCTCCTCACCTCGCCGTTCCCTGCCCCGCTCACTGCGAGGCAGCGGCAAAGAAGACCATATCCGTCCTCATTCGCCCCTTAAATCGCCCGCCCCCGGCCATCCGGCAAGGGTCAGGGCGTGTTTTTTCCCTCCCCACCGCCGGTTTTGGTTTCGCCCCGGCGTTCCTCCAGGGCGGCGCGCAGGCGCTCCACCTCGGCGCGCAAGGCGGCGATTTCGAGATCGCGGGGATCGGGGGCGGGGTTCTCCGTTCTCTGCCCGCTCCCAGCCCCCGCGCCCCCCTCACTCCGCGCCGTCTCGCCCGCCCGCCGGGCGAAGGGGGAGAAGAAATTCATCGCCCGCTCCATCATCTGGGCGTTCTGTCGCGACATCTCCTCGAAGCCGGGGAAGAAGGTGCCGACCGTCTGCTCCATCGCCCGACGCATCTGGCGCTGCTGTTCGGCGAAACTTGCCATCGCCTGTTCGAGATAGCGCGGCAGGAACCGCTCGAGCCCTCCGCCATAGAGGCTCACCAATTGGCGGAGGAAGGTGGTGGGCAAAAGCGCATCCCCCTTGCTTTCCTGCTCGACGATGATTTGGGTGAGGACGGAGCGGGTGATGTCCTCGCCGGTCTTGGCATCGACCACGACGAAGTCGCGCCCGCGGCGGAGCATGTCGGCGAGCGCATCGAGCGTGACGTAGCTCGACGTCTCGGTGTTGTAGAGGCGGCGATTGGCGTATTTCTTGATGACGAGCGGCGGCGTCTCGCCCTGTTCCCCCGTTGGTGCTGGATCGACCATTTTTCCTTCCTTATGTTGCGCTGCGCGATGGACAATGTGCCCCTCCCCCGCCGCCTCTGCAACCCGTTTCTTCCTGCACTGCAGCAGGAGCGGCGGAAACGTCGCGCCGACCCACGATGAGCGGCGAGAGAGGGAGGGGACGGGCGATGAGGCGGGGCGCCAAGGCGGAAGAGGCCAAGGCAGGACGTGGGCTGGCGAGAGGACAGGCGCCGCGCGCCACCCCCCCAGATGCCGTGCCCCCAGAGGCCGCGCCGCCAGATGCCAGGCTCCAGGGGGCTGGACCCAAGGGTATTGGACCCCAGGGTGCCGGTCAGAGACAGCCCGAGTCCCCGGCGTCCCCCTCCGCCGCGCACCCCAAACCGCGCAAGACACCGCCCCGCTCTGGCCCCGGCGAGAGCCGTCCCGAGGACAGGGGAGAGGGAAGCGAAGCGAGAGCCGCGCCGGAGGGGTCGCGAGAGGAGGGCGGGGGCGCCGACCTCGCCGCGCTCGCCGAAGACTGGATCACCCTCTGGCAGAGCGAGCTCACCGCCCTTCTCTACGACCGCGAATGGCGCGAGGCGGCCGAACGCAGCCTCGCCCTGATGAGCGGGGCGATGGGGGGTCTCCTTGCCGCGCTCGGCGCGTTTGCCCGCCGTGCCCCCGCCCCGTCCTCCGCCGCGTCTGGAGATCGTCCCGATGAGCCGCGATCCGCCGCCTCCCGCCCCGCTCCGGCGCCGGGGCCCGCGTCCGCTCCTCCTCCATCTGATGCTCTCGGCGCTGCGCTCGAGCGTCTCGATCGCCGCCTCGCTGCCCTGGAGCGCCGCCTGGCCACACTCGAAGGGGGAGGATCCCCGCCTTCCCGCCCTGCGCCGCGCCCGCGCCGCCGATCCTGAGGGCTTCAGCCGCGCGGTGCTCGCCCGGGCGCTTGCCGAGGACCGGGCGCTGATCGCGGGCATCGCCCGCTACCGCCGCCATCCCCATCAGCGCGCGCTGGCCGATCCGCCCACCCTCTGGCAGGAAGGCGAGACGCGGCTCCTCGACTATGGCGCCCTGGGCGAGGGGCCAAGGCGGCGGCGCGCCAAGACGGTGCTCGTCATCCCGAGCCTGGTCAATCGCGGCACCATCCTCGATCTCGACGAGGGCGCCTCGCTCATGCGCTACCTCGCCGGGCGGGGGCTCCGCCCTTACCTCCTCGACTGGGGCTATCCGGATGCGGCGGCGCGCGACTTCACCCTCACCGATTACATCGCAGGCCGCCTGGAGCGGGCGCTCGCCCAACTTCCCGAGCGCCTCCTCCTCATCGGCTACTGCATGGGAGGGTTGCTTGCCCTCGCCGCCGCCCAGCGGCAGCGGCGGCGCATCCGCGGCCTCGCCCTGCTCGCCACGCCGTGGGATTTCCATGCCGCCGATCCCGAGGTGGCGCGCGCGGTCGCCGGCCTCCTCCCCGCTTTCGAAGCGGCCTTCGCCGCGACCGGCACCCTCCCCGTCGATCTCCTGCAGACCCTCTTCGTCCTCCTCGACCCCTGGGGGGTGGCCGAGCGCTACCGCGCCTTCGGCCGCTTGCCCGCGGGAAGCGCGCGGGCGCGGCGCTTCGTCGTGCTCGAGGACTGGCTCAATGACGGGATCCCGCTTTCCGCCCCGGTAGCGCGCGAGACGCTCGGCGGCTGGTATGGCGAGAACCGGCCGGGGCGCGGGCTGTGGCGGGTCGCGGGCGAGGTCGTGCGGCCCGAGCGTCTCGACCTTCCCGCCTTCATCGCCATCCCCGAGCGCGACCGCATCGTGCCGCCGGCGAGCGCCGAGGCGCTGGCTGCGCTGATGCCCGCGGCCCACGTGCTCCGCCCGCGCGCCGGGCATGTCGGGATGGTGGCGGGGATGAGTGCGGAGCGGGCGCTCTGGGCTCCGCTCGCCGATTTCCTCGAGAACGTCTGACCACCTCCCTTGTGCGGAGCGCGCCGCGGCTTGCGCGCCGTTCTTGACGCCCCGCTTTACACGCCGCCGCGGCCATTGTCGCGGATCGCCACTTTCTCGGCGAGACCCGCCGGGGCTTCGGCGAGATGGTCGAAACTGCGGCGGAACGTGCCAAGCCCCTGGGTCTGGGAACGGAGCTCGATGATCAGGCCGAAGAGTTCGTATTCGGGAATGAGCGCCTCGACCTCGTCGAAGCCCGGCGCCCCGGGTTTCTCGGCATAACTCAGGATGCGCCCGCGGCGTGAGGAGAGAAGCCGCTGGGCGGAAGAGGTGAATTCGCTCGGCAGGATCAGGGTGATGTGGTCGATCGGCTCGAGCAGCACCGGATCGGCGAGCGGCAGCGCCTCCTGGATGGCCATGCGGGTCGCCGTCTTGAAGGCCTGATCGGAGCTGTCCACCGTGTGGAAAGCGCCATCGACCAGGGTGACGGCGACGTCCACCACCGGATAGCCGAACACGCCCCGCTGCAATGTGGCCTCCGCCGCCTCGGCCACCGCCGGGATGAACTGCTTGGGCACGGCGCCGCCCACGATGCGGTCGGTGAAGAGGAAGCCCGCGCCGCGCTCGCGGGGGG
>KN173999.1:0-2146 GCA_000759655.1 Acidicaldus organivorans | reverse complement strand
CGATCTCCAGCACCACGTCGGCGAACTGGCCGTGCCCGCCGGTCTGGCGCTTGAAGCGGGCATGGCGGCGGACCGGCTTGCGGATGGTCTCCTTGAAGGCGACGCGCGGGCGGCGGGCGGCGAGTTTCAGCCCATAGACCTTGGCCAGCCGCTCGATCGCGGTCTGGAGATGGATCTCGCCCTGGCCGTGCAGCACCGTCTCGTGCGTTTCCAGATTGTGCTCGACGACGAGGCTCGGGTCCTCCTCGGCGATCTTCTGCAGCGCCCCGGAGAGCTTGACCTCGTCCTTGCGGTCCTCGAGCGCGATGGCGAGCGCGTGCAGAGGGGGCGGGGCGGGCGGCCACTCGAGCGCCGCCGGCGGGCCGTCGGCCGAGAGGGTGCTTCCCGCCATCACCCCTTCGAGGCGGGCGAGCGTCACAATGGCGCCCGTCGGCGCCTCGGCGGCCTTGACCATCTCCTCGCCCTCGAAGCGGAAGATCGCGCCGATCCTCTGGCCGTTGAGCGGCGTGGTCTCGGAGAGCGGGCCGCGCCAGACCCGGACATGGGCAAGCCTTCCGGCGTGACCGGCGTGCTGGATGCGAAAGACCTGGGCGAGCGGCGCCCCTTCGGCGTTCACCCCGCGCCGCGCTGCCGTCTCCTCCGGGCGCGGGGCGTCGTGGCGGAGCGCCTTCCACAGCCGTAGCACGCCCTGGCCGCGCTCGGCGCTGCCGAACATCACCTCGGCGATGTGGCCCTCGCGCTGGTCGCGGCTCAGGTCGCGGAATATTTCCTCAGGGGTCGGGGTGAGGTCGGAGAGGAGTTTTTCGAGAAGCGTGTCGTCGTGGTCGGCGAGCGCTTCGAGCAGGCTTTCCCGCACCTCCGTCTCGCGTCCGCGAAGATCGGAGGGGATGCTCACCAGTTCGGAGGGCGCGCCCTCGCGGTAGCGGTAGGCGCGTTCAGAGGCGACATCGACATAGCCCACCACCTGATCGCCCTCGCGGATCGGCACTTCACGCAGGAGGAGGGGGCGCAAGGCGTGCTGCTGGAGCGCGGCCAGCGTATCGCGCACCCGGCCCGTAAACGTATCGATGCGGTTGATGAAGACGAGGAAGGGAAGGCCGCGCTCGGCGAAGAGGCGGAAATAGGGAAGCGCGGCCAACGCCTTGGCGGGGTCGGGATCGATCACCAGCACCGCGATGTCGGCCACCATCAGCGCCGCTTCGGTGTGGCTCAGGAACTCGATCGAGCCCGGGCAGTCGATGATCGTCCAGCTCTCGCCGAGGAAATTCGTCCCGCCCAGGGTGAGGCCGGTGCTCATCGCCCGTTCGCGGTTGCGCCGGGGCGGGGTTCCGGCGCGGGCGAGCAGCGCATCGAAGAGGGTGGTCTTGCCGCTGCCGAAAGGGCCGACGAGGGCGACGCTACGGGCGGAGCCGGGCCGTCTGCCCTCTTCTTTTTCCCGTTCCCTTCCCTGGCCTTCCTCTTTTTCCCGGACGGCGTCTTCGGCTTGCGCTGGGCTCATGGCGGACACCTCGCTGGGGGCGGACTGCTCTGCTCCATTACCCTCCAAGGCCGGAGAAAAAGCAAGGGTTTTGCGCTGCCTTGCCGCCCGCCGCCCCCCTTGCTATGCCCCGGCATGCCTCAAGGGGAGCCAGGAGAGCCTGATGCGTCGTCTCGCCTTGGCGGTTTTCGCCCTCATTCTGCTCATCCTCGCCGCCTTCGGGGCGGGGCTCGGCATCGTCTTCTGGCAGCCCGGGCGGCTCGCCGCGCCGCTCAGCGCCTGGCTCGCCACCGAGCATGTCACCGCGCGTTTCGCGGGCCCGCTCGGCCTCACCCTCGCCCCGCGCCCCAAGCTCAGCGCCGCCGATGTCTCGCTCGAGACCCGCGGCGTGAGCCTCCATGCCGCAACGCTCACCGCCCGGATCGCACTCCGCCCGCTTCTGCGCGGGCGGGTGGTGGTGGTGCGGCTCGATCTCGACGGGGTGCGGATCGTGCATGGCGATCCGGGCGCCCTCCTCCCCCTGCTCGGGGGAGCGCGGACGGAGACCGNTGAGCCTCCATGCCGCAACGCTCACCGCCCGGATCGCACTCCGCCCGCTTCTGCGCGGGCGGGTGGTGGTGGTGCGGCTCGATCTCGACGGGGTGCGGATCGTGCATGGCGATCCGGGCG
>KN173998.1:37718-50467 GCA_000759655.1 Acidicaldus organivorans | reverse complement strand
TCTTCCTCCTGCCAGAGCGCGGTGAGCCGCTCGCCGTAGTGGCGGCGGACCCAGTCGCGGACGAATCGGCTGGGAAAGAGGAGGGTCACCTCATCGCCCTCGCGGCGGCCGAGGGCAGCGTTGCGCAGCCAGGAGCGGTATTCGAGTTCGCCGATCTCGGCTTGCAGGCGGCGGCAGATCCGCCCCCATTGCGCGGCAAGCTCTGTCTCGGCGGCGAGGGCGGCGCGCGACGGGGGATCGGCCTCCCGCAGGGCTCGGCTCTGGGCTCCGGGAATGGTCATGACCTCTGGTTCCATGCTCGATCCGCCTTGCGCCTCACTGTCGCCCGTTTCTCCCCGGGGTTGCATTCCCGAGGGCTTGGCCCCGCCGCCGCTCCGGCCAAACCTCCACGCACTCCCCCGACGGAGGAGGGAGAGGAAAGAGAGGGCAGCTCAGGGCTGGGGCGGGAGACTAGATCAAGAGGCGGGGGTAAAGCAATGAGTAAAACGAAGTAAAAATCGCAGGGAAAAGAAGAACAAATGCGAGAATGACTTCCTTTTTCCTTGCTCCAGAAAAAGGTTCGTTCATCACGGCAGTAAATGACGTCGAGAAAGGAAAAACGGCCGCGTCACGGCAAACCTGCCGTCACGCCTCTGTCATCTTTTCCTTGCGCGGATGTGGCGTCAAGACGGGTCGCTGATGTATCAGCGCCCGTCTGCCACCTCAGGTTGCAACCCCAGCGGGGGCGTCAGGCCGGGGCGTGCGACCCGGTGGGCTCGCCGAGCTTCTTGATACGGGCGGAAAGGCGCGAGAGTTTGCGCGCCACCGTGTTGCGGTGCATCACGCCCTTGCTCACCGCGCGGTGCAGTTCGGGCTGGGCCAGACGGAACGCCGCCTCGGCCGCCGTCTTGTCCCCCTTGGCGAGCGCGTCTTCGACCTTGCGCACGAAGGTGCGCATGCGGGACTTCCTGGCCCGGTTGCGAAGGGTGCGTTTGATCGTTTGCCGGATGCGTTTACGCGCGGAATCTGTGTTGGCCATGGATGTCCTGAAACCGTCAAGGGAATCGCCAAAACCAGAGCGTCGCGGCGGCCCGTGCCGTCGCGGCAGGCGGGGTAGCCAAACCCCGCCCGCCCGTCAAGCCCCACCCAGGCCCCGAGGGCGTGCCTGCCGATGGCCTCGCCTCAGGCGCGGGTGGGGAAACGCGGCTTGCGCTTCTCGAGGAAGGCCGCCATCCCCTCTTTCTGGTCCTCGGCGCCGAAAAGCGGCAGGAAGAGCGCCCGCTCGGCCCGCACCCCCTCGGTGAGGGTGGTCTCGAATGCCGCGTTGACCGCCTGCTTGGCCACCGCCAAAGCCACCGGTGAGAGCTCGGCCATCCGTTCTCCGAGCTTGAGCGCCTCCTCGATGAGTTTCTCGGTGGGCACGACGCGGGCGACGAGATTGGCCCGTTCCGCCTCCTGGGCATCCATCATCCGCCCAGTGAGGATGAGCTCCATCGCCTTGGCCTTGCCCACGGCGCGGGTGAGGCGCTGCGTGCCGCCCGCCCCGGGGATGACCCCGAGATTGATCTCGGGCTGGCCGAATCTGGCATTCTCGGCGGCGAGGATGATGTCGCACATCATGGCGAGCTCGCAGCCCCCGCCCAAGGCGTAGCCGGCAACGGCCGCGATCACCGGCTTCTTCACCCTGGTGATCGTCTCCCATTTGGCGATGAAGTCGTTGAACAGCACGTCCGGATAGCGCCGCGGCTGCATCTCGCGGATATCGGCCCCCGCGGCGAACGCCTTTTCCGAGCCAGTGAGCACGATGGCGGCGACGGCGGGGTCGGCATCGAGGGCGAGGAGGGCTGCACCCAGCTCCTCCATCAGCTGGTCGCAGAGCGCGTTGAGCGCCTCCGGACGGTTGAGCCGGACGAGGGCGACTTTGCCATGAAGTTCGGTGAGGATCATCTCGGGCATCGTTTCTCTCCTTGGTGGGATGGATGAGCCTGGGGGGAGGAAGGGTGGGTCATTGCTGCAGGCGCGGGCAAAAAAACGTGCTCCGGCCAGCCTGGACCAGACGCGCGATTCCGCCGCAGGTTCCAGGCGCGGGGCAGTCCGGGCACGGCTCGCCCGCCTTGCCATAGACCCGGAAGCGGTGCTGGAAGTAGCCGAGCTCGCCATCGGGATGGGCGAAATCGCGCAGGCTCGATCCCCCCGCCGCGATCGCCTCGCGCAACGTCGCCTTGATCGCGGGAACGAGCCGCCCCGCTTCCGCCTCGCCGATGAGAGAGGCCGGACGGGCGGGATGGAGCCGCGCCCGGTAGAGGGACTCGGAGACATAGATATTGCCGAGCCCGGCGATCAGGCGCTGGTCGAGCAGCACCGTCTTGAGGGGGCCTGAGCGGCGGGCGAGCGCCGCGGCGAGCCAGCGCCCGGTAAAAGCCCTGGAGAGGGGCTCGATCCCCAATGAGGCCAGCAGCGGATGGGCTTCCTCCGCGCGGGTCGGGACCAGATCGACCAGCCCGAAGCGGCGCGGATCGACGAGTCCCACCGTCACCCGCTCCGCCTCGAGACGGAGATGGAGATGGGGGGGCTCGGGGGTGGAGGCGGTGAGATGGACGATGCGCCCCGACATGCCGAGATGCCAGAGCACGCTCATTCCGTCATCGAGCCGCATCAGGATGTATTTACCGCGCCGGGCGAAACCGCTGATGCGCCGCCCGCGGAGACGCTCGGCCAATCCCTCCGGGTAGGGGCGGCGGAGCGGCGCATGGGAGAGACGGACGTGGCGGATGCGCTCGCCGAGCAGAAGCGCTGCCATGCCCCGCATCACCGTCTCCACTTCCGGCAGTTCCGGCATCGCGCCTCGCCCTTTCCGTCCTCCCGCCTTTCCCTACGCCCCTGTCTTATCCCTACGCCCCTGTCTTACCTCGCGCCCACCGTCGCCGCCCGGCTTGCCGCACCCGCCCGCTCTCGTCAAAGCCCGCCCGAGCGTATAAGCTCGCCGCATGAGCGACAATCCTCAGGAGACCGCGGAGGGCCTGGTCGATTTCGGCTTCCGCCGGGTGCCGCGCGAGGCCAAGCCGCGCCTCGTCCGCTCCGTCTTCGCCCGCGTGGCCGAGCGCTACGATCTGATGAACGATCTGATGTCGCTCGGGATCCACCGGATCTGGAAACGGATCTTCATCGCCCGGCTGCGCCCGCGCCCCGGCGTGAGGTTGCTCGATCTCGCCGGAGGAAGCGGGGACATCAGTTTCGGCTGGCTCGCCGCAGGGGGCGGCGAGGTGGTGCTGTCCGACGTCAACCCGCACATGATCGGGGTCGCCCGGCGGCGGGCCCGCGAGCGGGGCTTCGGACGCGGGCTTTCCTTCGTGGTGAGCGATGCCGAGCGGCTCGCCCTTCCCGATGCGAGCTTCGACCGCGTCTCCATCGCCTTCGGGCTGCGCAACTGCACCGACAAGGACGCGGTGCTCGCCGAGGCGCGGCGCGTGCTCAAGCCGGGCGGCACCTTTGCCTGCCTCGAATTCAGCCGCTTCCAGATCGCGGCCCTCGCCCCGCTCTATGACGCGTGGTCTTTCCGCGTGCTGCCGCGGCTCGGGGCGGTGGTTGCTCATGATGCCGAGAGCTATCAGTATCTCGCCGAGAGCATCCGCACCTTTCCCGACCAGGAGACGCTCGCCGCGATGATGCGCAAGGCGGGATTCGGGCGCGTCACCTATCAGAACCTCTCGGGCGGGATCGTTGCCATCCACGAGGGGGTGCGCCTGTGACAGACGCGGTGAGCGGGGCAGAGCGGCGCGTTCTCCTCATCATCGGGGGCGGGATCGCCGCCTACAAGGCGCTCGAGCTCATCCGCCTCCTCCGCCCGGCGGGGATCGCCGTCTCCCCTGTGCTGACCCGCGCCGGGGCCGAGTTCGTCACCCCCCTCTCGGTGCAGACGCTCGCCGAGAGCCCGGTGCATGGCGAGCTCTTCTCGCTCTCCGAATCGGCGCGCATCGATCACATCCGTCTCTCGCGCGAAGCCGGCCTCGTGGTCATCGCCCCCGCCACCGCCGATCTCCTTGCCAAGATGGCGGCAGGACTGGCCGACGATCTCGCCTCCACCCTGCTGCTCGCCACCGACAAGCGCGTCCTCGCCGCCCCGGCGATGAATGTCCGGATGTGGCTCCATCCGGCGACCCAGGCCAATCTCGCCACGCTCAGGGCGCGCGGGGTCGCCTTCGTCGGCCCCGAGGAAGGGGACATGGCCTGCGGCGAATATGGACCGGGCCGCATGGCCGAGCCCGAGACCATCTTCGCGCAGATCCAGCGCATGCTCGGCGAAGGCGAAGATTTCGCCGGGCGGCACGTGCTCGTCACCAGCGGGCCGACCCATGAGCCGATCGACCCGGTGCGCTATCTCGGCAACCGGAGCTCCGGCAAGCAGGGCCACGCCATCGCCGCCGCCTTCGCTGCGCGCGGGGCACGGGTGAGCCTGATCAGCGGCCCCGTTGCCCTCGCCGATCCGCCGGGCGTCAGCGTCACCCACGTCGAGACCGCCGAGGAGATGCTCGCCGCAGCCCTCGCCGCCCTGCCCGCCGATGTCGCGGTCTGCGCCGCGGCGGTCGCGGACTGGCGGGTCGCCGCGCCCTCGGCCGAAAAGATCAAGAAGAGCGAGGGTGCGCCGCCGCCGCGGCTCGAACTCCGCCCCAATCCGGACATCCTCGCCGAACTCTCGCGCCACCCGAAGCGGCCGCGCCTGGTGATCGGCTTCGCCGCCGAGACCGAGAACGTGATCAAGCACGCGATCGCCAAGCGCGCCCGCAAGGGCTGCGACTGGATCCTCGCCAATGACGTCTCGCNCGCCGCGCCCTCGGCCGAAAAGATCAAGAAGAGCGAGGGTGCGCCGNCGGCCTCCGGCGTGATGGGGGGCGAGGAAAATGCGGTGCATCTCATCACCGAGGCGGGGGTCGAGACCTGGCCCCGGTTACGCAAGGAGGACGTGGCGCGGCGTCTGGTCGAGCGGGTGATCGCCGCTTTCGCCGCCCTCGCAGACACCCCCCCGTCATTGAGTTGACCCCTTTCAAGAGGGGGCACGCGCGCCTTCAGACATCCATCAGCGCGCGGAGCCTGAACAGCACTGGCCAGGGCAGGAGGGCCGCGATTTTCATCGGCCAGAGGAGACGGCGGGGAAAGACGATCTCGAAACGCCGGGTGCCCAGTCCATGGCGGATCCGCCCTGCTGCCTCCTCGGCGGAGAGCTGGAAGGGCCCGGGGCGGCGGCGGGGCGCGGTCATCGGAGTGGTGACGAAGCCAGGCGAGACGATCTGGACCAGAATCCCCGCCTCCTCGGCATCGAAACGTAGCGCCGCGGCGAAATGGCGGAGCGCGGCCTTGCTCGCGCCATAAGCGGCGCTCGCCGGAAGGGGCAAGAGACTTGCCGCCGAGCCGATGAAGACGAGCTGCCCTGCCCGCCTCCGGCGCATCCCCGGAAGTGCGGCGGCGGCGAGATGGACCGCGCCCGCGAGATTGACCGCGAAGACCTCGGCAAGCCGCGCCGGATCGAGATCATGCAGCCCCATCCGCGCATAGATCCCCGCCCCGGCGATGGCGAGCGCGATGGGGCGGCCCTCCGCTTCGAGGCGCTCCCCGATCGCGGCAAGCGCCCCTGCATCCCGCACATCGGCGGGAAAGACCAGCGCCCGGCTTTCCGGATAGGCTGAAGCGACGGATTGGAGCTCGGCGGCGCGGCGGGCGGTCAGCGCGACCGTCCAGCCCTCATCCAAGAGACGCCGGGCGAGGGCGAGCCCGATCCCCGAGGAGGCGCCGGTGATCCAGGCAATTCCGTCTTTCGGGCCTGTGGGCCGCATCAATGCCTCCCTGCCGTCTCGCCCCCTCAGAGGAGCTCATAGGTGATCGGAATGCCGTCGCCGCCCGGGCGCGTCATCCCCGCCCAGCGCCGGGCGGGCTGTTCGACATACCAGAGATCGGCCGGGAAGTCGCCGCTCAAGGCAAAATGCCGGACGTCGATCTCGCTTCCGTTGGCGATCTCGATCCGCTCCTTGCCGCGATCGGCGACCGTGACGTCGAGGAGCCGGCCGAGGATGGGATCGATCAGCGGCGCTTCGAGGCATTTCGGGTTCCAGAACGTGGCCGCGATCGCCTCCGGCGGCACGGCGAGGCGGCCGAAGACGTTCTCGAGCCACAGTGAGCCACCCGCGCCGCGCTCCGCCTTCACCCGCCGCTTGATCCCGTTCTCCGTGCTCTCGGCGGTGAAGCCGAGAAGCTGGTTTCCGTCCCAGGGTTCCTCGATCCGCGCGGAGAAGCGATAGAGGGTGAGGGGGGTGAGCTTCGCCGTGACCTCGGTGAAGATGCGCACGGTGAGTTTCAGCGTCTTCGGCTTGGCGGGATCGCGCTTGGCCGAGCCGGGCGGGGTGAAGACGAGGGCGTGCGTGCCGATCATCAGCCCTTCGCGCATGATGCGGAAGGTGAGCGCCCCCGACTCGGGCACGGCGGAGAAAATGGCGGGAAGCGGCGGGCCCGCTTGTTTCGGCTCGCCTGCCGCTCGGGAGGCCGCGCCCCCCTTGGAGGAGCCAGTCGTCGCGGAAGAGCCAGTTGTGGTGGACGAGCCGGGGGTCGTGGAAGAGCCGAGCGAAGAGGAGGCATCGGCGGCACGGGCCCGCCCTCCCCACGCCGCAACCACGCCGCTCCCCAAAGCCGCGGCAAGGAGATGGCGGCGGCTCAGCGCGAGGTCTCTCACGCCGCCCCACCCCCAGCGGGGCTGGCCGGAAGCCCGCCCGGCTCCCACAGGCTGAAACCTCCGCCCAGCGGGTCGGCGGGATCGACGAAGAGGGTGTTGAAGCCGAAGAGATGGGCCGAGCCGGCGACACTCGGGCGGATGGCGGGATAGGGGCCCAAGCGGAGCTCTTCCTCGATCCGCGCGGCGAACAGCGTGCCAATCAGGCTTTCATGGATGAACGCCTCGCCCGGCCGCAGCCTGCCTTTGGCGGCGAGCTGGGCGAGACGGGCCGAGGTGCCGGTGCCGCAGGGCGAGCGGTCGATCGCCCGTTCGCCGTAGAACACCGCATTCCGCCCCTGCGCGCGGGGATGGCGCGGCGCACCGGTCCACATCACATGCGTCACGCCGGAGATGGTGGGATCTTCGGGATGGACGGGCGTCAGCGCAGCGCGGGCGGCGCGGCGCACCAGGGGGCTTAGGCGGAGGATCTCCTCGGGTGAGAGTTGGTCGAGCCCGGCGTAATTCTTCTGTGGCTCGACGATCGCATAAAAATTGCCGCCATAGGCGATATCGACGACGAGTTCGCCAAGCCCTGGCACATCGAGCTTCACCTCGGCCGCGGCGAGATAGGAGGGGACGTTGACGAAGCGCACCTCACGCACCCGCCCGCCCTCTTCCCGATAGGTCGCGGAGATCAGCCCCGCCGGGGTGGCGAGCACGAGGCGGCCCGGCTCCCGGGGGGCAACCAGCCCCTTCTCGATGAGGAAGGTCACCACGCCGATGGTGACATGGCCGCACATGGGCAGGCAGCCATCGACCTCGATGAAGAGGAGAGCTGCGTCATGGCTTTCATCGAGCGCCGGATAGAGGATGGCCCCCGACATCAGATCGTGCCCCCGCGGCTCCCACATCAGCGCCCGCCGCACCCAGTCCCAATTTTGGATGAAATCGGCGCGCCGCGCGCTCATCGTGGCGCCATGAAGCGACGGGGCGCCCGCGATGACGAGACGGACCGGATTGCCCGCGGTGTGGCCGTCGAGGCAGACGAAGGTGTGACGGCCGGGCGGGACGGGAGGGGTCATGCCGCCTCCCGCCAGCGTTCGATCGCCGCGCCGCAGGCGGCGAGTTTTTCCTCGAGCCGCTCATAGCCGCGATCGAGGTGATAGACGCGGTTGACGATGGTCTCGCCGCGGGCGGCAAGCCCCGCGAGCACCAGGGAGACCGAGGCGCGAAGGTCGGTCGCCATCACCGGCGCGCCCTGGAGCTCGGGCACGCCGCGCACGATGGCCGAGGCGCCGTGCACGTTGATCCGCGCTCCCATGCGGTTGAGTTCGGGCACATGCATGAAGCGGTTCTCGAAGACGGTCTCGGTGATCATCGCCGCCCCCTCCGCCACCGACATCAGCGTCATGAACTGGGCCTGCATGTCGGTGGGGAAGCCGGGATAGGGCTCGGTCATCACATCCACGCCCACGAGCCGCCCCTCGCGCCGGACGCGAAGCCCCCCCGGCACGGTCTCGATCGTCACCCCGGCCTCGCGCAAACTCTTGAGGAGGGCGGTGAGATGGCCGGGCTCGGCCCCGCGCAGGAAGAGATCGCCCCCGGTGAGGGCGGCGGCGCAGAGATAGGTGCCGGTCTCGATCCGGTCGGGGATGACGCGGTGGATGGCCCCCTCCAGGCGGGAGACGCCGTCGATGACGAGGCGGTCGGTGCCGATCCCTTCGATCTGCGCGCCCATCAGGTTGAGGCAGCGGGCGAGATCGCCGATCTCGGGCTCGCGCGCCGCATTGGCGATCACGGTGCGCCCTTGGGCGAGCACGGCGGCCATCAGGATGTTCTCGGTGGCACCCACCGAGGGGAAGGGAAGCGCGATATCCGCCCCCCTCAGGCCCTTGGGGCTGCGCGCGATGATGTAGCCGCCCTCGAGATGGATCTCGGCGCCAAGCTCGGCCAGCCCCTTGAGGTGGAGATCCACGGGGCGGGTGCCGATCGCGCAGCCCCCGGGGAGCGAGACGCGCGCCTCGCCGAGCCGGGCGAGCAGGGGGCCGAGCACCAGCACCGAGGCCCGCATGCGGCGGACGATGTCGTAAGGGGCGAGCGCCTGGCGCGGCGGGCCGGCCAGCACCAGACGCCCGCTCGCTTCGCGCGTCACCTCCATGCCGAGCTCGCGGAGCAGGGCGGTCATGGTGCGGATATCGGCGAGATCGGGGACATTCTCGAGGATGAGGGGGGCGGAGGCGAGCAGGGAGGCCGCCATCAGGGGAAGGGCCGCGTTTTTCGCGCCGCTGATCGCGATCTCGCCGATGAGGGGGCGTCCGCCGCGGATGTGGAGCCGGTCCATCGCGCCCTCAGAGCCGCGGCAGGGCGACGCCGCGCTGGCGCATGTATTTCCCCGCCTTGTCGGCGTAGCTCACCTCGCAGGGCTGCTCGCCCTTGAGGAAGAGGAACTGGCAGATCCCTTCGCCCGCGTAGATCTTGGCTGGAAGCGGCGTGGTGTTGCTGATCTCGATGGTGACCTGGCCCTCCCATTCGGGCTCGAGCGGCGTGACGTTCACGATGATGCCGCAGCGCGCATAGGTCGATTTGCCGAGGCAGATGACCAGTACGTCGCGCGGGATGCGGAAATATTCGATGGTGTGGCCGAGGGCGAAACTGTTGGGCGGGATGATGCAGGTCTCGCCGCGGCGGTCCACGAAGCTCCGCGGGCTGAAATCCTTGGGATCGACGATCGCCGAATCGACATTGGTGAAGATCTTGAACTCATCGGCGATGCGCGCGTCATAGCCATAGGAGGAGAGCCCGTAGGAGATCACGCCTTCCCGCGCCTGCCCATCGACGAAGGGCTCGATCATGCCCTGCTCGAGGGCCATTCGCCGGATCCAGTGATCGGGCATGACGGGCATGGGGCTCTGGTCTCCTGCGGTTTTGTGGTGGGATCGTCTCGGCGCCTGATTAGCCTCCCGGGCCGGCGCGGGCAACGTCGCGTTGACCATCCTGCCTGCCTCGTGCGACGTTTCGGGAGGGTCGCGCTTCGCGAGGGCATTCCGCTGAAGGGCGGCCCGGACAGCGAGGGGAGGAGCGTCATGGACGTGAAAGATGTCATCGCACTCGTCACCGGCGGCGCGTCGGGTCTGGGCGGGGCGACGGCGGAGGCGCTCGCCGCGGCGGGAACGCGGGTTGCGGTGCTCGACCGCAACGAGGCGGCGGCAGAGGCGATGGCGGCGCGGATCGGCGGTCTCGCCCTCGCCTGCGACGTCGCCGACGAGGCCTCGGCCGAGGCCGCCTTCGACAAACTGCTCGCCACCTGGGGCGCGCCCCGCATCCTGGTCAACTGTGCCGGGATCGGCACGCCCGGGCGGGTGGTGGGCAAGGAGGGGCCGATGCCGCTCGCCCAGTTCCGCAAGGTGATCGAGGTCAACCTGATCGGCACCTTCAACATGATCCGCCTGATGGCGGCCGCGGCTCTGCCGCTCCCAGCGCTCGCCGATGGCGAACGGGGGGTGATCGTCAATACCGCCTCGATCGCCGCCTTCGACGGGCAGATCGGCCAGGCCGCTTATTCGGCGTCCAAGGGCGGCATCGTCGGCATGACCCTGCCGCTCGCGCGCGAATTCGCCCGCGGCGGGATCCGGGTGGTGACCATCGCGCCGGGGATTTTCGCAACACCTCTGCTGATGGGGCTTGCCGAGGAGGTGCGGGCGAGCCTCGCCGCCAACGTGCCCTTCCCGGCCCGGCTGGGTGAGCCGCCCGAATTCGCCGCTCTCGTCATGCACATCATCGGCAATGTCATGCTGAACGGCGAAACGATCCGCCTCGACGGGGCGCTCCGCATGCCGCCCCGCTGAGGGGAGAAGGCAAGGAAAGGGCAGAGCGAAGCGGGGGGCGAACCCCGCGCCCTCCGCTCAGGGCTCGGCCTCGTCCCCTTCGGTCTCGACGTCGATGTCCGATTCGATCGGCTCGTCCTCGCCCTCGAGCACGTCCGCGTCGTCCTCGAGCACCGGCGCATCCACCTCCTCGACGTCGATAACGACCGCTTCGAGATCAGGGGCGACCGGGGAGAGGGTTTTGCGCTCCTCCGGCGACTGGGGCTGGGGACGGCGCAGGCGGGGCTGCTCAGGGGGTTGTTCGGTGCCGCATTTGGGGCAGACCGCGGGCTGGCGGTTGAGGTCGTAAAACCGCGCACCGCATTGCACGCAGGTCCGTTTCGATCCGAGTTCCGGTCTGACCATCGGGCTTGTCTCTCGCAGGGAATGGCGCCGCCCCATGCCACTTTGGCCCGCCCCTGTCAAATGCTCCTGTCAAATATCCCTAGCCAATACCCCGCCGACGACCCAGCAATACCTCATGAGCACTGCGGCCCGAGGCGTTGCGCGAGGTATGGTCAAGGGCGCGGGCTGCTGCTATCGCGCCCGGGAGCGGGCGTGTCCCGCCGCGATCGTGTCCTTGAACCCCATCTTTCCCGCCCTCCGGACATCACGCCGGAAGACATGTAACCCGAAGTCACGCGAGTTGAGACCGAGATGACCGAGACCCCCATCCCCCTCGTTTCCGCCCCCGTCCGGCAGGGGCTCGCCGGGGAGGTCCGCGTCCCCGGCGACAAATCGATCAGCCACCGCGCCTTGATGCTCGCCGCGCTCGCCATCGGGGCGACGCATATCGAGGGGCTGCTCGAGGGCGAGGACGTGCTCTGCACCGCGGCCGCGATGCGGGCGCTGGGGGCGCGGCTCGAACGCCGCGACCAGGGCGTCTGGGAGGTCGAAGGGGTGGGCGTGGGCGGGCTCGCCGAGCCCGAGGACGTGCTGGACATGGGCAATTCCGGCACCGCCGCCCGTCTGCTTGCCGGGCTGCTCGCCAGCCATCCGATCTTCTCCGTCCTCACCGGAGATGCGAGCCTGCGGCGCCGGCCGATGCGCCGCGTCATCGAGCCGCTCGCGGCGGGTGGGGCCCGCTTTCTCGCCCGCGGCGGCGACCGGCTGCCGCTCGCCATCGAGGGGGCGCGGGCGCCGCTTCCGATCTCCTACCGCCTCCCCGTCGCCTCGGCCCAGGTCAAGTCGGCGATCCTGCTCGCCGGGCTCAATGCGCGGGGCGAAACGGTGGTCGAGGAGCCGGTGCCGAGCCGCGATCACACCGAGAACATGCTCCGCCATTTCGGCGCCGAACTTTCCATCGAACCCGCGGGAAGCGGGCGGCGGATCGTGCTTCAGGGCGGGCCGCTCCTACGCGGGGGCGATATCCGCGTCCCCGGAGATCCCTCCTCGGCCGCCTTTCCGGTGATCGCGGCCCTCCTCGTGCCGGGCTCGGAGATCCGGGTCGCCAGGGTCGGGGTCAATCCGCTGCGGAGCGGATTTCTGCTCACGCTGGCCGAAATGGGCGCATCCATTGCGTTCGAGAACGAACGCGAGGAGGGGGGCGAGCGGGTCGCCGATCTCCGCGTGCGGGCAAGCGCGCTCCGCGGCGTCGATGTGCCGGAGGCGCGCGTTCCTTCGATGATCGACGAATATCCGGTGATGGCGGTAGCGGCGGCCGCGGCGCGCGGGACGAGCCGTTTCCGCGGGCTTGCCGAGCTTCGCGTCAAGGAAAGCGACCGGCTCGCCGCGACCGCCGCCCTCCTCGCGGCCAACGGGGTGAAGGTCACGATCGAGGGCGATGATCTCCTCATCGAGGGCGCAGGCGGCGCCCCACCCGGCGGGGGGCGGGTGGCCACCCACATGGACCATCGCCTGGCGATGAGCGCGCTGGTGCTGGGCGCGGCGGCGCAGCGGCCGGTTGCGATCGATGACGGGCGCTTCATCGCGACCAGTTTTCCGGGCTTCGTCGATCTGATGAACGGGCTCGGCCTTGCCATCCGGGAGGAAGAGAGAGGGTGACAAAGCCGCTCGTCATCGCGATCGACGGCCCGGCGGCCTCAGGCAAGGGAACGCTCGCCCGCCGCCTTGCCCAGCATTTTGGCCTCCCGCATCTCGACACCGGCCTCCTCTATCGCGCCGTGGCGCGCCGCGTGCTCGACGCCGGGGGCGATCCGTGGGATGCGGCCTTCGCCACCGCCGAGGCAGAGCATCTCACCGCCGCCGAT
>KN173998.1:33190-37599 GCA_000759655.1 Acidicaldus organivorans | reverse complement strand
CTCGCTCGCCCCGATCTCCGCGTCGCAGATGTCGATCTTGGGGCGAGCGAGGTGGCCCGCCACGAAGGGGTGCGCGCCGCGCTTCTCGCGTTCCAGCGCCGTTTCGCCCAAGAGGGCGCGGTGCTGGATGGGCGGGACATCGGCACCGTGGTGCTGCCGGAGGCGACGGTGAAGATCTTTCTTACCGCCTCTCCCCGCGCCCGCGCCGAACGCCGCTGGCGGGAGCGGGGCAGCGTCGAGCCCCTCGATGCGGTCGAGGCGGCGATCCGCGCCCGCGATACGCAGGATGCGGCGCGCGCCATCGCGCCCCTCCGCCCCGCGCCCGATGCGGTGGTGATCGACACCTCCGACCTCGACGCCGATGCGGTCTTCGCCCGCGCGCTCGCTCTCATCGAGGCACGCACGAAAGCGCCTGCCGCGCCTCAGGGGGCCGCGGAAAAAGAGCGAAAACGAGCGGAGGATGCTTGACTTGAGCGCCGGGAGGAGTATCTCTGCGCCACGGCCCCGCTCGCCTTGCGGCGAGAGGGGCGGTTGTTTCGTATTCAGTGCAACCCTGGCCCTTTTCTTTCGGGCAAGTCGTGTCCCGCCGTGGGATGCGCAAACCCCTGGCCATGACCGAGAGGTTCTGGCCCCATGAGGATCAACCCCAGTCGATGGCGTCTTCAGCCCCTGTGACCACCTCCTCCGCCGATGCCGGCAAGGAGAGCTTCGCCGCACTCCTCGACCGCACGCTCGGCAGCAACGTCCCCTTCGAAGGCTCGGTCGTGACCGGCCGCGTCGTCCGCCTCACCGATGATTACGCGATCGTCGATGTCGGGCTCAAAAGCGAGGGACGCGTCCCCCTCAAGGAATTCACCCCTCCCGGTTCGCGCACGCCGGAAGTGAAGGTCGGCGACGTCGTCGAGCTCTTCGTCGAGCGCTACGAGGATCGTGACGGCTCCATCGTGCTCTCGCGCGAAAAGGCGCGGCGCGAGGAGGCGTGGAACGCCATCGAGAAGGCCTTCGCCGCCAACCAGCGGGTGATGGGCACCATCTTCGGCCGGGTCAAGGGCGGGTTCACCGTCGATCTCGGCGGGGCGGTCGCCTTCCTTCCCGGAAGCCAGGTCGATATCCGGCCGGTGCGCGACATCACCCCGCTCATGGGCACGCCGCAGCCCTTCCAGATCCTCAAGATGGACCGCGCCCGCGGCAATATCGTGGTCTCGCGCCGCGCCGTGCTCGAGGAGACCCGCGCCGAGCAGCGCACCGAGCTCATCCAGGGCCTCAAGGAAGGCATGGTGATCGAGGGCGTGGTGAAGAACATCACCGATTACGGCGCCTTCGTCGATCTCGGCGGCGTGGACGGGCTTTTGCACGTCACCGACATCGCCTGGCGGCGCATCAACCATCCCGCCGAGGCGCTGCAGATCGGCCAGACGGTCAAGGTGCAGGTCATCCGCTTCAATCCCGAGACGCACCGCATCAGCCTCGGCATGAAGCAGCTCGAGCCCGATCCGTGGGAAGGCGTGGAGTACAAATACCCGGTCGGCGCCAAGTTCAAGGGCGTGGTCACCAACATCACCGATTACGGCGCCTTCGTCGAGCTGGAGCCGGGGGTGGAGGGTCTGGTCCACGTCTCCGAGATGTCGTGGACCAAGAAGAACGTGCATCCCGGCAAGATCCTCTCGACCAGCCAGGAAGTCGAGGTGGTGGTGCTCGACGTCGATGCCGCCAAGCGCCGCATCTCGCTCGGGCTCAAGCAGGCCCAGCCCAATCCGTGGGAGCAGTTCCTGCTGGAGCACCCGGTGGGCTCCGTGGTCGAGGGCGAGGTGCGCAACATCACCGAGTTCGGCCTCTTCATCGGCCTCACCCCCGATCTCGACGGCATGGTTCACATGTCCGACCTCTCCTGGGACGAGCCGGGCGAGGTGGCGATCACCAAGTACAACAAGGGCGACGTGGTGAAGGCCAAGGTGCTCGACGTCGATGTCGAGAAGGAGCGGATCAGCCTCGGCATCAAGCAGCTCCAGGACGATCCGGCCGCCTCGGTGCTCGATCGCATCCGCAAGGGCGACGTGGTCACCGGAATCGTCACCGCGGTGCAGGCCAACGGCATCGAAGTGAAGGTCGAGGACGTGCTCACCGGCTTCATCCGCCGCGCCGAGCTCGCCCGCGAGAAGTCCGAGCAGCGGCCGGAGCGGTTCGCGGTGGGCGAGAAGGTCGATGCCAAGGTGATGCAGATCGACCGCGCCGCGCGCAAGCTCACCCTCTCCATCAAGGCCAAGGAGGTCGAGGAGGAGAAACAGGCGATGGCCGAATACGGCTCCTCCGACTCGGGCGCCTCGCTCGGGGACATCCTCGGGGCGGCGATCCGCCGGCGCAATCTCCAGGCGCAGCAGGAAAGCCAGGAAAACAAGGGCTAAGAGGACGATATTGCGATGGCGCTTGAGGGCGACCTGCTCGTCGATCGTCAGCACCTCAAGCGTCGTCTCAATTTCTGGCGCGTGGTGAGCGTCGTCCTGCTCGGGGCGGCGCTCACCCTGTTTTTTGCCCTTTATGTCCCGGCTTCGCTCACCCTCCCCCATGTCGCCCGGCTGCGCATCGAGGGGCTGATCGTCGAAGACCCCGACCTTTTGGCCCGGATCGACGCCGCGGCGACCGACCCTTCGGTCAAGGCGCTGATCGTCGAGATCGACAGCCCGGGCGGGACGGTGGCGGGGGGCGAGATGCTGCACGTTGCGCTCGCCCGTGTGGCCGCGCAGAAACCGGTCGTCGCGGTGATGCAGAGCATCGCCGCCTCGGCGGGCTACATGATCGCGCTTCCGGCGGCGCGGATCTTCTGCGCGCCCGCCACGCTCACCGGCTCGATTGGCGTGCTGCTCGAGACGGGCAATGTCGAACGACTCCTCGACAAGCTCGGCGTCCAGGCCGAAAGCATCGTCTCCGGCCCGCTCAAGGACCAGCCGAGCCTGACCAGGCCGCTCTCGGCCGAGGGCCGTGCCGTCCTGCAGGGCCTGGTGATGGACATGTATGAGCAGTTCGTCGCCATGGTGGCGGAGGGGCGGCACATGCCCATCGACAAGGTGAAAAGCCTCGCCGATGGCCGCGCCTATACCGGGCGGCAGGCGCTTGCGCTCGGCCTCGTCGATGAATTCGGCGATGAGCGCCGCGCCCGGGAATGGCTCGCCGAAGCGAAAGAGGTGGGGAAGGACCTCCCCGTCGAGGACCTCCAGAAGAAGAGCCTGATTGCCACCCTGCTTGCCTCAAGCGCCGCGCCGCTCCTTCCCGCTTATGCTAAATATCTCATTTTCAAAGATATCAGCCTTGACGGAGCCTGGGCGATCTGGCATCCTTGACGTTCAATCCAAGTAAAAGCGGTTGATTACAACCCAAACCCGGGCGGGACTCATCAGGGGAGGTGAGGCGATGACGAAATCGGAATTGGTGGCCGAACTCGCGTCCGCCCATCCCCAGCTCGCGGCCCAGGACATCGAGCGGATCGTCAACATCATTTTCAGGGAGATCGCCGCCACCCTCGCCGCGGGCGGGCGGGTCGAGCTGCGCGGCTTCGGCGCCTTCACCGTGCGCGAGCGCGAGGCCCGTCAGGGGCGCAATCCGCGCACAGGCGAGGTGGTGGACGTGCCCGCCAAACGGGTGCCATTCTTCAAGGCAGGCAAGGAACTGCGCGAAAAGATCAACGAAAAGGGAAGCGCCGCCCAGAAGAGGGAGGGACGAAAGGAGGCCGCGCCGAAGCGGCGGGGCACGGTGAAAAGGACCGGATCGTGAAGCGAATCATCGAGTTTGCCCTCTTTCTCATCCTTCTCCTCCTGATCGGCGGTTTCGTCGCTGAGAACCCCGCGCGCACCACGGTGGCCTTTCTTCCCGAGGCGCTCGCCCCGGGGGGGATCCGGCTCGCCTTGCCGCTCGGGCTAATCGTGCTCGGAAGTTTCGCGTTGGGGCTTCTTTTGGGCGCGCTCCTCACCTGGCTCGGCCTGCTCCGCCGCCTTATCGCGCCGTGGCGGAATGCGCGGCGGATCGCCGAACTCGAACGCGAGCTCGCCGTCCTCCGCGCCGAACGGGAGCGGGCGCAAGCCGCTGCGTCCCCTCAGGCGCCCGCCGTGCCCGCCCGCTGAACGCCGCTCATGGCGGTTGCAGTCAAGATCTGCGGCCTGACCGAAGAGGCGGGGCTCGCCGCCGCCGTGGCCGCAGGGGCCGATTACGTGGGGTTCGTCTTCTTTCCGAAATCACCGCGCGTCCTCTCCGTCGAGGCCGCGGCGCGGCTTCTGAGCCGAGTCCTCGTCCCGTCAACGGTGAGGAAAGTGGGCCTCTTCGTCCGCCCGCGCCTTGATGACATCGCCCGCGTGCTCGCCGAAGTGCCGCTCGACATCCTCCAGCTCTACGAAACCACCGCCTCGCTTCGCCGCGAAATC
>KN173998.1:28148-33116 GCA_000759655.1 Acidicaldus organivorans | reverse complement strand
GCGGTCCGGTTCGGGCTACCGCTCTGGCAGGCGGTGGGGGTGGGCGAGCCTGCCGATCTTCCGCGGGAGCTGGACACTGCCGATGCGCTCCTGCTCGATGCCAAGCCGCCGCCGGGCGCCGAGCGTCCCGGAGGCAATGCGCGGGCCTTTGCCTGGGAGATGCTGCGGGGCTGGGCCGCTCCGGGCCCCTGGATCCTCGCCGGCGGATTGACGCCGGAGAACGTGGCCGCCGCGGTCAGGATGAGCGGGGCACAGGCGGTCGATGTCTCTTCCGGGGTGGAAAGCGCGCCGGGCCGTAAGGACCCCGAGCGCATCCGCCGCTTCATCGCGGAAGCCCGGAACGCCTCGGCCTGACGGGGCTGCCCCGGCCCGCAGCGCGTCCGTAGCCTCTCCCTCAGCTTCCCTTGAAACGGGGCGGGCGCTTCTCGACGAAGGCGATGCGCGCCTCGCGGTGATCCTCGGTGAGCCCGGTGCGGGCCTGCGCCCAGGCCTCGGCATCGAGCACCTCGGTGAGGGGGGCGCTCTCGGCGAGGAAGAGATTACGCTTCATGTAGGCATAGGCCACGCGCGGTCCGCGCGCGAAGCGGCGGGCGAGCGCGAGCGCCTCCTCGGCGAGCATCTCGTCGGGCACCACCTTGCTCACCAGTCCGAGCCGGAGCGCCTCCATCGCCTCCACCGGTTCGCCGAGCAGATAGAGCTCACGCGCCTTGGCGGGGCCGGCGAGCTGGGTGAGATGGTAGGAGCCGCCGAAATCCCCCGAAAACCCGACATTGGCAAAGGCCGTGCCGAAGCGGGCACTCGCCGCGGCGATGCGGAGATCGCAGGCCAGGGCCAAGCCGAGCCCGGCGCCGAAGGCGGGGCCGTTGATCGCGCCGATGATCACCTTGGGGCAGGTCCGCATGCCGAGGATGATGTCGTGATGGCGCAGGCGAAGCTCGGCGGCGCGGCGTTCGAGCGGATCGTCGGGGCGGCTCGCCATCGCCTTGACGTCGCCCCCGGCGCAAAAGCCGCGCCCGGCCCCGGTGAGGATGACGGCGGTGATGGCGGGATCGGTCGCGGCGCGGCGTAGCGCCGCCGTGAGCGCATCGAGCATGGCGGGCGAGAAGGCGTTGAGCCGGTCAGGGCGGTTGAGGGTAAGTGTGAGGATGCCTTCATCGTCAATGTTTTCAAGAAGATCCATCTGTTTCCTCCGTTCGTGCGCGAAGAACGCTCATCACGTGATGACCGGAAGCGGCCCGTCTTCCCAGCCTTCCTTGACCGGCCTTCCTTGGGTTGAAGACGAGTTTGCGCTATCCTGCCCCCTGCGGCAACCGCGCCATCGTTACCGGAAAAACAGAAAAGGGAGGATGCGACGATGACCAGCCAGCCGGAGAAGATGCCAGAGCCTGGAAAAGCAGAGCCTGGAAAAGCGGGCGGGCCTTCGATGATTCACGGCCTGCTTTGGGGGTTCGCCCCGCTCTTTGCGGTGCAGGCGGGGGTGGAGAACGGCGTGTTCGATGCGCTCGCCGAAGGGGCGCTCGATGCGGCGGCGCTCGCCGCGCGGACCGGCGCGTCGCGGCGTGGGCTCGATGCGCTGCTTCCGGCGCTCGCCGGGCTCGGCCTCCTCGTGCGAGACGGCGCAGGGCGCTATGGGCTCGGCGAGGAGGCAAGGCGGCATCTGGTGAGCACGAGCCCCGCGGCGCTCACCGGCCTCATCCGCCATCTCTCCGACCAGCTTCTCGACAATTGGCGGAAGCTCCCCTTGGCGGTGCGGAGCGGCAAGCCGGTGGTGGCAGTGAATGACGAAACCACAGGAAGCCCCTTCTTCGCCGCCTTCGTCGAGGCGCTGTTCCCGATGAACCGGCTTGCCGCGGAAACCCTCGCCGCGCATCTCGATCTCAGGGCCAAGGCGGGGCCGGTGAGCGTGCTCGATCTTGCCGCCGGATCCGGCGTGTGGGGGATTACGCTCGCCGAAAGCGCGCCCCACGTCACGGTGCGCGCCGTCGATTGGCCCGCCGTCCTGCCCGTCACCCGGCGCGTGGCCGAACGGCATGGTGTGGCGGACCGCTTCACCTTCGTCGCGGGCGACCTCGCCTCGTCCGATTTTGGTGCGGGCCACGCGGTCGCGGTGCTGGGCCACATCCTGCACAGCGAGGGCGAACGGCGCAGCCGCGCCCTTCTCGCGCGTTGCCATCAGGCGCTGGCGCCGGGGGGCGTGATCGCGATCGCCGAATTCCTCGTCGAGCCTGACCGCTCCGGGCCGCTGCCGAGCCTGCTTTTCGCCCTCAACATGCTGGTCCATACCGAGGAGGGAACGACGTTTTCTTTCCCCGAAATCGCGGGCTGGCTGGAAGAGGCGGGGTTCGCCGAGCCCCATCTGCTGCCGGTTCCGGGCCCCTCGCCCCTCATCCTCGCCGAGCGCCGTTGAGGGGCGCCTACGGGGCATGCTCAGGAGGCGGCGTCCAACGCCTCCGTAAGCGCCTTGCGGGCGCGGATGTGATCGGCGGGGCGGTTGACCGACTCCACGCAGCGCAATTCTTCTCCGCGATAGCCATAGACCGAGAAGCTCATCGCTCCCGGATCTCCCTCGATGCGGAACGCGTCGCAGCCGGCGATGAGCCCGGCGATCTGCAGCCGCCGCTTGCCCTGATCGCTCCAGAACCAGGGCACTTTGCGGTAGGGGGCGCTCGCGCCGAGCAGGAGCTCGGCGACGTGGCGGGCCGAATCGGTCGCATGCTGCACCGATTCAAGCCGCACCGGGCCGCCGGCGAAGAGGTTGTGGGCGAAGACGCAGTCCCCCACGGCGAAGATCGCGGGATCGAGGATGCGGAAATCCGCCCCCGCCTCGATCCCCGATGGGCTGACGGCAAGCCCCGCTTCGGCGGCGAGCGCCGTTTCCGGCGCAACCCCGGTCGCGGCGAGGAGGAGGTCGGCGCGCAACGCGCGGCCATCGGCAAGCCGCACCCCAAGCCCATCCTCGTCCCAGGCGGCAATCCGCGCCGCGCGCAGGACCTCCACCCCTTCCGCCTCCAGCGCCTCGCGCAAGAGGCGGGCGGTGAGGGGCGAGACGCGGCCCTGCATCACTTCGTCCTGGGCTTCGATCAGGCGGACCTTGCGGCCCGCGCCGGCCAGAGCGGCGGCGAGTTCGCAGCCAATGAAGCCGCCCCCCACGATCAACACCTCGCGCGATGCGGCGATACGCGGGCGAAGGCGGAGCGCATCCTCGCGAGTGCGGAGCATGAGGAGCGAGGAAGGGGCGCCGGGAAGGGGGCGCGGCGCCGCCCCGAGGGCGAGGATCAGGGCATCATAAGCGAGCCC
Source organism: Acidicaldus organivorans (assembly GCA_000759655.1). Lineage (GTDB taxonomy): Bacteria > Pseudomonadota > Alphaproteobacteria > Acetobacterales > Acetobacteraceae > Acidicaldus > Acidicaldus organivorans. The sequence goes on along the minus strand of KN173998.1, from coordinate 29,819 downwards.
CGTCCCATCACCGAGCTGGACTTCACCCCGCGCCCGGTCGATCGCCACCGCCTTCGTGGGATGGAGGGTGATCCGCTCTTTCTCGTAAAACCCGGCGGGGCGGAAATCGAGGCTCTCGGGCGGGCTCTCATCGAGAATGAAGGTCTTGGAAAGCGGCGGGCGCTGATAGGGAAGGCCGGGCTCGGCATGGACGAGATGGATCTCACCCATAAAGCCGCGGGCGCGAAGATGCATCGCCCCATGCGCCCCGGCCTGTCCCCCGCCGATGATGACGACGCGCTGCATCCCGGCCTTCCTTGCCCCCGCCTTTCTTGCCCCGCCCTTTGTTCAGAGCTGGCGGTCGGGGACGTAGAGGGTAAGGCCGTCGAGTTCCGGCGTCATGCGGATCTGGCAGCCGAGGCGCGAGTTGGGGCGGCGTTCGGCGGCGGTGTTGTCGAGCATGGCGTCTTCCTCGGCGCTCATCGGCGGAAGACGGGGGAGATCCTCTTCGGCGACATAGACGTGGCAGGTGGCGCACATGCAGTTGCCGCCGCACTCGCCGACGATGCCCGGCACCTCGTGCTCGAGGGCGATCTCGCGGATCCTCTGGCCGTCGACGTTCTCGATGGTGAAACGCTCTCCTTCGGGGGTGATGAATGTGACTTTCGACATGACTGTCCTGCAGGGTTGGGGTTGCGCAGGGCGGCCCGGCTTCCGCCCTTCCGCTGCTTACACGGGAGTGAGGCGGAGCGGCAAATGTAAACCTTCCGCCTCAAAGCCACATCACGTCGCGGATGTGGGGAGCGCCGGTGGCGAGCAGGGCGAGGCGGTCGAAGCCGAGCGCGATCCCGGCCGCCTCCGGCATGGCGGGGAGAGCGGCGAGAAAGTCCTCGTCAAGCGGCCAGCCCTCATCGCCGTAGAGCCGGGCACGAAGGGCGCGGTCGGCGAGAAAGCGCCGCCGCTGCTCTTCAGCATCGGTAAGCTCGACGAAGGCGTTGGCGAGCTCGATCCCGCAGACGAAGAGCTCGAAGCGGAGCGCAAGGCGCGGGTCGGCGGGATCGAGCCGGGCCAGCGCCGCCTCCGAGCGCGGCCAGTGAGTGAGGAAGGTGGGGCGGGTGCGCCCGAGTTCGGGCTCGATGCGTTCGATCAGGATGCGAAAGAAGACGTCCTGCCAGGTCTCGGCGGGACGGGGCGTGATCCCCGCCGCCGCGGCCAGCGCATCGCGGTCATCGAGATGGGCGAGGAGATCGACCCCGGCGTGGCGGGCGAAGGCCTCCGGCACGCTGAGCCGCTCATACGCATCGAGACGGTTGCTGCGCCCGCCCCAGCTCACCTCGGGAGGAAGGGTGGCGCGGAGCAGGGCGAAGGTTTCCTCGATCAGGTCATCGAGCCCGAAACCCGGGCGGTACCACTCGAGGAGGGTGAATTCCGGAGCGTGCAGCGGACTTTCATCACCAAGCCGCCAGACGCGGGCGAGCTGGAAGATGGGACCCGCGCCTGCGGCGAGCAGCCGCTTCATGGCGAATTCGGGGCTGGTGTGGAGGAAGCGCCGCCTGCCCTCCGGGCCGTCGAGCGGTTCGGCCAGGCGGGCTGGGCGGAGATGGACTTCCTCACCCGGGACGGGCACGGCGTAGGGGGTCTCGACCTCGAGATAGCCGCGGGCGCGGAAAAAGGCGCGCACCGCCTCGGCGA
>KN173998.1:26938-28074 GCA_000759655.1 Acidicaldus organivorans | reverse complement strand
GCCGCATGCGGCGGCGAAGCAGGGGCAGGCGGTCACCAAGCGGGGTCGGGGGGCGCGTGGACATCGGACGTTACATTAGGCCCTCGGGCGGGAAGGCCAAGCCCCGGGCGTTGCGGTCACTCTTCGTCCGCAACGACATCTGGGGTGCGCGAAGACAACGGGGGCGAGGGCGAAGGGCAGGGAGGGAGACGGAAAAGGGGGCACGTTGCCCCCTTTTCCAGACTTTTTCTGCCACCGGCGATGGCTGGGCGAGACCCGCCCGAGCGCGCCCTGGGAAAGGCGTTCGCTCACGCCTCCGCGGCCGGCTGCTCCCCAGCCGCTTCCGCCGCGGCCTGACCGCCCTGCTCGCCACGCGCCTGCTTCTCCGCCTCTTCGGCGGTGCGGGCGACGTTGACGGTGACGGTGATGCTCACCTCCGGGTGCAGCGCGATACGCACCTCGTGCAGACCCACCGTCTTGATCGGGTGATCGAGCATCACCTGGCTGCGGTGGATGGAAAGCCCGGCTGCGCTGCACGCCTCGGCGATGTCGCGCGCGCTCACCGAGCCGTAGAGATTGCCGGTCTCGCCCGCCTGGCGGAGGATGACGACGGAGAGGCCCGCCACCCGTTCGGCGACGCGCTCGGCCTCCTCGCGGCGCTTGAGGTTCTGCGCCTCGAGCTCGGCGCGCTGCTTCTCGAAGCGCTCGAGGTTTTCCTTGGTGGCGCGGAGCGCCTTCTTGCGCGGCAGCAGATAGTTGCGCGCGTAGCCGGCGCGCACCTTCACCACCTCGCCCATCTGGCCGAGATTCTCGACCCGCTCGAGCAGGATAAGTTCGACGTGAGCCATGGTCCGTTCCCCCCGCTCAGACGATCACGTAAGGGAGCAGGGCGAGGAAGCGGGCGCGCTTGATGGCGCGGGCGAGCTCGCGCTGCTTCTTGGCGGAGACGGCGGTGATGCGGCTCGGGACGATCTTGCCGCGCTCGGAGATGAAGCGCGAGAGCAGGCGGACGTCCTTGTAGTCGATCTTCGGCGCGTTCGGCCCGGAGAAGGGGCAGGACTTGCGGCGCTTGTAGAAGGGACGCCGGGCGCCGACCGCGGGGCGGCGCTGGGCGGGATTGATTTCCTGGGTCTCGGACATCGGGCTTTCCCCACTCA
>KN173998.1:23916-26692 GCA_000759655.1 Acidicaldus organivorans | reverse complement strand
GCCTGGAACTCCTCACGCTCCTCGAAGCGGCGGCGCCCGCTCTCGAAACGGCCCGCGCCGCGGCCAGGGCCGCGGCCGCCGCGGTCGCCACGGTCGCGCTCATCCGTCCGGCGGTAGAGGATGGCAGACGGGCCTTCCTCGATCTCCTCGACCCGCACGGTGAGGAAGCGGAGCACGTCCTCGTTGAGGCGAAGCTGGCGCTCCATCTCGTGGATGGCCGGCGCCGGCGCGTCGATCCCGAGCAGGAAATAGTGGCCCTTGCGGTTTTTCTTGATGCGGTAGGCGAGGTTGCGCAGCCCCCAGTATTCGCGCTTCTTGACGCTGCCGCCGCCCTCGGCGAGCTGGGCGGCGACGTGATCGGCGAGCGCCTCCACCTGCTGGGGCGCGAGCTCGCTTCGCGCGATGAACACGCATTCGTAGAGTGGCATTCGAAACTCCCTCTGGCTGTCTCGGCCCCAATGGGGCATAGCCCCCGGCACGGGCCGGGAGCAGGGCGCGCGTCTTCTGGCACAAGGCTCGGCGCTTGGCAATGGGCTTGGGGCAATGGGTTTGGGGCAATGGGCTTGGCAATGGCCGGATCATGGCCGGATCGGCGGGGCTCATCGGGGGCGGCGCGGGCGGCGGGTCTTGACGGAAGAAGGACGGCTCTCCATAGAACGGCCACCCAGAGGATCGCCGCTCCGCGAGGGTTCGCGCAGCGGCGCGTTTCGTGTTGAAATGATCTTCTGGGGAGATCCCCAGAATCCGGGAGAGGCCGGGGCGGGGATCCGTGCGGGGCGGGCCCAAATATGGGCGCGCCCCGAGGGTAGAGGTGTCGCGGAGGCGGAGTAAGGATGTTCGAGTCTCTCTCCAACAAGCTCGGCCAGGTCTTCGACCGGCTCCGCCAGCGCGGCACGCTGAACGAGACCGATATTGGCGAGGCGCTGCGCGAGGTGCGCCTCGCCCTGCTCGAGGCCGACGTCGCGCTGCCCGTGGTCAAGGATTTCATCGCCGCGGTGCGCGAGCGGGCGATCGGCGCCGAGGTGATCCAGTCGGTCACCCCCGGCCAGCAGGTCATCAAGATCGTCCACGACGTCCTGGTCGAGAAGCTCGGCGGCGAGGGGGCGAGCGGGCTCGCCCTCGACGTCGCGCGGCCCGCCGTCCTGATGCTGGTCGGGCTGCAGGGCTCGGGCAAGACGACGACGGCAGGCAAGCTCGCGCTTAGGCTGGCGAGCCGCGAGAAGAAGCGGGTGCTGCTGGCGAGCCTCGACACCCAGCGCCCCGCCGCCCAGCTCCAGCTCGCCAAACTCGCCGAAGCGGCGGGCGTGCCCTCGCTCGAGATCATCCCCGGCCAGTCCCCCCTCGAGATCGCCGCCCGCGCCCTCGATGAGGCGCGCCGCGGCGGCTTCGACGTGGTCATCCTCGACACTGCGGGGAGGCTCGCCATCGACGCGGCGCTGATGGAAGAGGTCAAGGCGCTGCGCGAGGCGAGCCGGCCGCAGGAAGTGCTGCTGGTGGTCGATGCGATGACCGGGCAGGACGCGGTCAACACCGCGCGCGCCTTCAACGAGGCGGTGGGCGTGAGCGGCATCGTGCTCACCCGGATGGACGGCGATGCGCGCGGCGGCGCGGCGCTCTCGATGCGCGCGGTCACCGGCGCGCCGATCAAGTTCGTGGGCGTGGGCGAGAAGCTCGAGGCGCTCGAGCCCTTCCATCCCGAACGGGTGGCCTCGCGCATCCTCGGCATGGGCGACGTGGTCGGCCTCGTCGAGCGCGCCGCCGAGACGATCGAGGAAGAAGAGGCTGAGCGGCTCGCCAAGAAGATCGCCAAGGGCCGCTTCGATCTCGAGGATTACGCGGCCCAGCTCCGCCAGATCACCAAGATGGGCTCGCTTTCCAGCCTGATCGGCATGCTGCCCGGCGCGGGCAAGCTCGCCGCCCAGCTTGATGACGCCAAGATCGACAAGACGGTGTTCAAGCGCCAGCTCGCCATCATCTCCTCGATGACCAAGGAGGAGCGGCGCCATCCCGACATCATCAAGGCGAGCCGCAAGCGGCGGATCGCCGCAGGCTCCGGCACCTCGGTGCAGGACGTCAACCGGCTGCTCCGCCAGTTCGACGACATGGCGGGGATGATCAAGCGGATGCAGAAGCTCGGCCAGAAGGGGCTGATGCGCCACGGGCTTTCCGCCCTCCTGCCGCGCCGCGGCGGTTTCTGAGCGGATAGGGGGATGGGCGGGATGAAGGACGCTTACCCCGAGGTCAGGGTTCCCGATTTTCCTAATGCAGAAAAGGAGACGATGAGGACATGCTGAAGATCCGGCTCGCGCGGGCAGGCGCCAAGAAGCGCCCCTACTACCACATCGTGGTGGCGGACAGCCGCGCCCCGAGGGATGGGCGTTTCATCGAGAAAGTGGGGAGCTACAACCCGATGCTGCCCGCCGAACACGAGGATCGCGTCCGTCTGGTCGCCGAACGGGTGACGTATTGGCTGAAGCAGGGGGCGCAGGCCACCGATCGGGTCGCCCGCTTCCTCGGCAAGGCGGGGCTCGCGCCGATGCCCGAGATCCGGGAGCAGCCGATCAAATCCGCGCCGAAGAAGAAGGCGCAGGAACGGATGAAGGCGGCGCAGGGCGGCTGATGGATCCGTCGCGCCGCATCCTCGTCGGCCGGATCGGCCGCCCCCACGGGGTGCGCGGCCTGGTGCGCGTCGTGAGCTACACGGAGGCGCCGATGGCGCTCGCCGATTACGAGGGGCTCACCGACGGCGACGGGCGCAGGCTGCGTCTGATCTGGC
>KN173998.1:19841-23827 GCA_000759655.1 Acidicaldus organivorans | reverse complement strand
AGGGCGCCGGAATCGCCCGGCTCGAGGTCTGGCAGGGAGACCGCTTCGTCGCCCTCGCCGATCGCGACGAGGCGGCGCGCTGGACCAATCGCGGACTCTACGTGCCGCGCGAGGCGCTGCCCGAGACGGAGGCGGACGAGTTCTATCTCGCCGACCTGATCGGGCTTGCCGCCGTCTTTCCCGATGGAAAACGGGGGCGGGTGATCGCCGTCCATGATTACGGGGCCGGGGCATCTCTCGAAATCGAACGGGCCCGCGGCGGGGTGGTGCTGATCCCCTTCACCCGGGAGGCGGTGCCGGAGATCGATCTCGCCGGCAGAACGGTCCGGGTGGTGCCGCCTGAGGAGATCCTTGCCGAACGCGACGCGGCCCTGCAGGACGAAGCCTCTCAGTTGGAGGAAGCTTTTCGGTCGGAAGAGGCCTCTCCCGCGATGGAGGGCATGGCAGGCGAGGAACGGGAGGAGGCCGGATGAGCCCGTTCCGCGCCGATGTCCTTACCCTGTTCCCCGAGATGTTCCCAGGCCCGCTCGGCCATTCCCTTGCCGGGAAGGCGCTCGGCGAGGGGCGCTGGCAGCTCAGGGTGACCGATATCCGGAACTTTGCCATCGACCGGCACCGCAGCGTCGATGACGCGCCGTTCGGCGGCGGGGCGGGAATGGTGCTGCGCCCCGACGTGGTGGACCGCGCCGTCGCCGCGGTGGCGGATGGACGCCCGCTCATCTACCTCACCCCCCGCGGCGAGCCCTTCACCCAGAAAATGGCCCGCGAATTGGCGGCAGGCGACGGGATGATCCTGCTCTGCGGTCGCTATGAGGGGGTCGATCAGCGGGTGATCGAGGCGTGGCGGATGCGCGAGGTCTCGATTGGGGATTACGTGCTCTCCGGCGGCGAACCGGCGGCGATGGTGGTGCTCGATGCGGTGATCCGCCTCCTTCCCGGCGTGGTGGGCAAGGAGGAGAGCACCGCGGAGGAGAGTTTCAGCCAGGGCCCGCTCCTCGAATATCCCCACTACACCCGCCCCGCCCTCTGGCAGGGCCGCGCCGTGCCCCAAGTGTTGCTCTCCGGCAACCACGCCGCCATCGCCGCCTGGCGCCGGGAACAGGCCGAGGCGATCACCCGCACCCGCCGCCCCGATCTCTGGGCGCTTTATCTCCGCGAGCGGCAGGAGGCGGAAAAAGGAGCGGAAGCGGGGGCGAGAGCGGAGCCGCATCTCGAAGAGACGCAGAACCCTGAGCGAAATCCCGAAGAGAGCCAGAAGACGGCCGAGACCCGCCGACCCCTTTCTCCACCGGAGAGCAGCCGGGAGGGGAGCGTGATTGTCAAGGCCGTGGGAACCGCGTAAACACCGTGCAGCAGAAGGACTGGATGAGATGAATATCGTGCAGCAATTCGAGGCCCGCGAGATCGAGCGTCTGAGCGCAGGCAAGACCCTACCCGATTTCGGCCCGGGCGATACGGTGCGGGTCATGGTGAAGGTGGTGGAAGGCGATCGCAGCCGCCTGCAGGCTTTCGAGGGCGTGTGCATTGCCCGCTCCAATCGCGGCCTCAACAGCAGCTTCACCGTGCGCAAGATCAGCTATGGCGAAGGCGTGGAGCGTGTCTTCCCGCTCTATTCGCCGATGGTGGCGGGGATCGAGGTGGTGCGCCGCGGCCGGGTGCGGCGGGCCAAGCTCTATTATCTGCGCGGCCGTTCCGGCAAGGCGGCGCGCATCGCCGAGAAAGCGCGCGTCCAGGGCGTCGAGGTGGCCGCCGCGCCGGCCCTCGCCCCGGCAGCGGAGAGCGCTCCCACCGAAGCCGCGGGCGACGCGGCCGAGGCGTGATGGGGATTTGAGGCGGAATGGTCGGGCCGGTTGGGGAGGTACGGGGGATGCAGACGCCGCGAACCCTCTATGACAAGATCTGGGACGCGCATGTCGTCACCACCCTTCCCGACGGCACCGCCCTCCTCTACATCGACCGCCACCTCGTCCATGAGGTGACCAGCCCGCAGGCCCTCGAAGGCCTGCGCGTGGCGGGGCGGCGGGTGCGGCGGCCCGATCTCACCATTGCGGTCGCCGACCACAACGGCCCCACCTCCGACCGCCGGCGCGGTATCGACGAGCCGGAGAGCCGGCTGCAGATCGAGACGCTGGAAGCCAATGTGCGGGAGTTCGGCGTTCCTTACATCCCGCTCCTCGATGACCGGCAGGGGATCGTCCACATCATCGGGCCCGAACAGGGGCTGAGCCTGCCCGGCACCACCATCGTCTGTGGGGACTCGCACACCTCGACCCACGGTGCGCTGGGCGCACTCGCCTTCGGCATCGGCACCTCCGAGGTCGAGCACGTGCTCGCCACCCAGACCCTGCTGCAGAAGCGGGCGAAGAACATGCTGATCGAGGTGAGCGGGCGCCTGCCGCTCGGCACCTCGGCCAAGGATCTGGTCCTCACCCTGATCGGCAAGATCGGCACGGCGGGCGGCACCGGCCACGTCATCGAATACGCGGGCGAGGCGATCCGCGCCCTCGACATGGCGGGCCGCATGACGGTTTGCAACATGTCGATTGAAGCCGGAGCGCGGGCCGGGCTGATCGCCCCCGATGAGACGACCTTCGCCTGGATCGAGGGCCGTCCCTTCGCGCCGAAAGGAGAGGCGTGGCGGCGAGCGGTGGCCCAGTGGCGCGCCCTCGCCTCCGACCCCGGGGCGCACTACGACAAGGTGGTGCGGCTCGATGCCTCGGAGGTCGCCCCGACCGTCACCTGGGGCACCACGCCGGAGGCGGTCGCTCCCATCACCGGCACCGTCCCCGATCCGGCCGAGGAGCCCGATCCGGCGCGGCGGGCGCAGATGGAGCGGATGCTCGCCTATATGGGCCTGAAGCCGGGGCAGAAACTCGCCGAGATCCCGATCGACGTCGTCTTCATCGGGAGCTGCACCAATGGCCGCCTCGAAGACCTCCGCGCCGCCGCCGCCATCGCGCGTGGCCGCAAGGTGAAGGAGGGGGTGCGGGCGCTCGTCGTCCCCGGCTCCGGTCTCGTCAAGAAGGCCGCCGAAGCGGAAGGGCTCGACCGCATCTTCATCGAGGCGGGATTCGAGTGGCGGGAGCCCGGCTGCTCGATGTGCCTCGGCATGAACCCCGACAAGCTCACGCCGGGCCAGCGTTCGGCGAGCACCTCGAACCGCAATTTCGAGGGGCGCCAAGGTCCGGGCGGGCGGACGCATCTCGTCTCTCCGGCGATGGCCGCGGCCGCCGCAATCGCGGGACGGCTCACCGACGTGCGGGAGTTCCTGTGATGGAAAAATTCACCACCCTCACCGCCATCGCCGCGCCCTTGCCGATGGCCAATGTCGATACCGACAAGATCATCCCCGCGCGTTTTCTCAAGACCATCCGCCGCAGCGGGCTCGGCGCGCATCTCTTCGATGCGCTGCGCTATGATGGGGAGGGGCGGGAGCGGCCCGATTTCGTCCTCAACCAGCCTCCCTATCGCGAGGCCAAGATCCTCATCGCCTATGAGAATTTCGGCTGCGGCTCCTCGCGCGAACATGCCCCTTGGGCGCTGCTCGATTTCGGCATCCGCGCCGTGATCGCCCCGTCCTTCGCTGACATTTTCTACAACAACTGCTTCAAGAACGGCATCCTGCCGATCACCCTGCCGCGCGACGTCGTCGAGACGCTGATGGAGGATACGCGGCTCGGGGCCAACGGCAAACTCACCATCGATCTCGAGCGGCAAGTGGTGATCCGGCCCTCCGGGGAGGAGATCCATTTTGACATCGATCCGTTCCGCAAATACCTGCTCCTCAACGGGCTCGATGACATCGGCCAGACCCTCCTCCATGAGAGGGAGATCGCCGCCTACGAGACCCGCCACGGCGCGGAAATGGACTGGCTGCCGCGCATCACCCTCTGAACGCGCTTTTGTTCGACGGAGACGTCCATGCCTGCCAACAAGAAGCTCCTCGTGCTGCCCGGCGACGGGATCGGGCCGGAAGTGGTGCGCGA
>KN173998.1:15473-19452 GCA_000759655.1 Acidicaldus organivorans | reverse complement strand
CGCCGATCAGCGAGGCGACGCTGGCCAAGGCCAAGGCGGCGGATGCGGTGCTGTTCGGCGCGGTGGGAGGCCCGAAATGGGACAAGCTCGGCTTCGACATGCGCCCGGAGATCGCCATCCTCTCCCTGCGCCGCGAACTCGGTCTTTTCGCCAATCTGCGCCCGGCGGTGGTCTATGAGCCGCTGATCGACGCGAGCCCGCTCAAGCCCGACATCATCCGCGGCCTCGACATCATGATCGTGCGCGAGAGCACAGGCGGCATCTATTTCGGCGAGCCGCGCGGCGTGGAGACCCTGCCCAACGGGGAAAAGCGCGGCATCAACACCGAAGTCTATACCACCGGCGAGATTGAGCGGGTGGGGCGGGTCGCCTTCGAGCTCGCCCGCAAGCGCCAGGGACGAGTGTGCAGCGTGGAGAAGGCGAACGTCATGGAAAGCGGTCTTCTCTGGCGGCAGACGATGACGGCGCTCGGCGAACGCGAGTATCCCGACGTCACCCTCACCCACATGTATGCCGACAACTGCGCCATGCAGCTCGTGCGCAATCCGCGGCAGTTCGACGTCATCGTCACCACCAATCTCTTCGGTGACCTGCTCTCCGATCTCGCCTCGATGCTCACGGGAAGCCTGGGCATGCTACCCTCGGCGACCTTGGGCGGCCTTTCCGCCGAAGGAAAGCGCCATGCGCTCTATGAGCCGATCCACGGCAGCGCGCCCGACATTGCGGGCAAGGGGGTGGCCAATCCGCTCGCCGAGATCCTGAGCTTCGCCATGCTGCTCCGCTACTCTTTCGAGATGGAGGACGAGGCGAAGCTGATCGAGCGGGCGGTGGTCAACGTGCTGGCCAGCGGTCTGCGCACCGCCGACATCATGGGCCCCAACACGGCGCGGGTTGGAACGCAGGTGATGGGAGAAGCGGTAGCCCGGGAGCTCGACAAGATCGGCGGTTGAGGGGGGACCTGCGCCCGGGAAACCGAACGCGGCGAGCAACTTTGGCTTCCCTACTTCTGCCGGAACGCTGGCCGGTGGCAGGTGGCTCTTTCAGCCCCTGAAGCGTGGTAAGGCGGAAGGCGAGCAGGCCAATGCGGCTTCCGCCCTCACGAAGGGGATAACGTCCTCACCCGACGCGTCACGCGCCCGACATCAGACCGATGATGGCGATTTCCCTTGTTCGACAGGGGAATAAGGGGCGCCTTCCTCAGGCCGCAGTCAGCGTGTGTTTGCCCGAGCCATTCCCCTTCGCCGTCAGCCCTTGCTGATAGCTCTGCAATTGCTGCTGGGAGGGAATCGAGCTCACGATCGCCCCCGAACTGCTCAGATACTCGAGCACGCTGATCCCGAGGGAGGGATCGATCGCCATCTTCGGATCAGGGAAGGGGAGCGCCCCCGATTTCTGTCCCGAGCTTGGGGCGGGAGGAACAGGCGTGAGGGCGGTGTGGGAGGCAAACGAACTGGAGGTGGTGGGTCCGCCCGTTGCCGCGACAGCTGTGATGGGCAATCCGCCAGACATGGTCAGAGATCCGTTTTCTGAGGTCCGTCCGCCGAAGGGCCGGTGAAGCCTTTTTTCTGACCTCTCATCTTATGCGATAAATCTTAAGAAATAGTAAACGGCCGGGACGCCCCGAATCAGGGGATCCCGCCGTTTAAAGAGGCAAGCGCGCTTTCGAAAGAGACGTCAGCCGGAAGGGGCGAGCTCGGCGGCGCGGACGGGCTCCTGGCGGGGGACCGGCGTGCTCAGCCGGATTGCCGGATTGCCGTGGAATTCATGATGCCCGGTGTGGCTGAGCTTGGCGTGGAGGTCGAGCCAGATCGTTCCCCCAAGCAGGCGCCAGCGGCGGCAGAACGTATAATCCTCGCTCAGATAGGCCTCGGTATCGGGATCAATCTCGGTATCGAACAGGGCGTAGTCAAACCCGCCATCGGGGGCGACGTTGCTGAGGATGAACGCGTGGCGATAGCGCGTCTCGGGATAGGCGGCGATCATCCGCTCAAGGACGTGGCGCTGGATCAGCATGAAGCCAGTCCCCGCATAATCGGCGGTGACGAACCCATTCTCTTCGCGCCGCGCCGCCCCCTGACAGGGCTCGCCAACATAGACGAGGCCAGCCGTCTCGAGGCTCTCCCCGGCGGCGAGCCGGGCGCGGGCCGCCTCGTCCCAGCGCTGGGTCTTGAGAGGGTACATTCCAGCGACGACGTCCTTGCGGGCATTGACCAGGCGGGTGACCTGTTCGGGGGTGAAGCCGATATCCGAATCGATGAAAAAGAGATGGGTGGCGCGCGGGTCCCGCAGGAATTGCCCGACCAGCGTGTTGCGCGCGCGGCTGATCAGCGCGTCATGGGCGAGAAGAGCGAGGGAGAGATCATAACCCGCCTCGGGCGCGTGTTGCTGGAGGGCGAGAATCGATTGCATGTAGGTCTGGGTGACCAGACCGCCATAGCAAGGCGTGGCGATGAAAAGATGCGGGCGCTCGGTCATCAGGGTCTCCGTGTGGCACGCCCCGACTTTAGCCGCGAAGTCGTAAATAAATCGTTGGGCCGGGAGCGTCCCGCCGTCTTTTTGCGGCTGGCCTCCAGAGGGCGGTGACGACCCGGGCTCGCTCAGCCTTCGTACTGGACCAGCGCGGTGAAGGGGAGATCGAGCCGCTCCCGCCCCTTGAGGGAGATGAGTTCGATCAGCGCCGCCGCCGCCCGCACATCCGCCCCCACCTTGCGCAGAAGGGCGATCGCCGCCGCCATCGTGCCCCCCGTGGCGAGCAGGTCATCAAGCAGCACCACGCGCTGGCCGGGTTCGATCGCGTCGCACTGGATCTCGATACGGTCGGTACCGTATTCGAGCTCATAATCATGCGCGATGGTCTCGCCGGGGAGCTTGCCCCGCTTGCGCAGCATGACGAAGCCGCAGCCGAGCTTGAGAGCAAGCGGCGCGGTAAGCAGGAAGCCGCGGCTTTCGATGCCGGCGAGGATGTCGGGCTGATAGGCGCGCACCACGTTGGCGAGCCGCCCCATCGTCACCTGCCAGGCATCCGGATGACGGAGCAGGGTGGAGATGTCGTAGAACAGGATCCCCGGTTTCGGGAAATCCGGAATCGTGCGGATATAGTCGCTGAGGTCCATCGTCATCCCCTCCTTTTGCGCGGCAAAACAGCGCCGGAGCGGGATTTAGACGTCACTTCGCCGTCCAACAAGCCCCAGACGCTGCACTCTCTGAAGGAGGGGAAAAATCAGACCCGGGACGGAGACCCTGTGAGTTCGGCAAGATAACGGGCGAGGGGATGCAAGATCGCATGCAGCATGGCCTTCCAGGTGAAACGGGAGGCTCGTTCGATGGCGCGGCTGACGAATGTGGGGTCGTGTTTAGGGTTGTGGCGCTGCACCTCGCGGACCGTCTGATAGAGGCTCTCTGCCGAGAAGGGATCGATGTAGAAGCAGAGATCGCCGCCGATTTCGGGGAGCGAGGAGCTGAACGATGTGATAACCGGCGTGCCGACCGAAAGGGCCTCCAAGACCGGCAAACCAAACCCTTCGAAGAAAGAGGGGTAGATCAGCGCCTCGGCTCCCTTGAGCAAGACGTATTTTTCGAAATCGGAGACGAAGCCCGGCATCGCAAGACGCCCTTCTTCAAGGGCCTTCTGCAAAAGGGGCGGCATCCGGTGCTCTTCCTCAAGCCATCCCGCCCGCCCGACAATGACCACCCGCATGGTCTCGAGGATCTCGGGGAAAAGGGCCAGTGTTTCGAAGACGAGACGGAGATTTTTCCGGGGCTCGCGGGTGCCGAGGACGAGGAAGTAGGGGTCGGCGGCAGGATCGAGGCAATTGGGGGCCTCGATCTCGTACCATTCTGGCCATTCGACGCCGTTATAGGCGACGAAAGTGCGGTCGGGGCGGGCGNAAGCGCGTCTTCCACCGCTTCTCGCTTCACGCGCTGGGGATCGCAAAAGAAATGCGCGCGGTGAGGAAAATGGGGGAGCAGTTCGTAAGCG
>KN173998.1:11420-15455 GCA_000759655.1 Acidicaldus organivorans | reverse complement strand
GACCCCGAAGGGGAGGGGGTTGGTGCGGAGGGCGTCACACAATCCTTTCTGGTGGTTGCGGATGGTCTCCAGCAAATGGAAATGCGGGGTGACCATGGTCGAAAGATCGTGATAGAGGCTGCACTCGATCGGAAAGACCCGGCGCACCCGCTTCACCGAAGGATAGAGCCCGATGGCCCGTTCGCGGGCGGGAAGAGGGGGAAGGGGACCGGCCTGGGCCGGGCCTTTGAAGAAATCGCGGGCGAGATAGAGGCCGCTGCGGCGGGCAAGCGCGTCTTCCACCGCTTCTCGCTTCACGCGCTGGTGATCGCAAAAGAAATGCGCGCGGTGAGGAAAATGGGTGAGCAGTTCGTAAGCGAGGCCCGCCGTTGCGATGGGAATGCCAGTATAATGTTCCTCGAAGAGGGGCCCGACATCGAAATAGAACTCCGCCCGATACACGGCGAAAATCTCTTCGAGAGGAGCAAGCTCGGCGGAGAGCGGCGATGACATGAGCAAGGAGACTACACTCCCTATTATTTGATTATTTGGTTTAAATCGGCATCGAGGGGGCGTTCCGCGGCTATCGGGAAGTCGGCCCGAGAGCCGCCGCCAGCGGCGGCTCGAACGGGGAAGGGATCGAGACCGTGGTGCGACCCTCGCCGCCAGAAGGCGGGTCGCTTTCGGCGGCCTTGGTCGCGGGAGGGGATGCCGAGGGGGATGAGGAAAGCGGGAGGAGGGCCGTCTTGCGGTAAGCAAAACTTTCGCGGAACAAATCGTGCAGCGCACTTTCGGAGAGGCTCGCCGACTGAAAATGGCGCTGGCCCCATGAATCGTCCGTATTGATGTCAAGCGTCTCATCACCCGGCACCGCGGCGCGCGATGCCTCGAGCGGCGGGAAAGCGGGGGTGGTGCCGATAGCGATGTGAGGGATGCCGGCCGCCGCAAGCCGGTGCGCCGTCCAGGTGAAATCGGGCGATCCGGCTTCGAGCCAGGCGATGTCGACGAGTGAGCTGAGCAGACCGAGCGCCGCCCCCCCCCGGTAACGGGCGAGAAAATGGTGGCGGAGTTCGTTTGGATGATCCTGTGCCAGCTTCCGCATTTCCGCGACAAAGGAGGCGAGGGCGCCGCCGCTCCCCGACGTTTCATTATAGGGAAACACGACCAGCCGGCAGTCATAGGCCGAAAGGGAAGCACTCCGTGCAAACTTGAGAAGAAGGTCAGGAACGATGCTCGCCGGATAGCTGACGTTCCACGGAAGGAGGACGAAGAGCCAGCGTCGAGCCCCTTCCCGCCGCACCAGCCGCTCGAGAGCGACCACTCCCCTCCAATCAGAAAACCGGCGCGGCAGCGGCGGCACCTCTTCCTGCCAGGAGCCGGCATCGAATTCGGCAAAGGACTGAACGATGAGGCCGCTTTCCGGCCCGAGGCTGCAATTGAGGGAAAGGCGACGAGGCAGGACGGGGGAAAGCTCGGCCTCGAGATCCAGAGTGGCAAAAGACGGGTCAAGGGGCAGGATGGGAAGCGCCTCACCGCGCAGGCGGTGAAGCGGCGTCAAAGGAGGTTCAAAGCCGCAGACCGCATCCACCGATTGCGGGAGCGTGTCGCCAGAGCCAAGTGGATGGTCGCCTCGTACCAGGGGAAGGGCGAGGCGGCTGTCGAGAAGCACGTGCCAGTTGGTCGCGGGTCTGAGTACCCGCGCCATCACCGGGGGGCCAAAGCGGAGATGGAGGAGGGGGCGTTTTTCATCTTCGCCCGCGATGGTATAAATCTGCTGCCGTCCTGTCCCCCGGGAAAAAATCTCTGGCGCAGGCGTGATGTAACGTGATGTAAAGCGTCTCCCCTCGGCGGGCGAGCGCCGTGGCAAAGGCACGCAGTCCAGCCTCCCAGCCGAAAAGCACCTGCCGGAAAGGTACCTCACCGATGGTGACAATAGCGCGGGTAAAAACGGAAGAAAGGAGAGGAGCGCTCGAAATGACCAAATGACCAGACGTGAGAAGAGCGTTGGCTTCAGCGATGGAAACTGTCTTCATCTTCGATTTTCTTGGCACCGTCCGCATCTCAACGCCTTCTTTCCATGATCGGGCATAATCTCCTTGGTTTGTCTATTTCTTATAAACGATATCATAAATTTAGTAAAGAATGGGTAAACATTCATCGAACCGGAGGGCTTCACTTTTTTAATCCGCCATGGTATGCTCCACAAAAAAGATAATGAGCTTAACCGAAAGAAACAGGGCCAATCCAGAGGAATTGCGGTCAACCCAACGGCCGATGAAATCTCGTCGAAAAGCGACACCGATGCTGCAACCCACCACGCCGCCTCCCCCTCCGGACGCCCCAGCATTGTCCTTTGAAGGGAAGCTCGACGGTTTCACCCAGGACGGTTTCACCGCCGGCTGGGCCCGCCACATCGGTAAGCTCGAGCCGGTCGTGGTACGCATCCTTCTCCATGCCAACAAAGGTAAGACCGAAATCATCGGTGAGGCCGCAGCTCGCCATTACCGGCACGATCTTCTCGAAGCAGGCAGGAATCTCGGGCATTGCGGCTTCTTTGCCCGCCCCCGCCGCCCTCTCCCCCCTGGCCGTTACACGTTTTCGGTTCACGTCCTGCCGGGTGGGGAAGAAATCGTCTCATGTACCACCGTGGACTGGCCCGGAGAAGGGAAAAATGATCCCTCTCTCCTTCCCCGCAGCGCCACGCCGGTCTTCTGGACGGATGAGGACGTGCTCGCCCATCTCGACCAGTTTGATCTCGCTGCCCACTTCCGGGTTATGGGAGCTGAGCGGTTCGTCGACGTGCTATATCGCTTCATTCTCGGACGCTGGATGGACGATTCCGCCCGTGGGAGCTACGTCATTCCCCTCGAACAGGGCCGGCTCACCCCGGAGGAAGTGTTCCGCATTCTGATCATGTCCGAAGAACGGCGCGACAAGACGACGCCGCTTCCCTCGCCTTACGATTATCGCTTCCCCTTCCATCCGCCCTACCGGCTCGGCCGCTGAGCCGTCGCGCGCGGCGAGGGGAAGGGGCGGCCGCGGGCCACTCCTCAGTGGCGGAAGTGGCGCATCCCGGTGAAGACCATCGCCATGCCAGCCGCGTTGGCGGCGGCGATCACCTCCGCATCACGCACCGACCCGCCGGGCTGGATCACCGCCCGGGCGCCGGCCGCGATCGCCGCCTCCAGACCATCGGCGAAGGGGAAGAAGGCGTCGGAGGCGAGCACCGCCCCGCGGGTGGGAGGCTCGCTGCGGCCAGCGGCGCGCGCCGTCTCCTCCGCTTTCCACGCCGCGATGCGCACCGAATCGACCCGGCTCATCTGCCCCGCCCCGATCCCAACCGTGGCTCCATCGCGGGCGAAGACCACCGCGTTCGATTTGACGTGCTTGACCACCCGGAAGGCGAAGAGGAGGTCGGCAAGCTCCGCCTCGGTGGGGGCGCGGCGGGTGACCACGCGCACCTCCTCCCGCCTCACCGCGCCATTGTCGCGGGTCTGCACCAGCATGCCGCCGGCGAGTGAGCGGAAGGTGAGGCCGGGCGCGGCGGGATCGGGAACGCCACCGGCAAGCAGGAGACGGAGGTTCTTCTTCCGCGCCAGCACGGCGAGTGCCTCGTCCTCGGCATCGGGGACGATGATCACCTCGGTGAAGATCTCGGCGATCGCCGCGGCGGTGGCCGCATCGAGCCGCCGGTTGAGGGCGACGATCCCGCCGAAGGCCGATTGCGGATCGCAGGCGAGCGCTTTCCGCCACGCCTCCAGCGGCGTCGCCCCGACCGCCACGCCGCACGGATTGGCATGCTTGACGATGACCACCGCCGGGTCGCTGAACTCGGCGACGCACTCATAGGCGGCGTCGGTATCGTTGAAATTGTTGTAAGAGAGCTCCTTACCCTGCACCTGCCGCGCCGTGCCCACCCCGGGGCGCGCCTCGAGGCCATGGTAGAAAGCACCCTGCTGGTGCGGATTCTCGCCATAACGCAGGATCTGCGGCACCTCGAGAACGAGCGGCAATTCGGCGGGCCAGGCGAGGTCGCGGGCGAACCAGCGGGCAATC
>KN173998.1:158-11176 GCA_000759655.1 Acidicaldus organivorans | reverse complement strand
GGCGGCGGCGGAATTCGAGGGAGACGCCGCCCCGCTCGCGAAAGGCGCTGAGGAACTCGTCATAATCGCTGGGATCGGTGAGCACGGTGACGAATTCGTGGTTCTTCGCCGCCGCCCGGATCAGGCTCGGGCCGCCGATGTCGATGTTCTCGATCAGCGTTTCTTCGTCGGCACCGCGCGCCAGCACGGCGCGGAAGGGATAGAGATTGACCACGACGAGATCGATCGGCGGAATGTCATGCGCGCGCATCGCTTCCAGGTGGGCGGGGAGGTCGCGGCGGGCGAGGATGCCGCCGTGGATGCGCGGATGAAGCGTCTTCACCCGCCCGTCCATGATCTCGGGAAACCCGGTGTAGGCACTGACGTCAGTCACCGCCACGCCCGCCTGGCGCAGGGCCTCGGCCGAGCCGCCGGTGGAAAGGATCTCCACCCCGGCGGCAGCGAGCGCCGTGCCGAGTTCGGCCAGTCCCGTCTTGTCGGAAACCGAAATCAATGCCCGCCGGATGGGGATCACGTCCATCATCGCCATTCTCCCAAGCCTGCCCGTCTCGCTCGAACGCTGCCCGCGCCGCGGGCCGCGCTCCGCTTAGCGCGCGAGACCGAGCGCGTCCAGCGTGCGGGCGAGCACGATCTCCACCGTGTAAGCTTCGAGCGCCCGCGCCCGCCCTGCCTCGCCCATCTGACGGCGGAGCGCGGGCGAGGCCACGAGCCGGCCCAGTGCGGCGGCGAGCGCTTTCGCATCCCGGCGCGGGACGAGGAGGCCGGTGACCCCGTCGATCACCTGCTCGCGCGGGCCGCGGATGCTGCTCGCCACCACCGGCAGCGCACAGAGCATCGCCTCGATCACCGACATCGGCAGTCCCTCGAAATGGCTCGGCAGCACGAAGATATCGGCCGCGGCGAGCAGGGCGGGGATGTCACGGCGATAGCCAAGACGCCGCAGCCGAGGGCCGAGGCGGGCGGCGGCGCGCGCGAAATGGGGCTCGAGGTCCTCGCCGTGATCGGAGGGGAGACGCTCGCCCACCACCCAAAGCTCGGCCTCGGGCACCGACTCCATCGCCTGAAGGAGCTCGACATGACCCTTGTGGCGGACGAGACGGGAGACGATGATCACCACCGGGCGCGCCTCAGGCACGCCGAGCGCCTCCCGCACCGCGCGCCTTGCCTCCGGGTCCGGGGCAAAACGCGCCGGGTCGCGGCCATTGCCGACTGCCACCGCGCCGCGATGGATGCGAAGCCGGCGCACGATGGCCGCCTCTTCCTCCGAGACGGTGAGGTAGAGGTCGGTCATTTGCCCCGCGATCCATTCGAGAACGAAGGCGACCACCCGCCGCCAGAGGGGACCCGGCTGGAGAAAGAGGAGCCCGTGCGCGGTGTAGGCGATCCGCGGCACCCCTGCTGCTCGCGCGGCGAAGCGGCCGACCCAGCCGCTGATCGGCATATGGGCATGCACCAGCTCGGGCCGCTCGCGGCGGAAGAGATCGAGGAGCGCGCGAAAGGCGCGGAGATGGGCGAGAGGGGCGATGCGGCGCACCAGAGGCGCATCGATCAGGCGGAACCCCTCCGCCTCGAGATCGGCCGAAAGCGGCCCCGTCGGCGCCACACCCGCCACCTCATGGCCGCGGGCGCGCAGCGCCCGCATCAACGGGGCGATGAAATGGACGAGCGCGAAATCGCTGTTGGTGACCTCGAAGATCTTCACGGGCGAAGGATCACGCCGTGGGCGCGCCCCCAGCCCCGCCGCGCCGTGCCTCCCAGAGCGCGAAGCCGCGGGCACGCAAGCTGCAGGCGGGGCAGGCGCCGCAGCCATACCCCCAAGGATGACGCATCCCCCGCTCGCCGAGATAGCAGGTGTGGGTCTCTTCGAGGATGAGGGCGAGCCCCGCCTCGCCCCCCAATTCGTCGGCAAGCGCGAACGTGTCCGCCTTGTCGCGCCACATCAGCGGCGTCTCGATCATGAAACGCCGCTCCATGCCGAGATTGAGCGCGACTTGAAGCGCCTTCAGCGTATCGTCGCGGCAGTCGGGATAGCCGGAGAAGTCGGTCTCGCACATCCCCCCCACCAGCCGCCGGAGCCCGCGGCGGAAGGCGATGATCGCCGCTCCCATGAAAAAGAGGAGATTGCGCCCCGGCACGAAAGTCGAGGGAAGTCCGCCCGCGGGCTGGGTGAAGGGAAGGTCGGCGGTGAGCGAGGTGGGCACGCCGGCGGCGAAAAGCGCGCCGAGATCGAGGAGATGGTCGGGGCCGAGCCGCTCGCCCCAGCCGGGCCAGGCGGCGAGGCGGGTCCGGATGCGCTCACGGCAGGCGAGCTCCACTGCGTGACGCTGGCCATAGGAAAATCCCACCGTCTCCACCCGCGGATAACGGGCGAGCGCCCACATCAGGCAGGTGGTCGAGTCCTGTCCTCCCGAGAAGAGAACGAGCGCCCCCTCGCCGTTCTCACTTCTCTCGCCGACCGGAAGGGAAGGGGAGGTCTCTGCCGTCATCGCCGCTCTCTGCCATCTCGGAGCCCCTATAGGAGGCTCTGCTTCGGGGTCCTATATTAGGCGCCATGACCGGTCCAGAGCCCTCCCTCGACTTCAGCGAAGCGGAACTCACCCGTTACGCCCGTCATATCCTGCTTCCCGAAATCGGCGCCATCGGCCAGGCGCGGCTCAGGGCAGCGAGCGTGCTCGTCATCGGCGCAGGCGGGCTGGGAAGCCCGCTTATCCTCTACCTCGCCGCGGCGGGGGTGGGGCGGATCGGCATCATCGACGACGACGTGGTGGAGCTCTCCAACCTCCAGCGTCAGATCGCTCACGGCACCCCCGATCTCGGCCGGCCCAAGGCGCTCTCGGCGGCGGAGGCGGCGCGGCGCCTCAATCCGGAAGTCCGGGTCGAGCCCCATTCCTTCCGTCTCGATCCCTCCAATGCGCAAGCGCTGATCGCCGCCTACGACCTCGTCTGCGACGGGTCCGACAATTTCGCCACCCGCTATCTGGTAGCCGATGCCGCCCACCTCGCCGGACGGCCGCTGGTCTCCGCCGCGGTGCTCCGCTTTGAGGGACAGCTCGCCCTCTTCCCCCCCGAAGGCCCCTGCTATCGCTGCCTCTATCCGGAGCCGCCCCCGCCGGGCGAAGTGCCGAGCTGCAGCGAGGCCGGGGTGTTCGGCGCGGTGACCGGGGTGATGGGCGCGTTGCAGGCGGTCGAGGCGCTCAAATATCTCGCCGGGGCGGGCGAGACCTTGAGCAGGCGGCTCCTGATGTGGGACGCGCTCTCCCAGCGCTTCGACACGATCACCCTGATGCGCGATCCACATTGCGCGCTGTGCGGCGAGGCGCCGCGCATTTGCGACCTTTCCCACCATGCGCCGAGCCCCCCTCTTGCCTGCGATCTCGCCTGAGGAGGCGGGCGGCGGGGTGATGGCAAGAGGCGCTCCCGCCACACCGTGGGCCGCGATCCTGCTCCGGCTCGCCGCGCTCGCCGCCCTTTTCGCCGGTGCGGCGCTGCTCTGGCGCTGGAGCGCGCCGCACTGGCAGGCGCTCCCCGCCCTTGCGCCGCGGGCGCGCGCGGCTCTCCTGGTCGGGGCAGGGGCGGTGATGACCGCGCTTGGCGCGCCGCGCCAGGCGGTGGCCTTTGCCGCGGGGGCTGGCTTCGGGCTCGTCCCGGCGCTTGTGCTGGCCCTTGCCGCGCAGCTCGGCGGCTGCGCGCTCGATTATCTCTGGGCGCGGCTCGCCCGCGGACTTTGGCGCGGCAGGCGGGCGGAGGGACGAGACGGGGGAAAACTGGGTCGCCTCGGCCAGTGGCGGGAGCGGCTCTGCGCCGTGCCGTTTCGCGCCACCCTGATGCTCCGCCTCTTTCCGGTCGGCAACAATCTGCTGCTCAACCTCGCCGGAGGCTTCCTCGCCTTGCCGCCGCTTCCCTTCCTCGCGGCAAGCCTGCTCGGCTATCTGCCGCAGACCCTGATCTTTGTGCTTCTCGCCCGCGGGGCGCGGCTCGGCCACGGGGTGGAGGGGGTGCTGAGCCTCGTCCTCTTCCTTGCCGCGACGCTCGCCGGATACGGGTTGTGGCAGGCGGAGAGCGCGGCGTTTGCCGCCCCCACCGGGACCGTCGGCGCGGAGACCAGCGGGGCCAATTCCGCGCTCTCGCCGCGTTCCCTCGAATGATCGGGCCCTCGAATGAGCGGGCCCTCGAATGATCGGGCGAAGGAAGGGCGGGAGCGCGCCGGCGCCGCGTCACTGGAGGGTGAAGAGGCCGCGCGCCATCCGCATCTCGCCCGCGGTGATCAGCCGGGCCGAGCCCACCCGCACCGAGTGCAGCTTGCCCTCGATCTCGCGCGTCCAGAAATCGAGGAAGCGGTGCAGCACCGGATAGTCGGGGGCGAGGTCATAATCCTGCCAGATGAAGCTTTGCAGCACGCCGGGATGGTCCGGCATGTGGTAGAGAATCTCCGCGGTGGTGAGACGATAGCCTTCGAGCTGGCGCAAGAGTTTCATCGCGGCTGTCCTGCCTCCTTTGAGAACCTCTCAAGAGAGAGCGAGTCTTCTGCTGAAGTTTGGAGACGATTTCGATCGAAATCAAGAAAAATCTTTTTGTATCAATGGCTTGTCACTCATTCGGGGCGAGTGCTGCCACCCTCTTGACACGATTTTTCGCCTCCCCTAGATCGTTGGCACTCCCTGAGGGAGAGTGCTAACAGGCGGCTTGAAGAGCGCGCTGTTGGCGCATGAACAGAGATCGTGTGATAGCAACCCATTGAGGAGCGATCCGCATGAAATTCCGTCCCCTGCATGACCGGGTCGTGGTCAAGCGCGTAGAAGCCGAGGAAAAGACCCCGGGTGGGATCATCATTCCTGACACGGCCAAGGAAAAGCCGATCGAAGGTGAAGTGATCGCCGTCGGCCCCGGCGCCCGTAACGAACGGGGCGAGATCGTCCCCCTCGATGTGAAGGTGGGCGACCGCGTGCTGTTCGGGAAGTGGTCGGGGACCGAAGTGAAGATCGATGGTGAGGAACTCCTCATCATGAAGGAGTCCGACATCATGGGCATCATCGAGGGTGCCGCCAAGAAGAAGGCGGCGGCCTGAGACCGTCCTGATCGATCGGTTACAGCGACGACATCACCTCACAGGGAATAGGAAGCAATGGCAGCCAAAGAAGTTCGCTTCGCGGCGGATGCGCGTCAGCGCATGCTGCGCGGCATCGACATTCTCGCCGATGCGGTCAAGGTCACGCTCGGCCCCAAGGGGCGCAACGTGGTGCTCGAGAAGAGCTTCGGCGCACCGCGCATCACCAAGGACGGCGTGACGGTGGCCAAAGAGATCGAGCTCGCCGACAAGTTCGAGAACATGGGCGCGCAGATGGTGCGCGAGGTGGCGACCAAGACCGCCGACGTGGCCGGTGACGGCACCACCACCGCGACCGTGCTCGCTCAGGCCATCGTGCGCGAGGGCATGAAGGCGGTCGCCGCCGGGATGAACCCGATGGACCTCAAGCGCGGCATTGATCGCGCCGTCGAGGCGGTGGTCGAGGAGCTCAAGAAGCACTCGAAGAAGATCACCACCCCGGCCGAGACCGCCCAGGTCGCCACCATCTCCGCCAATGGCGAGGCCGAGATCGGCAAGATGATCTCAGAGGCGATGCAGAAGGTCGGCAACGAGGGGGTGATCACCGTCGAGGAGGCCAAGGGCATCCAGACCGAGCTCGACGTGGTCGAGGGCATGCAGTTCGACCGCGGCTATGTCTCGCCCTACTTCATCACCAACGCCGAGAAGATGATCGCGGAGCTCGAGAACCCCTACATTCTCATCCATGAGAAGAAGCTCTCGGGCCTCCAGCCGCTGCTCCCCCTCCTCGAAGCGGTGGTGCAGTCGGGCCGTCCGCTGCTCATCATCGCCGAAGACGTCGAGGGCGAGGCGCTCGCCACGCTCGTCGTCAACAAGCTGCGCGGCGGGCTGAAGGTGGCCGCGGTGAAGGCGCCGGGCTTCGGTGACCGCCGCAAGGCCATGCTGGAGGACATCGCCATCCTCACCGCCGGCCAGGTGATCTCCGAGGATCTCGGCATCAAGCTCGAGAACGTCACCCTCAACATGCTCGGCCGCGCCAAGCGGGTGGTGATCGAGAAGGAGAACACCACCATCATCGAAGGCGCGGGCAAGAAGACCGACATCCAGGCCCGTTGCAACCAGATCCGCGCCCAGATCGAGGAGACCACCTCGGATTATGACCGCGAGAAGCTGCAGGAGCGGCTGGCCAAGCTCGCCGGCGGCGTGGCGGTGATCCGGGTGGGCGGCGCCACCGAGGTCGAGGTGAAGGAGCGCAAGGACCGGGTCGATGACGCGCTGCATGCCACCCGCGCCGCGGTCGAGGAGGGCATCGTGCCGGGCGGCGGTGTCGCGCTGGCGCGGGCCTCGCTCATCCTCTCCAAGGTGAACGCGGACAACGAGGACCAGCGCTTCGGCATCGAGATCGTGCGCAAGGCCATCCTCGCCCCGCTTCGCCAGATCGCCGAGAACGCCGGTGAGGATGGCGCAGTGATCGCAGGCAAGGTCCTCGACAAGGACGACTACAGCTGGGGCTTCGATGCCCAGACCGGCGAGTTCAAGGACCTGGTCAAGGCGGGCATCATCGACCCCACCAAGGTGGTGCGTTCGGCGCTCCAGGATGCGGCCTCCGTCGCTGGGCTGCTGATCACCACCGAGGCGATGGTGGCCGAGAAGCCCGAGAAGAAGCCTGCCCCCGCGGCCTCGGCCGGTGGTGGCATGGGCGATATGGACTTCTGAGCCGGGACTTCTGAGCCGAAGCCACACTCTTCGTCTCACGGAAAGCGGGCCTTCGGGCCCGCTTTTTCGTTCGGACCGCTTCGTTAGAGCCGCAACAGGGGGGAAACGGCCGCGGCAGGCCTTCGCGCCCCAACGCGCCCCATCCATTCATCCATTCACCCACCAGAGCGTTCCCCGATCGTCGGCACGTCATCAGGCGGTTACGGATTTTTCATCGCCGGGCATCAGGAAGTGGTTGACAGCGGAATAGGTTTCTGCGTTGATAATGGGGCGATCGTCGTTCGACTTCTCTTGCTGCGCCTCCGTCTCGATCGGGTGCCTTCAAGACGTTGGGTCAGATCGATTGCTCAAAGCGCCTGACATCGGGTTTGGCGCCCCAGACGGAGAGTAAGACTTATGGCTATCGGTACTGTCAAATGGTTCAACGCCACCAAAGGGTATGGTTTCATCGTTCCCCAGGATGGCGGCAAGGATGTTTTCGTGCACATCACCGCCGTTCAGGCGGCGGGTCTGCGCGGCCTCAATGAAGGCCAGCGCGTGAGCTACGAGATCGTCAAGGAACGGGGCAAGGATAGCGCCGCCAACATCCGGCTCGTCTGAACCACACTGACGGGTTGGTTGGGGTGGTCATGCCACGCCAGCAAGAGAAGGGACACCCCTCGGGGTGTCCTTTTTCGTTTCTCCACCCCCCCCGTTCCTCATGAAAAGGCTTCTCAATCCGAAAGAGGAGGAAGAAACATGCCGACCGGCACCGTGAAATGGTTCAACGCCACCAAGGGCTATGGCTTCATCGTCCCCGAAGAGGGCGGCAAGGATGTGTTCGTGCACATCACCGCCGTGCAGGCCGCCGGCCTCAAGGGCCTGAATGACGGCCAGAAGGTCTCCTACGAGATCGCCATGGAGCGCGGCAAGGCCGCCGCCACCAAGCTCAAATTGCTGTAATCACGCCTCCCGGCGCGCGCCACGCCTTGATCGGCAAGCGAAACGCCGCGTAAAGGGCAGAGGCAAGAACCAACCCTCTCCGGATACGAAGGATTCGCCAATGATCGAGTGCGGGGTGTGCGCCTACTGGGTGGCTTTCGGACCGACGACCGGCAAATGCCATCGTCACAGCCCCCGACCGGGAACGCAGGTGGATGACACCAGCTACTGGCTGGAAACGCTGAACGATGATGGCTGCGCGGAGGGCGTGCCCCGCGAGGAGGGCAAGGAGGTGATGGTCCGCTGCCGCGACTGCGCCTTCTGGCGCCGCCGCAAGGGGGATCAGGGCCTCTTTCCCAAAAGACGGGGTGACCTGCCGCTCAGCTGGTGGCGGGAGGCGGGGTTCTGCGCCCGCTTCGCCCCGGACCCGGGCTCGACCACCGAAATCGTCGTCTGGCGCGCCACCCACGCCAATGACCGCTGCGGCGACGGCGAGCCCAAGCAGAAGACGGAATAGACCCCGGGCGCAAAGAATCTCGGGCGGCGTCATGGCGCCGCCTTCCTTGCCTTTGGACCCTCGTTCTTCGTGGAAAGGGAAGGGAGGATGGGGTTCAATCCCATCCCTCAGCGGCGCTGGGCGTCCGTCCATCACACCGTCATCTCAGGATGATGAACGGCGTCAAACGGTGAACTGCTCGGCGATGATCCGCTCCGAGAGCGGCTGGTCGGGATCGAAGAGGAGTCGCATGGCGATCCGCCGGTCCTCGGCGACCGCTACCATCACCACGTTGCGCACTTCGGTGAAATCGGCGACCGCGGCGACCGGCCGTTTCTCCGGCTCCAGCACCTCGAACACCACCTCCGCCGTGCTCGGCAACAGCGCGCCGCGCCAGCGGCGGGGGCGGAAGGCGCTGATCGGGGTGAGCGGGAGGAGATTGGCGGAAAGCGGCACGATCGGCCCATGCGCCGAGAGATTGTAGGCGGTCGAGCCAGCCGGGGTGGAAATCAGCACCCCGTCGCAGATGAGTTCCGAAAGCCGCTCCC
Organism: Acidicaldus organivorans; assembly: GCA_000759655.1. GTDB lineage: Bacteria > Pseudomonadota > Alphaproteobacteria > Acetobacterales > Acetobacteraceae > Acidicaldus > Acidicaldus organivorans. The sequence goes on along the minus strand of KN173998.1, from coordinate 2,451 downwards.
GGCCATCGACATAGATGCGGATCTTCGCCGCCTGGCGCTGCTGGCGGAGGAGCGAGACCTCGTTGAAGGCAAGCGCCTCCTCGCGCGCGCCGGTCATCGTCTCGGCATGCATGCGGAGCGGATGGAGGGTGGCGGCCTGCGCCCTTCGCACCCGCTCGGGAAGATTATCCTCCTCGTAAGCGTTCATCAGGAAGCCGACCGAGCCGCAATTCATCCCGTAAACCGGGAGATTCCGCCCGATCAGCCGGTGCAGGGTCTCGAGCATGAACCCATCCCCGCCGAGCGCCACCACCACATCCGCCTCATCGAGCGGCGTGTCACCATAGCGGGCGATGAGCCGGGCGCGGCTCTCCTGGGCGAGCCGCGTGGGGGCGGCGAGGAAGATGAGCCGCGGATTTTCAGGAAGAGCAGGTCTTTCGGCCTCTTTGGCGGTCTCGGCGGCGGCGACGGCGTGCGCCCCACTTTCCATTCCACCGCTCATCACCGGCCCCAGAGATGCGGACGGCGATGCTCGATCACCGGCATGTCGCGGCGGATGCGGGCAAGGCGAGCGCGATCGAGTCGGGCGGTGGCGAAGCCCACCCCGTCCGGCACCATGGCGACGACCTGACCCCACGGATCGACGATCATCGCATGGCCATAGGTCGCGCGCGGCTCGCCCCGTTCCTCGAAGCGGCCAAACGTCGCCGCCGCCACGATCCAGCACTGGGTCTCGATCGCCCGCGCCCGGAGCAGCACCTCCCAATGATCCTTGCCGGTCTGCAGGGTGAAGGCGGCGGGGACGAAAATCACCTCGGCTCCGGCCAGCCGCAGCGCCTGATAGAGCTCGGGAAAGCGGATGTCGTAGCAGATGGACAACCCCGCCACGAAGGCGCCGCAACGGGCGGTGACGATCGCCTCGCCCGCGCCATAGGTGGCGCTCTCGCGATAGCCGGTGCCGTCGGGGGCGGTGATGTCGAAGAGGTGGATCTTGCGATAGCGGGCGATCTCCCGTCCTTCGGGATCGAAGAGGACGGTGGTATTGAAGAGCCGTCCGCGCTCGGCCTCGTCTTTCTCGATCAGCGAGCCGCCATGGATGAAGATGCGGTGATGGCGGGCAAGCCGCCTGAGCGTCTCATAGGCCTCGGCCCCGGCGGTGGGAGCCTCGCTCCCCGGCGGGGGCAGGCTCTCGGCATTGGCGAAGCGGCGTTCGCGATCCCCGCCCAGGCTCATCCACATTTCGGGAAGGCTGACCAACTCAGGCCGGTCTTCCTTGCAGGCCTCACCGATGAGCCGCTCGGCCGCGGCGATATTCGCCTCCTTGTCGGCGCCGGGGCTCATCTGGATGACAGAGACGCGCATCTCGCCTTCTTTCATCGGACGGCCTCCCCTCAACGCGGCCATTCAAGCCGGGGTTCGGCGCGCCGCGGCGGAGGCTCGTCCCGCTCTCCGCCCCGATGCGCCGGGCCACGCACGCCGCCCACCCTGAGCGCGGGATCGGGGGCGGGGCGGGCGAGTGGCGGCTCGCGCGGCGGGATGGGAGGCGCGGCAGCGGGAACAGGAGAGGGGCGCGGGGTCAGCGGCTCGGGCGCGACGTAGCTCGCGAAGGCCTCGGCGCTCCGCCCGCCCGTCTCGGGAAGGCGCAAGGTGAGGCTGCGGAGCTCGGTATGCAGCGCTTCGAGCTCGGCCTCGATCGCATCGAGCCGGGTTTTCACCCCGATCACGCTGAACGGCATGAAGAGAAAGGCGAGCCCGTAAAGGACGGCCACGATGACGAGGACGGTGAGCGCCCAGCCGGGGAGCCAGTCGGGGAGCGGAAGCGGAATGCTCATGCCGCGTTTATGCCCGAGCGGGGCTCGTGCGTGAAGCCTGCCCCTTCCCAAGCAACGCAGCATGCGCGAGGAAGGACGCCGCAGAGCCCCTCGGAAACGGTTTGGCGGAAAGGGAGCAGGGAATGGCAGAGCGCTTCGAGATGGTGATCAGCGGCGGCACGCCGAAGCCCGCGATCCGTCCTTCGCGGACGCCGATCGAGGTTTCGGCGTGCCGCGCGAGGCGGCGGCGGAGGTGATCGAAGCGCGCGGCCTTCACGTCCTTCCCGGTCTGATCGACGCCCATGTCCATCTGCGCGACCCCGGCGATGCCAGCGTCGAGTCGATCGCAACCGGCACCAAGGCGGCGGTGCTCGGCGGGTTGACCGCGGTCTTCGACATGCCCAACACCACGCCGCCCACCACCACACGCGAGCGGCTTGCCGAAAAACGCGCCAAGGTCGAGCGCGAGGCCTGGTGCGACATGGGGCTCTATGTCGGGGCGA
>KN173998.1:0-76 GCA_000759655.1 Acidicaldus organivorans | reverse complement strand
GGCGATCCCTACCGCAACCATGCCGAATGGCGCGATGCCGAAACCGCCTTTCTCGGCACCCGCCGTCTCATCGCGC
>KN173997.1:14439-14796 GCA_000759655.1 Acidicaldus organivorans | reverse complement strand
CGTGGCGCGGATCGACGCCAATGGTGTCCAGCACCGCTTCCGTCGCGGGATGGCCGAATTCACCATCATCGACGCGCGCCATGATGAAACCAGCAGGATGGCCGTCGATCTCGGCCACCAACGATATCCGCACCGCCGATTCGGTGAATGCCTCATCGAGCTTGCGGGTGAGATAGGCCGCGCGGCTCCGCCCGGTGATGCGGCGGTCGATGTCGATGATCGCGGCAAGATCGGCGCGCGCCATCGAACGGACCGGCAACCGGTCATGCGCCAGGGATTGGAATTCATCACCGTCGGCGGCGCTGTAATCGGTGTCGCGATCGGCGCGGGGCAGGCGCGCGATCGGCGTCGCGGCGG
>KN173997.1:12733-14337 GCA_000759655.1 Acidicaldus organivorans | reverse complement strand
AGGGCGCGTCCGACGCCGTGCTGGCGGGCCAGCGCGGGGTCAACGCCGATGGCATCGAGCGCGGCCTCGCGCGAGGTCGCGCTCGATGCCATCGGCGTTGACCCCGTGCTGGCGGGCCAGCGCGGGGGCAACGCCGATGGCATCGAGCGCGGCCTCGCGCGAGGTCGCGCCAAATTCTCCCTCAAAGAGGCGCGCCAGGACGAAGCCGATGAGGCGCCCATCGCGCTCGGCGGCGAAAGCAACGAAGCCCGCCGGATCGCGCTCCGCGTGCGCCAACCGGCGCTCGAAGAAGCCGCGCCGGCTACGCCCGGAAAGCGCGTGGTCGATCGCGATGACGGCCTCGCGATCGACCGCGGTCAGCGGTCGGATGACCGTGCCCCCGGCGGGGGCGGAAGCGGTCGATTCGCGGTTGGTCATGGCTCTTTTTTCCCCATTCTCCCCTCGATGGGGGCTTGCCGCACGATCAGCGCTGGCTCGCGAAGGTCAGCGCCAGCGCGGCGTCGGTTTCGGGATCGAGGATGTCCTCGAGCGCCGGCAGCAAGCCCATTTCTTCTTTCGCGATGTGCTCCGCCATCCGCCCGGAAAATTCGGCGCCGGTAGCGTGGAACGCCTGCCAGAGAGTGGTGTCGAAGCCGCGTGACTGGCCTTCGCGCGCCAGCGAACTCAGGCTCCGCGCGAGCGGGCGGATGTGTGCGTGCTCCTCGCTCAGCACCGCGACCATCGGCGCCGCACCGGCGGCCTCCAAGCGCGGGAAGAGTTCGGCTTCCTCGAAGTCGAAATGAGGGCCGATCTCGAGGGTGAGCGCGCGATCGCAATCGCGGAGCAGAGCCGCGACCGCCGGCGCAAAGTCCGGGCGATGGTTGCCGAGCAGGGCTTCGAGCCGCTCGATCAGCGCCAGCGCCGCCATGTGATCGTCGTGGAGCGCTCTTGCGATATGGGTCTTCATGGTCTTGCCTCCTTGGGCTTGCGCGCAGCATTGCTATCTCAGGCCGCCGCTTGGTTTTCCTCCCCGATACCGGCGAGCGCGGCGGCGAGGCGGCGCGCCAGCGCGCTCGCGACACGACGGCGATATTGCGCCGAGAGCAACGTCGTGCGCATCGGCGAGACCTGCTTTTGGACGAGCTTGCCGAGCCGATCGAGCCAGGCGGCATCGGCGCTCAGGCCAGCCAGCGCTTCGGTGCCGGCGAGCAGGAACGGGCGCGAATTGGTGCCGGTGAGCGCGACCCTGAGCCCGATGATCGTGCCCGCCTCGGCGCGCAGCGCGACGGCGACGCCGGCGAGCGGAAAATCGATCGCGCCACGCGGGCGCGCCTTGGCATAGGCGGCCGGCCAGGGATCGGCGGGCAGATGGACGCGGACCAGGAATTCGCCCGGCGCGAGGCGGAGATGTGCAGCGCCATCCTCGGCATAAAGCTCGTCGAGCGGAATCCGCCGCAGCCCGTTCGCGCCGGCGATCTCGATTGTGGCGCCATAGACCAGCAGCGCGGGCGCGAACGGGCTGCGGCGGATTCCGCTCGACGAGCTTTATGCCGAGGATGGCGCTGCACATCTCCGCCTCGCGCCGGCGATCTCGATTGTGGCGCCATAGACCAGCAGCGCGGGCG
>KN173997.1:10752-12646 GCA_000759655.1 Acidicaldus organivorans | reverse complement strand
CGAGATCGCCGCTGAAGGCGGCGTGGCAGCGCTTTCCGGTTGGTGCGACATGGCAGGTCTCGCCGCGATATTTCAAGCAGAAACCATTGGCCTCCCGCCACCAGGCACTGCGGTTATAAAACAGGCACCGGGTATCGAGGCAGAGATTGCCGCCGATCGTGCCCGCCTGGCGATGCGCCGGGGCGCCGACCGCGCGTGCGGCGGCAGCGACGGCGGGATATTGTTCCTCGATTTCGGGTCGTGCGGCGAGATCGGCGAGCGTGACGGCGGCACCGATCGTGACGCCGCCTTCATCCTTCGCGAGCACACGCAGTTCGGGAATATGGCGGAGATCGATCAGCGTTTCCGGCTCGCCGAGACCATGGCGCAGATTGACCATGAGATCGGTGCCACCGGCGATGAAGCGGCTGGCTCGGCAACGATGATAAGCGTCGAGCGCTGCGGCGATGGAAGCGGGGCGAATTACGTCAAAGCGCGGCAGGATTTCCATCACACCATTTCCTCCAGGGCCTTGGCGAGGCGCCGGGCGCGCTGGCGTTGGGCGAGGGTTTCGAGGATCCGGTCCGGCGTCACCGGCAGTGTGTCGATCTCCAAGCCCAGCGCATCGGCAATGGCATTGGTAAGCGCCGGCAGAAAACCGGCGAGCGCGCCTTCGCTCGCCTCCTTGGCGCCAAACGGCCCGTTGGGATCGAGGCTCTCGACGATATGCACCGAAATCGGCGGCGATTCGACGATCGTCGGCACGCGGTAGTCGAGGAAGCTCGTATGCACGGCAAGCCCCTGCTCGTAGCGGGTCTCCTCGCCGATCGCCTGGCCCATGCCCATCCATACCGCGCCCTGGATCTGGCCCTCGACGGCGAGCGGGTTGATCGCGAAGCCGCAATCCTGCGCGACCCAGACTTTTTCTACCGACACCATGCCGGTCTCGTCATCGACGGCGACCTCCACCACCTGCGCGGCGTAGCTGAAGCCCATGGTGGCGCCAACCGCGCCGCCCTTGTGCTTGCCGCCTTGAAATTCGACCGGGCAGGTGAAGCTCCCCTTGACGGTGATGGCACCGCCTTCGCGCGCCAGCGCCGTTTGCGCGACTTCGGCAAAGGAGAGCGTGGCGCCATCGCCGCCGGGGACGAAGAAATTCTCGTTCTCATGGTCGATCGCCGTCTCGGAAACGCCAAGCCGCTCCGCCGCCGCCGCGCGCAGATGGGTGAGGAGGGCGCGCGCAGCCTCGATGGTCGCGTTGCCGACCATGAACGTGACACGGGAGGAATAGGAGCCATTATCCTTCGGGGTGAGCAAGCTGTCGGCGGCGACGACCCGCACCCGGTCGAGGTGGACGCCGAGAATTTCCGCCGCGGCCTGGGCCATCACCGTGCTCGAGCCTTGGCCGATATCGGCAGCACCGGTCAGCAGCGTGATGCCGCCGTCGAAATCGAGCCGGAGATGAACCACGGCGTGCGGCTCGCCGGTCCAGTGGATCGGCTTCGCCGCGCCACTGACGTAATGCGAGCAGGCCATGCCAAGCCCCCGCCCCGGCCCGAGCCGGCCGCGGCGCGCGCGCCAGCCGCTCGCCTGCTCGACCCAATCGAGACATTCCCCAAGGCCGTAGCTCTCGATACGAAGCCCATTCTGAGTTTGCGTCGGAGCCGCGAGGAGATTGACCCGCCGCACCGCGAAGGGATCGAGCCCGAGTTCGCGCGCCATGCGATCGAGCAGGGATTCGAAGGCGAAGCGGACATCAACCGAGCCATGCCCGCGCATCGCGCCACAGGGCGGCAGATTAGTATAGACCCTGACGCCGTCATAGGCGATCGCCGGAATGTCATAAAGACCCTGCAACAAGGCGCCGGCGTAAAGAATGGTGATGACGCCATAGCCGGCATAGGCGCCACCGCGC
>KN173997.1:10574-10724 GCA_000759655.1 Acidicaldus organivorans | reverse complement strand
GCCGCCGACGAACGGCTTGACAACGCGGATGCGGCTCGCATCAAGCGCGAGGCAGCGCGCCAGCATCAGATGCAGGTAATAGGGAACCTGCGTCGTACTCCAAATCGTCAGATGGTCGCGATCGGGATCGTACTCCACGAGGGCGGCGTT
>KN173997.1:10295-10508 GCA_000759655.1 Acidicaldus organivorans | reverse complement strand
ACCCATGACTTTTTCGATGCCGTCGATCAGCGGCGTCGGTTGGCCGACGACGTCGTGGGTGTTGCGCATCACCGTCATGACGTCCCCCGCGCCGCGTCCGCGACCGCTTCGATGATTTTTACATAGCCGGTGCAGCGGCAGAGGTTGCCGGCGAGAGCGGTGCGGATCGCGGCCTCGTCGGGCGCAGGATCGCGACGCAAAAGCCCCTCGGCG
>KN173997.1:9888-10244 GCA_000759655.1 Acidicaldus organivorans | reverse complement strand
CCTCGCACTCCTCGGTGCGGGTCAAGCAAGCGAGCCGCGGCATGCCGTCGATCAGTACAGTGCAGGCGCCACATTCACCGCCGTCGCACCCCTGCTTGGTGCCGGTGAGGCCAAGTGTTTCGCGAAGTGTGTCGATGAGCAACGCCGAATCGGCGACGAGAACTTCCCGTATCCGGCCATTAAGACGAAACGCGCGGATTTTTGTCCTCGGTGATAGCCCGTCTCGTGACATCTCGCTTTCTCCCGTCGTCGCGCAAAATTCATAAACTCGTACTGCATTATGTCTTCCTTTAGCGGCTCGGCAACGGCCGATATTTGATCGAGATCAAATCAGCGTCCCCGCGCGTGCCAATTCC
>KN173997.1:2718-9824 GCA_000759655.1 Acidicaldus organivorans | reverse complement strand
CGATAACACTCATCTTATTAAAAAAGCAAAGCTTTTTTCAACCACGGAATCTCTCCATCGCGGATCTTGGGTCATCCGTCTTGACTTGCAAGGCCGGGTGAGCGAGGTGAGGCGCGGGCTCTGGCGCGAGGGGGAAAAAGGGGGGAGGCGTCGAGGAGGGGAGATGACCGCGATGTCCGAGGAGATTGTGATCTACCACAATCCCGCCTGCGGCACTTCGCGCAAAGTGCTCGGCCTGATCCGCGACCGCGGATATGAGCCGCGGGTGATCGAATATCTCAAAACCCCGCCTTCGCGCGAGGAACTCGGCGCGCTCGTCCGCCGCATAGGTGTCCCCGCGCGGGCGATCCTTCGCCAGAAAGGGACGCCCTATGCCGCGCTCGGCCTCGATGATCCCGCCCTCTCCGACGAGGCGCTGATCGAGGCGATGGAGCGTCATCCCATCCTCATCAACCGCCCGATCGTGGTGACCCCCTTGGGGTGCGCCTCTGCCGCCCGCCCGAGACGGTGCTCGAGATCCTTCCGCCGCGATGAGGTGAAAGGACCGTTCCTCGAGCCTTTCCCCACCGCCTATGCCTTTGCCCATCCGCCCGCCCCCGGGGGGGCGTGGTCTTCCTCGGAAATCGTTGAAGGAGAGGGGGTATTCGGCTAGCCTCCTCCCGCCCGGTTCGCGCTGGGACGGATGCAGAAGAGGGGAGGGGTGCGTCGATGGCCGATCGGGATGGGGTGAGCTGGGTCAACGTCAAGCCGCGGCTCGAAAGCCCGGTCGATGTGCTCGCGCTCCGTTACGCCTATCTCTATCTCCTCGGGCGCGAGCCGGAAGACGAGGCGCGCCTTCTCGAGGAGGCTGCCACTCAGCGCGCCGCCCACACCCCGATCGCCTCGCTGCGCGAGGCGATGCTTACCTCCGATGAATTCTGCGCCCGGCTGGCAAGCCTCCTTCCCCCCGCCGCACCGGCGAGCGAGGCCAACCCCGCCGCCCCCTCCATGCCTGTTGCGCCTGCGGAGGCGGGGTTTGGTCCAGGGGAGGTGCTCTCTACCCTCGCCCTTTTCGCCGCCAACAGCGCGGGAAGGCCCGATCAGCTCGCCCCTCTCGCCCTGCAGGGGGCAGGTCGCATCTTCCCCCTTCTCGTCGATTTCTTGGCAAGCCTTGCCCTTCCGCTCATCGATCCTGTCCCCATCGAGGCCGCGGCGCCGGTGAGCGAGGCCGCCCTCCGTCTCAAGGCGCTCTTCGACGCGGAAGGCTCCGACAAGGCCACCGCCCACGACTACCACCTCTTCTACGCGGCGATCCTCCGCCCGCCGGAAGCGGTGCGCGCCATCCTTGAGATCGGGCTCGGCACCAACAATACGGAGGTGGTCTCCAACATGGGGACGGGCGGGCGGCCCGGCGCCTCGCTCCGCGCCTTCCGTGCCTACTGCCCGAACGCCATCATCTACGGCGCGGATGTCGATCGCGCCATCCTGTTCGAGGAGGAGCGCATCTTCACCCATTTCGTCGATCAGACCGACGGCGCGGCGCTGGCCACGCTCGGTGCCGCGGTGCCGGATGGGCTTGATCTCGTCATCGATGACGGGCTGCACGCGCCGCATGCCAATCTTGGGGTGTTGCGTCTTGCGCTTGCCAAGCTGCGGCCGGGCGGCTGGGCGGTGATCGAGGACATTTCGGAAGCGGCGCTTCCTTTCTGGCGGGTTCTCGCGGCGCTCCTGCCGCCGCGCCGTTTCCGCCCCGTGTTGCTGCGTGCCCGCGGCGGCTTCCTCTTTGCCGTCCGCCGCGAGAGCTGACGAATGGCGGGGGGCTGTTCTGCGATGGCCGCCCCAGGTGTGTTGATCGAAAAATTGAAAGGAAAATTCCCATGCGGATCACGAGTGAAAGATTTGAGATAAATGGACGTGAAATTTTCTTCAGCTATCGAGAAGACTCGATTGGCGACAAGGGGATGATCGGGCAAATCTTCCACGGGAAGGACTATGCCGTTCATCACTGGCGGCAGGGCATGAAACTCATCGAATATCATCAGGAGAAATCAAGAGAAAAACCTTCCCTGATCGTCGATGCTGGGGCGAATATCGGATGCTCGACCGTCTTTTTCGCAATGACGTTCGAAAATTCTTTCGTTTTCTCGATTGAGCCCGACATCATGAACTGGCATCTTCTGGAAATCAATACAAAGGGATTGAATGTATTCAATTTTTATGGAGCGATATCAGATTTCGATGGGGAGTTGGAACTGATCGATCCCGGACTATCCGACTGGGGATACGTAACCCAAGAGATCAACGGGCAGAACGCGGAGAAGAAAAAGAATGTCGTAAAAAGCATCTCGATGAAGACAATTCTCGGCGACCCCCTCGATCCGTGACATGAATCCCTTGCTGGTGAAAATCGACATCGAGGGCGCGGAAGAGTATCTTTTTCGGAGCGATACCGAGTGGATGGACGCATTTCCTCTCATCATCATCGAGCTTCATGACTGGCTCTACCCATTTTCGGGATCATCACGGAATTTCATCAAAGCACTGGCACGTCATGATTTCGATTTCGTCTACGGCGGCGAGAACATTTTTTTATTCAACCGCCGGATCCTGAACTCCTGAGCCGACCTGACCCCCTTCTGCGGACGCATCCCGGGGACTGGCGGAGAGGGTTCCTCACCGTCGTCAGCGGCGGGAGGGGAGGGGGAAACCCCCGCCGGGGAAAAGGAAAGGCGCTATCCTCCGTCTCCACCAAATTCCCCTGAGCGCCGGACCTGCGCCCGGAGAAGAACGCGACGGGAAAGAACCCAGCGGAGGAAACCATGTCGCTCATCGATGAACTTCTCGTCAACAACCAGCGCTACAGTGCGGGCGAGGCGGGGCACCGGCCCGTCCATCCTGGCCCGCAGCCGATCCGTCCCGCCAAGCGCCTCGCCGTCGTCGCCTGCATGGATGCGTGGCTCGACGTCGAGGACCTGCTCGGTCTGCAGACCGGGGAGGCGCACATCATCCGCAACGCGGGCGGGGTGGTGACCGAGGACGTCATCCGCTCGCTCATCATCTCTCATCACCTGCTCGATACGCGCGAGGTCGTTCTCATCCACCACACGCGCTGCGGCATGCTCGCTTTCACCGACGATCTGCTCAAGGCGGGGCTCGAGGGTGAGCAAGGGGCGGCGGCGATGCTCGGCAAGGCTACGGGGCGGCGTTTCGTCGCCTGCGGCTGCGCCTCTGCCTCTCCCGCGGCCTTCCATGCTTTCCGCGGCGCGCCCGAACCGCTCGACGCCCCGCGCGATGCGAGAAACACCGAACGTCTGCAATGGGATGTCCGCCGCGGCCTCTCGGCCATCCTCAACCATCCCTGGATTCCCACTTCGGGCGAGGATGCGATCACCGCGCGCGGCTTCATCTACGACGTCGATACGGGACGGCTCGAGGAAGTGAGCTATCCCGGCCCGATGGGCGGGCCCGGCTGAGCCGCCACCCGAGCGCCCCCTATCGTCTCAGTATCATCGCTCCGGCAAGGCGGTGCGGGGATGCCCTCACCGGCGCGGGGGAGGCATACACGCGCTGTTGAGACCGCGACAGGCCGGTCGGGGGTGAATTCGGCTCGAATGGGGAGTTAAATCAGACAAGGAACGCGTGTGTGGAACCTGCGGAAGGGAGATGACGCCATGTCTGCCCGCCTCGCCGCCTCCCTCCTACCCGCCACAAGCCTATCCCTATCCGGCTTATGGCTACTCCTATTACGGCTGGGGCGAGCATCATCATGATGATGGCGACGGCGACGACTGAGCGCCGCCGGGGGCCCGGCAGGATCGCACGGCGGGAGTGGTGGCCGGGCGCGGCGATGCTGGGCTAGAATGGTGGCCTCGGAGAGGATTTCGAAGGGAGTTTTCGTCATGTCCGCCCGCCGCGCCTTCCCGCCTCGCGCCGCCCGTCCCCTCCTCCTTCTCCTCGGCTTGGGCCTCTCCGGCTGCTACGCCTATCCGTCCGGGAGCTTCTATCAGCCCTATCCGGGCTCGTATGAGCCGCCTCCCGCCGCGCCGCCCTACGGGACAGGCTACGCGCCGCAAGGGGGCAATGCCCAGGGGGGCCCTTATCAGGGCAACACTTATCAGGGCGGAAACTCTCAAGGCGGCGGTTATCAAGGCGGGAATGGCCAAGGCTACGGGAACAACTGGGGCGGCGGGTACGGATATGGCGCGCCGGGCTACGGGGCGCCCGGTTATGGCTACGCCCCGGCGCCCGTCGCGCCGGGCTATGGCGGCGAGGACGGGGGTTGGGGCGAAGGAGGGGATGACGACGGCGATTGAGCGCCGTTCGCTCTCCCCTCATTCCGGAGTGCATCTCACCGCCCGCTCGCCCCCGTTCACGCTTTACCTTTTTTCCTTTCCGGATCTTTTTTTCTTTCCGGCGCCCCCATGCCGGTCTCTCGCCGTCCTCCCTTTCTGCTGTCCTGTCTTTGCCCTCCCGCCCTCTCTCCTCAGAGCGCCTGGGCAAAACCGTTGCCGGCATGAAGGAGCCCGTGCAGGTAGCCGAGGAGCGCTTCCGCCGTTCCGGCGCGAGGAGCGGGGGCGAAGGCCTCCTGCAGGAGAAGGCGGGCCAGCGCATCCTCCTCATCGCTTTGGGGCTGGCCGAGGAAGGCCATCGACCAGTCGGCGAACTCGCGTCCCGCCGCGGGCCCATAGGCCACCACCGCGATCTGGTGATGGCGCGCATCGGCGCTGATGCGGGCGAAGCGGGCCTCGAGCGGCGCTTCCTCGCCCTCGAGGATCTGGGCGAAGCAGCCATTGGTGAAGAGGAGCGCGCCAGTGAGGCCCGCCGTGCGGTTGTTGGCCTCGGAGCGGGCGATGATGGTGCGCAAGCTGCCCAGCCGCGCCTCGCGTTCGGCGGGAAGCCGTGCCCGGCTGCAATAGAGAACACGGTAGAGACCCATCGTGATGACCTCCTATGACCGCCCTCCCGGCTCCCTCGTTTGAGGGGCTGTTGGGAGGTGTCGCGGGCGGTGTTTGGAGAGGCTTTTCCTCAAGTGAGGCTCTCCCTCACGCCGTCCCTTCCCAGGGCCGTCACGCCGCTCTCCCTTCGCCTCGTCCCGCGTTCGCCCCCTCATCGTCCTTGGTGAGCATGTCCGCTGTCCGCTCTCCCCTTTTGCCGCCCGCATCTCCTTATGCCCCTCCTGTTGCTCGCCCCCACTTCCACCCCTTCCCGCGACCGCCGCCGCTCAGGAGGCGGCGCCGCGCCCAGCCTCGCGGGCGGTCGGGCGGGGCCGCGCGGCGAAGAGGGGGGCGAGCGCGGCGGCGGGGAGCGGCTTGCTGATCCAGTAGCCCTGGATCTGATGCCCGCCGCTTTCGCGCACCAGTTCGGCCTGACGCGCCGTCTCCACCCCCTCGGCGGTGACCACCATGCCGAGGGTGCGCCCGAGCGAGGCGATCGCGCGCACCACGGCGAGGTTGTTCTCCTCGCTTGCTTCGAGCCGGCTCAGGAAGAAGCGGTCGATCTTGATCTTGTCGAAGGGGAAGCTGCGGAGCTGGCTCAGCGAGGAATAGCCGGTGCCGAAATCGTCCATCGCGATGCGGATGCCGAGCGCGCGCAGCTGGTGCAGGGTCGCGAGCGTGTCGGGGACGTTGGCGATGAACACGCTCTCGGTGATCTCGATCTCGAGCCGGGTGCCGGGAAGCCCCGACTCCTCAAGCGCATGGCGCACGGCGCGCACGAGCCGCGGCCCGTCGGCGAATTGCCGGGCTGAGACATTGACCGCGACCGAGATCCCCTCCGGCCAGGTCCGCGCGGTGCGGCAGGCCTCGCGCAGCACCCATTCGCCGAGCGGGACGATGAGCCCGATCTCCTCGGCGAGCGGGATGAACTCGGCCGGAGAGACGAGGCCGCGGGTGGGATGCGGCCAGCGCAGCAGCGCCTCGAACCCGGAAAGCTGCTCCGTCTCGAGATCGAGGAGGGGCTGGTAGTGGAGCTCGAACTGGCCGAAGGCGAGCGCCTGGCGCAGATCGGTCTCGAGGGAGAGCCGTGCCTCGGCCCGCTTGTCCATTTCTGGATCGAAACGGACGGCGCGCCCCCGTCCCTCCTCCTTGGCGGCATAGAGGGCAAGCTCGGCCCGTTTGAGCAGGAGATCGGGCGTATCGGCATCCTGAGGGGCGAGGGCGAGCCCGATGCTCATCCCCGCCGTCACCGCGTGGCCCTTGACCAGATAGGGCTCGGCGAGGAAGCCGAGCAGGCGTTCGGCGAGCGCCGCCCCCGCCTCCGCCGGACGCAGGAGGATCGCGAACTCATCGCCACCGAGGCGGGCGAGGTGGTCGGCCGGGCGCAGCCCCGCCTTGAGCCGCTGCGCGACCAGGCCGAGCAGCGCGTCCCCCACCTGATGGCCGAGCGAATCGTTGATCGTCTTGAAGCGGTCGATGTCGAGGAGGAGCAGCGCCGCCGATCCCGCCTGGTCGGTGAAGGCGCGTTGCAGGGCGAGCTGGAAGCTGCGGCGGTTGGCAAGCCCGGTGAGCGGATCGATCGCGGCGAGCGCGGCGAGACGGGTTTCGGAGAAGAAGCGGATGGCGCGATGCCGGCCGGGGAGGGCGTAGAGATGGAAGGCGAGCCCGCAAGCCGAGAAGGCCGGCACGCTGATGCCGCGCTCGAGATGGGAGAGTTCCTTGAGGATGAGCGTCTTGGCCTCGGGCGAGAGGGCTTCCGCCTCGGCGAGCAGGACGGAGACGGGCTGGCCGGGGCAGGGGGCGGGGGCGCGGAGCAGGCGGAAGGCATAGGCGTTGGCATGGACCACGCCTCCCTCCGGCCCCACCACCAGCACGCCCTCGTCGAGATGCTCGAGATAGGCTTGGCAAAGAGGGGCGGGTCCCAGGGTGGCGGACCCCTTGTTGGCAGGCCCCGCGGCGTCCCCGGCGGGGGTGAGACGTCCCCCCCGCCGCCTGGCCCCCTTTGACGCGATCTCTTCCTCTCCCGCCGGATCCATCATCCCTCCTCTCTTGAGACGGGAGGACTCTAGCGCGGGGTGGTTAACGATCCATGAAGTCCTCCTCCGCGCCCGTTCACATCGTTCGTGATCGTCCCCCTCACGCTTCCCTCTCTCTCCGCTCCGCCCCGCCCCGCCCTGCGGGAGTGGATCGCCC
>KN173997.1:1982-2637 GCA_000759655.1 Acidicaldus organivorans | reverse complement strand
GCTCCGCGCCATGCTAAGGGAGCGCCATGAGCCCCTCCCCAGACGAACTGCGCGCCCGGCGCCGTCTCGCCGGGCACCGGGCGGCGGCGCACGCCCTCCTTCTCCTCATGGCGGGGCTCATCGCGCTTGCCCGCTTCCTCCCCGCCCCCTGGCGCGAGGGACTCGCCGCCGCCGCCTCGGCCGGGCTGATCGGCGGGCTCGCCGACTGGTTCGCGGTGACCGCGCTTTTCCGCCGCCCGCTCGGTCTTCCCATCCCGCATACCGCCATTCTGCCCCGCGAGCAGACGCGGCTCGCCGGAGCTTTGGGCCGCTTCGTCGCGGAACACGTCTTCACCGAGGCCGAACTCGCCGCCTTCCTCCGCCGCTTCGACCTCCCTCGCCTCATCGGGGCTTATCTCGCCGATCCCGCCCATGCCGCCGCCCTCGCCCGCGGCCTCGCCCCCCTCCTCCCCGGCCTCTGGCGCGCCGCGGGGGACGGGAGGCTTCGCGCCTGGGTGGGCCACCTCTCGGCGCGGCTGATCGCCGAACAGGGCCCGGAGATCCTCGCCCGGGTGCTCGCCGCGCTGATCGAGGGCGGCAAGCACCAGGAGGCGTTCGGCTTCCTGCTCGGCGAGCTCAAGGCAACGCTTGCCACCCGTGATGCCGCGCTCCGCGC
>KN173997.1:821-1931 GCA_000759655.1 Acidicaldus organivorans | reverse complement strand
CGCATGGGCCCGGAAGGCTCCGAACTGCGCGAGGCCTTCGATGAATGGGTCATGCGTGAAGTGGCGAAACTCGAGGCTGACCCGGCGGTCGCCGCCGGCATCCGCGCCAATTTCCGCCGCGTGCTCTTCCATCCGGCGCTCGCCGCCTGGCTCGGCGATGTGTGGGACCGGCTCGGCGCTGCCCTCGCGGAGGCGGCATCCGATCCCGAAAGCCGGCTCACCCGGGCGCTCGCCCTCGAAATCGAGGGGCTCGGGGCGCGGCTTGCCGCCGATCCCGCCCTCGGCGCGCCGCTCGCCGCTGCCCTCGAACGCGCCCTCCTCGCTCTCCTTCCCGCGCTCCGCGCCGAGCTCGCCCGCTTCATCACCGAGGTCGTCGCCTCCTGGGAGACGGAGAGCTTCGTCCGCCGCCTCGAGCTCCGCATCGGCACCGATCTCCAATATATCCGCATCAACGGCACCGTCTTCGGCTTCCTCGCGGGCGGGCTGCTTTACGCCGGAACGCGCCTGCTCGAGGGCGCGCCATGGCGGGCTCTTCCGTGAGGAAGGGGCGATGAAGGAAGATGCGCAAGCGCGGGGTGAGGGGAGAGGAATGAGCGGCGGGCATCGCAACATCACCGGCGGAGGGGCGGCAGGGGCCGCGATCGGGGTGGGACTTGCTGTCTTCGCCGCCAAGTTCATCGCCTGGTGGATGGGCGGCGGGGCGGCACTCTTTTCGGATGCGATCGAGAGCCTGATCCATCCGGCGACCGCGCTGATGACGCTGGGTGCGCTTTGGTATGCCTCGCGCCCCGCCGATGAAAACCATCCCTACGGGCACGGCAAGATCGAGTTCTTCGCCGCGGTGATCGAAGGCGGGCTGATCGTGCTCGCCGCCGTCCTCATCCTCGCCGAGGCCTGGACCGCCTTCCGTAAGGGCCCCCATCTCGAAGCGCCCTTCCTCGGCATCGCGGTCGATGCCGGGGCGAGCCTGGCCAATGGCGCGTTCGGCCTCTTCCTCTGGCGGCAGGGGCGGCGGCATCGCTCACCCGCGCTCCGCGCCGACGGGTTGCACCTGATGAGCGACACGCTCACCTCGGGCGGGCTGCTCGTCGCTCTCGCCGCGGCGGTGCT
>KN173997.1:0-787 GCA_000759655.1 Acidicaldus organivorans | reverse complement strand
ATCGATGGGCTGATGGATGCCGCCCCTGACGCGGCGACCACCCAGCGCATCCGCGAGATCGTGGCGCGCACCGCCGAGGGGGCGCTCGAGGCGCACGATCTTCGCATCCGGAGTTCGGGCCAGACCACCTTCCTCCAGTTCCACCTCGTGGTGCCAGGGCGGATGACGGTGGCCGAAGCGCACGCCATCTGCGACCGCATCGAGGCGGCGCTGCGCGAGGACATGGGGGCGGTGGTGGCGACCATTCATGTCGAGCCCGAGGAGAAGGCCAAGCACCACGGTGTGGTGGTGCTGTGAGGGAGGAGACGATGGGGACGGCGAAGGACGGAGGGGGCGGGAGCGGAACGGAGGGGCGGGCGCGCATCGTGGTCCGCCTCGACCGCATCGCGACGCGCACCG
Organism: Acidicaldus organivorans; assembly: GCA_000759655.1. Classification (GTDB taxonomy): domain Bacteria; phylum Pseudomonadota; class Alphaproteobacteria; order Acetobacterales; family Acetobacteraceae; genus Acidicaldus; species Acidicaldus organivorans. The sequence continues at coordinate 388 of KN173997.1, read as the reverse complement.
GCGATGACGGCACGACGGCGATCACGGGCGGGACGCGGCTTCCCAAGCATCATCCGAGAATCGCCGCGATCGGCGCGCTCGATGAGGCCAATGCCACGCTCGGCCTGCTCCGCACGGCGCTTCCCCCCGATGTCCCCTTCGCCTCCCTGCTGCTCGCCCTTCAGCATGACCTCTTCGATCTCGGCGCAGCGCTCGCCCGTCCCCAAGGGGAGGGGCCGCTCGGCCCCCGCCATCTCGCCCGCCTCGAGAAAGAGATCGAGACGCTCCGCGCCGGGCTTTCGCCTCTCACGAGCTTCGTCCTGCCCGGGGCGAGCCCCGCTGAGGCTTTCGCTCATCTCGCCCGCACCGTGACCCGCCGCGCCGAGCGCGCGCTCGCTGCCCTCGCCGC
>KN173996.1:4424-5092 GCA_000759655.1 Acidicaldus organivorans | reverse complement strand
CGCATCTCTCCCGCCATCACCCCCACCACGCCGCGGCGGTATTTGTGATCCTCCGGCTGGGGGATGGGCAGGCGCCAGAGGCGGGGGGTGTTGAGGAAGGTGCGGGGCGCGATGGGGCCGAGCACCGATTCCGGGATGCCGATCGGGGCGAGCACGAGCCGCCCGGCGAGGCTTCGGCCGGGGAAGAGAAAATGACCCGGCTTGAAGCGGAAGAAGGTGACGGTGAGTTCGGCCGGGGCCGCGCCCAGCGCCGCGCCCGTATCGCCATCCACCCCGCTCGGCACATCGACCGCAACCAGCCGCCGCGCCGCGCCGAGCACCTCGGCCACACGCCCCTCGAGCGGACGGTCGAGGCCCGCGCCGAAGACGGCATCGATGACGAGATCGGCGGCCCGCGCCCGTTCGGAATCGAACGGCACGATGGGGCCGCGCCAGAGGCGGGCTGCTTCGGCGGCGTCCGCGCCCGCCCGCGGCGGGGCGAGCGGGGCGATCGCCACCGGCCAGCCGCGGGCGAGCAGGTGGCGTGCCGCGACATAGCCATCCCCGCCATTGTTGCCGGGCCCGGCGAGCACCAGCACCCGGCAGGGGGCGAAATGGCGCATCACGGCGCGGGCCACGGCGCGACCGGCGGCCTCCATCAGGGTGATGCCGGGAATTCCACCCGCGAT
>KN173996.1:2350-4348 GCA_000759655.1 Acidicaldus organivorans | reverse complement strand
AAAAGCCCGGTGTGTAAAAAAGCCGGGCGTGCGAAAAAGCCGGATGTGCGAAAAAGCCCGCTGTGCGAAAACGCCCGGTGTGCGAAAAAGCCTTGAACGGATGACGGTTTCTTTTCACTCTCCGCTTCGGGCCTGAGCCGGTTCAGGCCTGAGGGGAGGCGGGGATGAAGGTGATCGTGGTTGCACAGCAGAAAGGGGGCGCGGGCAAGACGATGCTCTGTGTCCAGCTCGGCGCGGCGCTCGCCGAGCGGGGCCGCGTCCTCCTGATCGACACTGACCCGCAGCAGACCCTCACCCGCTGGGCCGCCCTGCGCGCCGCCCGCGGGGGCGAGACCAAAGTTCCGCTCGCCATCGAGACCCTCTCCGGCTGGCGGGTGAGTTCGGCCCTTTCGCGGCATGGGGCCGATTTCGTCCTCGTCGATACCCCGCCCAAGCTCGATGGCGAGGCGCGTCTCGTGCTGCGCGAGGCCGATCTCGTGCTGGTGCCGATGCAGCCCGCGCTCCCCGATCTCTGGGCGGCGGAGACCGTGCTCGGCCTGATCGGGGAGATCGGGCCCGAGGCGGCGCTCGTCCTCAACCGCGTCCCCGCCTCCGGCAAGCTTGCCGCCGAGATCGGGGCGGAACTGGCGCGCCGCGGACTGCCCCATCTCGCCGCCACGCTTGGCAACCGTGTCCTCTTCGCCCAAAGCTTCGCCCGTGGGCTCGGGGTGAGTGAGGCGGCCCCGATGAGCCCGGCTGCCGCGGAGATCGGGGCCCTTGCCGCCGAGGTCGGGGAGAGGCTCGGGCTGGCGCAGCCCGTCGCGGCGGGGCGTGAGGGGAGGGGATGATGGGCGAGATCCTGCTCGGGGCAATCGATCAGGGCACCACCAGCACCCGCTTCATCGTTTTCGACACGCGCGGGGCGATCCGCGCGCTCGCCCAGAAGGAGCACCGCCAGTACACCCCCGCCCCCGGCCTCGTCGAACACGATGCCGCGGAGATCCTCGCCAACACGCTCGAAGTCGCCGCGCTGGCGCTCACCCGCGCCGGGCTCACCGCCGCCGATCTCACCGCGGTGGGGCTTACCAACCAGCGCGAGACCACGCTGATCTGGGAGCGCGCCTCGGGCCGTCCGCTGGGGCGGGCCATCGTCTGGCAGGACACCCGCACCGCCACCGCCGCGGCCCGCCTCGCCGCGGGACCGGAGGGCGAGGAGATCCGCCGCCGCACCGGCCTTCCCCCCACCTCCTATTTCTCCGCGCTCAAGCTCGCCGCCCTGCTCGATGCCGATCCCGCGCATCGGGCGCGGGCAGCGCGCGGGGAGATCCTGTTCGGCACGATCGATTCGTGGCTCGCCTGGAACCTCACCGGCGGGGCGGCGGGGGGACGGCACGTCACCGACGTCACCAACGCCTCGCGTACCCAGCTCATGGCGCTCACCGGCGAAACGTGGGACGAGGGGCTGCTCGCCCTCTTCGGCATCCCCCGCGCCATGCTGCCCGAGATCGTCCCCTCCAACGCCGATCTCGGCCCGATCCGGCTCGGCGTGCTGGCCGGGGCGAGGCTCTCCGGCTTGATCGGCGACCAGCAGGCGGCCCTCCTCGGCCAGGGCTGCATCCTGCCAGGCCTCGCCAAGGCGACCCACGGCACCGGCACCTTCCTCCTCCTCAACACCGGCGAGACGCCCGTCTTCTCCCGTCACGGGCTTCTCACCACGCTTGCCTACCGGCTCGCGGACGGGCGGCGCGCCTATGCGCTCGAAGGGGCGATCGCGGTGAGCGGCGCGCTCGTCCAGTGGCTGCGCGACCAGCTCGGCCTGATCGGCGCCGCGCCCGAGATCGAGGCGCTTGCCGCCTCCGTTCCCGATGCGGCGGGGGTGGTGATCGTGCCCGCCTTTTCCGGGCTCTATGCGCCGCACTGGAACGAGCGGGCGCGGGGCGCGGTCTTCGGCCTCACCCGGGCGGCAGGCCGCGCCCATCTCGCCCGCGCCGCGCTTGAGGCGGTGGCGCATCAGCTCGC
>KN173996.1:0-2186 GCA_000759655.1 Acidicaldus organivorans | reverse complement strand
GGGGGTTGGGCTTGCCGAGCTTCGTTGCGATGGCGGAATGAGTGCCAACGACCTCTTCATGCAGATCTCGGCTGACCTGCTCGGCGTCCCCGTCCACCGCCCCGCTTTGCTCGAGACCACCGCCTGGGGGGCGGCGCTTGCCGCCGGGCTCGGGGCCGGGGTATGGCCGAGCGCCGAGGAAGCGGCGGGGGCGCTTCCCATCGCCCGCAGCTTCGCCCCCGCCATGGCGCCAGAGGCGCGGGCAGAGGCGCGGGCGCGCTGGCAGAAAGCGATCGCCCGCAGCCTCGACTGGCTCCATGCGTGAGCCCGCGCCCTCATCACACCTTCTCGCCCTTTCCGCCGCCCTCTCGCCAAATCCGGCCGGAGCGCGTAAATGGCGGGCCACGATGGGGACCAAGGCGTCATGACCTCGGCCAATCCGGAGGCGAAGCTCTGGCTCCGCGCGGCGCGCAAAGAGGCCACGCGCCGCGCGCTGCCGCTTTTTGCCGCAGAACTCGCCGAGCGCGCCCTCGCCACGGGGCAGGCGATCGCCGCCGGGATGGCGCTCAGCACCCTCTTCGCGCCCACCCCCCTTCCCATCGGAGCAAGCCTCGCCGCCTTCGCCCTCCTCGCCCTCGGCCGCGCCGGACTGCTCGCCCTCATCGAGCGGCTTGCCGCGCGCCTCTCGCACGAGGGACGGGGCGCGCTCAGGGCCGAATTGCTCGCCCGGCTCTTCGCCGCCGGCCCTGCCCTCCTCCAGCGCCGCCACTCGGCGGAACTCGCCGCCCTCCTCCTCGATGCCGTGGAGCAGCTCGAAGGGTTCTACGGCCGCGCCGCCGCCGCGGCCCTCACCGCGCTCGGCGGGCCTGCGCTCGTGCTCGCCGCCGCCCTCGCCCTCGACCCCAGCGCGGGCCTCGTCCTGCTCGGAGCCGGCCTCCTCGTCCCCTTCGGCATGGCGGTGGCGGGGATCGGCGCAGCGCGCGCCGCGGGCCGGCAGTTCATCGCGCTCACCCGGCTGCAAACCCGCTTCCTCGACCGGGTGCGGGGGATCGCCACCCTCATCCTCTATGGACGGATCCAGGCCGAGGCCGAAGCGCTGCGCCGCGCCGCCGACGAGCTCCGCCGCCGTACCCTCGCCGTGCTCCGCATCGCCTTCCTCTCCTCGAGCGTGCTCGACCTCGCCCTGGTCGCGGCGATCGTGGGGGTCGCGGTGATCGAGGCGAAGAGCGGGGCGGCGCCGGCCCGGGCGATCGCGCTCCTCTTCCTTGTCCCCGAATTCTTTGCGCCGCTGCGCGCCTTCTCGCTCGCCTATCAGGACCGCATGCGGGCCAAGGCGGCCTCCGAGTCCTTCGCCATCCTCCCCCCCCTTCCCCCGCCTGCGCCGGCCCGCGCCGTGCGCACCATCGCCGCGCGCGGGGTGAGCCTCGCCTTCGAGCGGGTGAGCGTGATCTACGATCCGGCCCGCCGCCCCGCCCTTTCCGGGGGGAGCTTCCGGGCGGCGGCGGGCGAGACGCTGATCCTGCGCGGACCCTCGGGGGCGGGGAAATCGACCATCCTCGATCTCCTGCTCGGCTTCGTGAAGCCGAGCGCGGGCGAGATCCTGATCAACGGCATCCCGCTCGACGAACTCACGCTCGAGGCGCGCACCCGGCTGATCGGATGGGTCGGCCAGCGCCCGCTCCTCTTTGCCGGGACGATCGCCGAGAACATCCGGCTCGCCCGGCGCGAGGCGAGCGACGAGGAGGTGGCGCGCGCCGCGGCGCTCGCCGGGGTGATGGGCTTTGCCGCGAAACTCCCGCGTGGGCTCGCCACACGGATCGGCGAGGGCGGGTTCGGGCTCTCGGGGGGCGAGGCGCAGCGGGTGGCGATCGCCCGTTGCTATCTCAAGGACGCGCCCCTCCTCCTGCTCGATGAGCCGACCGCCCATCTCGACCCCGCGACCGAACGCGCCGTGCTCGACGCGCTGCGCCGGCTGGTGGCGGGACGCACCGTCCTGATCGCAAGCCACGCCACCGCCGTCTTCACCTTCGGCGACCGCATCCTCGACCTCCGCGAGGGCGAGGTGGTGGGCCTCACCCGGGTGGGGAGCGTGGCATGAGAGCGCTTGCCCGCATCCTTCGCCTCTGGCGGCCCCATCTCCCCTGGCTCCTGTTTGGCCTCCTCATCGCCTGGGCGGCGGCGGTGAGCGGCATGGCGCTCTTTGGCGC
>JPYW01000888.1 GCA_000759655.1 Acidicaldus organivorans | reverse complement strand
CGCCAAACCCGCCCTGCCCGCACCCACGCCCACGCCAGCCCCTCACGGCGCATCCGCTCCCCCGATGCCGCAACCGGCGGCCTCGCTCGCCCCCGTCCTTCCCGCCGATCTCGACCGGCTACTCAACGCCTGGCGCGGCAAGCTCACCGGAGGGTTCTCGGCCGAGGCGATCGGGCTTGCCTTCGCCGACTGGCTGTCGGCGCTCGCCACCCACCCCCATCGCCAGAGCGAGCTCTTCCGCGAGGCGCTGGCCAATTGGGAGGCCGTCTGGCGCGATGCGCTGGCCTTGCCGTCCCCGCCGGTGCAGCCCTCGCCGGTCGATCACCGTTTCGCCTCGCCCCTCTGGCAGAGCTGGCCCTTCTCGTGGTGGATGCGAAGCTTCCTCCGCCTCCAGAACTTCTTCGAGGACGCCACGCGGGGCGTCTCCGGCGTCGCTCCCGCCAATCGCCGCCTCGTCTCCTTCCTCCTCCGCCAGGCGCTCGATCCCTATGCCCCCTCCAACTTCCCCAACCTCAACCCGGAGGTGATCGACGCCACGCTCAAGAGCGGCGGGCTGAATTTCGTGAGAGGCTACCGCAACCTGCTCGAAGACCTCGCCGCGACGTTCCGCGGCCGCTCGCGCCTGCCGCTCAAAGTGGGCAAGGACATCGCCGCCACGACCGGCAAGGTGGTCTTCCGCAACCACCTCATCGAGCTCCTGCAATACGCCCCGAGAACCGAGACGGTCCATCCCGAGCCGGTCCTCATCGTTCCGGCCTGGATCATGAAATATTACATCCTCGACCTCTCGCCCCACAATTCGCTGGTCCGCCATCTGGTGGCGGCGGGCTTCACCGTCTTTTGCATCTCCTGGCGCAATCCGACCGCGGAGGACCGAGACATCGGCTTCGATGACTACCGCCGCGCCGTGCTCGCCGCGATCGAGGCGGTGCGGGCGATTTCAGGAAGCCCGCGTCTGCATGCCTGCGGTTATTGCCTGGGCGGCACGCTTCTTTCGGTGACGGCGGCAGGGCTCGCCCGCAGCCCGGACAACCCGCTCGCGAGCGTCACCCTGTTCGCCGCCCAGACCGATTTCACCGAAGCCGGCGAGCTTCAGCTCTTCATCACCGAACGCCAGCTCGCCTTGCTCGACGACATCATGTGGCAGCAGGGCTATCTCGATAACCGCCAGATGGCGGGCACCTTCCAGCTGCTGCGGTCGCAGGATCTCATCTGGTCGCGCATGGTGCGGGAATACCTGCTCGGCGAGCGGGAACATCCCAACGACCTCATGGTCTGGAACGCCGATACCACCCGCATGCCCTATCGCATGCACAGCGAATACCTGCACCATTTCTACCTCAATAACGATCTCGCCGAGGGCCGGTTCACCGTCGATGGGCATGCGATTTCGGTGCGCGACATACGGGGGCCCTTCTTCGTGGTCGGCACCGAGAACGATCACGTCGCCCCCTGGCACTCGGTGCACAAGATCCACCTTCTCAATGACGGCGAGATCACTTTCGTGCTGACCTCAGGCGGGCACAATGCGGGGATCGTGAGCGAGCCCGGCCATCCCCGCCGCCATTTCCGCATCCGCACCCGCCGCCCGGGCGACCCCTATCTCGGCCCCGACGAGTGGCTGGAAAAAGCGCGCCTCGAAGAAGGCTCGTGGTGGCCCTCCTGGTTCGCCTGGCTTGCCGAACGCTCCGGCCCGCCCGGGCCGCCGCCTCCGATGGGACGGGCCGAGCGCGGCTATGCCCCCCTCGGCCCCGCTCCCGGCCATTACGTCTTTCAGCCGTAAGCGGAGGGCGTTCGCCGGGAAGACGCAAGCCCCGCCCCCCGCCGCGTCCCCCGCTTCGGCTTCGGAGCCCGCCCCTTTCCAGCCATTTCCCCGCCAGAACGACGCCCTCAGACAACGGAGCATGACGATGGCGCTATCGACGCCCTCTTTGCCCAAGACCCTGACCAACGTGCCTTTCGACGAGATCGAGATCGGAGCCAAGGCGAGCCTCTCGCGAAGGCTTTCCGAGGAAGACGTCATCCTCTTCGCGCTCGCCACCGGGGACGTCAATCCGGCCCATATCGACCCGGAATTCTCGGCGCGCGATCTCTTTCACCGCATCATCGCGCATGGCATGTGGAGCGGCGGGCTGATCTCGGCGGTGCTCGGCACGAAGCTTCCCGGCCCCGGCACCATCTATCTCGGCCAGGAGCTTTCCTTCCTCGCTCCCCTCGCCCCCGGCGATACCATCACCGCCGAGGTCACCGTCACCGCCAAGTCGCCTCCCGATCACGTCACTCTCGATTGCCGCTGCACCAATCAGGAGGGAACCCTCGTCGTCACCGGCACGGCGCGGGTCAAGGCGCCGCGCGAGAAGCTCTCCTTTACCTTGGGCGAACTCCCCCAGATCCGCGTCTTGCGCCATGAGCGGCTCGAAGCGATCATCCGCCGTGCCGCCGAAGGCCCCGCCCTTTCCACCGCCATCGTCCATCCGACCGACACGCTCGCCCTGCACGCGGCGTTCGAGGCGGCGCGGGCCGGCCTCATCGTGCCGGTTCTCGTCGGCCCCCGCCCGCTGATCGAGGCGGCGGCTAGGGAGGCGGGCGTTTCGCTCGAAAGGGTCGAGATCATCGACGCCCCCACCCCGCCTGAAGCGGCCTCGCGCGCCGTCCAGTTGGTGCGCGAGGCCAAGGTGGAGCTCCTGATGAAAGGGGCTCTTCACACCGATGAGCTCATGCACGCCGTGGTCGATCCGGTGGCGGGGCTCAATGTCGGCCGGCGGATCAGCCACGTCTATATGATGGACGTTCCGGGCTATGACCGCCCTCTCCTCATCACCGATGCCGCGATCAACATCGCGCCCAGCCTCGAGGAAAAGCGCGACATCATCCAGAACGCGATCGAGCTCGCCCAGGCGATGGGGGTGGCGCGGCCGCGGGTCGCGGTCCTTTCCGCGGTCGAAACGATCAACCCGAAGATCCGCTCCACCCTCGATGCCGCCGCTCTCTGCAAGATGGCCGACCGCGGCCAGATCACGGGCGGCATCGAGGGTGGAGCGGATCTTCGGGTTGATCGTTTCGACCGCGGAAAGGACCGCGACCCGCGGCCAGATCACGGGCGGCATCGTCGATGGCCCGCTCGCCTTCGACAACGCCGTGAGCGCGGAGGCGGCGCGGGAAAAACACATCGTCTCCGAAGTGGCGGGACGGGCCGACATCCTCGTCGTCCCCGATCTCGAAGCGGGCAACATGCTCGCCAAGCAGCTCACCTTCCTCGCCGGGGCGGATGCGGCGGGCGTGGTGCTCGGAGCGCGGGTGCCGATCATCCTCACCAGCCGCGCCGATTCGGAGCGCACCCGCATCGCCTCCGCCGCGGTCGCCGTCCTGCTCGCCCGCCGCCGTCGAGATGGCCGCTGAGGATATCGAGGGCCGCGTGAGAGGCCGTTTCGACGTCTCGCCGATATCGTCCTGCGATTTTTCATCTCCAGCTTGATGCGGATCAAGGACGGGGGACCAGACTTCACGGCACATGATCTCACCCCCTTCGGTCCGGCCGCCCGGCGGGGGTGGGTGGGAAAAAAGCGGTCCCATTCAGCAGAGTTTCGAGGAGAGCGTGAAGATGTCGAGCCGAGAGGACAAAGCCGAGCAGGCGAGCCGGGATTTCGGCTTGGGCTGGACCCAGTTCTGGCAGAAACTGAGCGAGAACAATCTCAACCTGTGGCGTGAAGGCGGGGCGAGCGGCTTTCCCTGGCAGAATGGCTGGCAGCGCCTGAGCGAGGCCAATACCCGCCTCATCGAGGGCCTCGTCGCCGTCGCCCAGCATCAGGGCGAGCTCTTCCAGGAGATCCTCGCCAACAGCTTTAACGATCTCGCCCGGCTGCACGACGCCCCGGCGGGCAAGGCGCTGCCCGCCCGCCAGTTCGATCTCGCCTGGAGCCGCTTCCAGCGGATGGTGGCGGGCATGCGCGAACTCAACGACGAGCTCTACCGCTCGCTGTTCGAGGCGGGGATGATCGCGCTCGGCGGCGCGGAGACCGAAAAACGCCCCACCCGCGCCCACGCCCCCGCCCCTGCCCCGGCGCAGGCGGAGAGCGCCAAGGCGCAGGCCGCCAAGACCGCGGCCTGACCGGCACAGCCGTTCCGCGATCGCCCCGATGTCGGACGCCGCAACCGGTCTTCTCGCCGCGGGCCTTCCCATCGATCTCGCCGGGCGCACCGCGCTCGTGCTCGGCATCGCCAACGAGGCGAGCATCGCCACCGGCTGCGCGCGCGCCTTCGCGCGGGCCGGGGCGCGGCTCGGCATCACCTACCTCAACGACCAGGCCCGCCCCTTCGTCGCGCCGGTGGCCGAGGCATTGGGCGCCGAGTTCCTCATCCCCTGCGATCTCCGCGAGACGGGGGCGCTGGAGCGGGTCTTCGCCGAGGTCGCGCGACGCTGGGGGCGGCTCGACATCCTGCTCCACTCCATCGCCTTCGCGCCGAAGGAAGACCTGCACGCGCCGCTGATCGAAAGCTCGGCGGCAGGGTTCGGCCTTGCCATTGATCTCTCCTGCCATTCCTTCGTCCGCGCCGCGCGCCTGGCGCGGCCGCTGATGAAGGAGGGCGGCACGCTGCTCACGGTGAGTTTCTACGGCGCGACCCGCGTCGTTCCCCATTACGACCTGATGGGGCCGGTCAAGGCGGCGCTGGAGAGCGCGGTACGCTACCTCGCCGCCGAGCTCGGCCCGGAGGGGATCCGGGTGCACGCCCTCTCACCGGGGCCGATCCGCACCCGGGCGGCGAGCGGGCTCGACCATTTCGACGAGCTTCTCGCCCAAGCCGCGGCCAAGGCGCCGGAGCACCAGCTGGTGAGCATCGATGACGTGGGCGCGGTGGCCGCCTTCCTGGCAAGCCCGCTTGCCGCGCGCGTGACCGGCACCATCGTCCCGATCGATGGCGGCCAGCACATCATGGCCTGAACCTCGCGGGGCGAACCCGGACGAGGCCGCGGCGAGCCGCGGGGCGCGTGGAAAGAACGCACCATTTCACGGGATTTTTTCGGAAAAAGGGGGGTCGTCCCTTGACATCGAAGCGGCGGAAAGGGTCTCCTCGGCCTCCGTCCTCAACTCTTTTCCTTGACCCTTACCGTTCGATGGAAGAAAGGCCCGATGGGGATCGCCATCAATAACCACATCTTCGACGGCCCCTATCTCAACTGCAACAATCTCGAACCCCGGCCGGGCGTCTATGTCATCCTCGATCCGGTGGGCTGGCGGATCGTCGATGCCGGCAAGGCCGATGACGTCCGCGCCAAGGTGGCACGCCACGACCGCATCGCCTGCTGGAACGAGGAGACCGGCTGGAGCTGGTGGGCTGCCGCCTATTATTGCGACGAACCGCTGCGCAGCGAATTGCTCGCCGAACTCGAAAGACGCCACCACCCGCCCTGTGCGCGGGCCTGAACGCGTCGCCGCGCCGCGTCAGCTCTCCTCGACGTCGAGCGCGTAGCCCGCGGAGCGGACGGTGCGGATGACATCCGCCTCGCCGGGCAGATTGAGCGCCCGGCGCAGCCGGCGGATATGTACGTCCACCGTGCGCGGCTCGACATGGATGTCCGCGCCCCATACCGCATCGAGCAGCTCCTCGCGCGAAAAGACGCGGTGCGGGTGCTGCATGAAGAAATCGAGCAGCCGGAATTCGGTGGGGCCGAGATGGATGGTCCGCCCGCCCCGCTGCACGCGCCGGGTCATCAAATCGAGCACGATGTCCTGGAACTGGCGCCTGCCCCGCTCGGCCGCCGGCAGTCGGCCGCGGCGGCGAAGGATGGCGCGGATGCGGGCGAGCAAGGCCTCGACGCTGAACGGTTTGGTCACGTAATCATCGGCGCCGAGATTGAGGGCGCGGATACTGTCCTGATCCTCGGCCCGCGCGGTGACCATGACGATGGGCAGATCCTGGGTCGCCGGATTGCGCCGGACCTGGCGGCAGACCTCGAGACCGGAAAGCGAGGGCAGCATCCAGTCGAGCAGCACGAGGTCGGGCTCGAACTCGGTGATCTTGAGCAGCGCCTCCTCGCCATCCGCCGCCTCTTCCACCACATAGCCCTGTTTTTCAAGGTTGTAGCGCAGCATGGTGGCGAGCGGCGCCTCGTCCTCGACGACGAGGATGCGGGGCTCGAGCGGGCGGGCGCGGGCCTCGGGGCGCCGCTCCGGGCTCTCAGCGCGGGCGGGTTGAGGGAGCATAGGGGTCCTCTCCTTTGGGACGGCTTTCGGGAAGGGCCTCGCCGGTGGCGACATAATGGACCTTCTCGGCGATGTTGGTGGCATGATCGCCGATCCGCTCGAGGTTCTTGGCGATGAACAGGAGGTGGGTGCAAGGCGTGATGTTGCGCGGATCCTCGATCATGTAGGTGATGAGTTCGCGGAAGATGGTGTTGTAGATGTCATCGACCGCCTGGTCGGAGCGCCACACCTCGATCGCCTTGGCCGCATCGACCGCGCCCACTGCGTCGATCACCGTCTTGACGTTCTCCTGCACCATGCGCGCCATGTGGGCGAGCCCGGTGAGGCTCAAGGGCAGCGAATGGGCGGCGAGCACCAGGCTGCGCTTGGCGACGTTGGCGGCGTAATCGCCAATACGCTCGAGATCGGCGGTGATCTTGAGGGCGGCGACGATCTTGCGCAGATCGTCGGCCACCGGCTGGCGCAGCGCGAGCAGCCGGATGACGAATTGCTCGATCTCCCGCTCCAGCGCATCGACCTTAGGGTCGGTCTCGATGGCGCGCGAGGCGGCCTCGGTGTCGCGCTCGATCATCGCCTCGGTGGCGAGCGCGATCTCGTTCTCGACGAGACCGCCCATGTCGGCGATCATGTCGGAAAGACGCCGGAGCTCCTGTTCATAGCTTTTCACGATGTGTCCCGATCCTTCCATGCCCGATCCCGCCTGCATGCCCGCCCCCTCAGCCGAACCGGCCAGTGATGTATTCCTGGGTGCGCCGCTCGCGCGGGGCGGTGAAAATCTGCGCCGTCGGTCCCACCTCGACCACCTCTCCGAGATAAAGGAAGGCGACCTGGTCGGCGCAACGGGCCGCCTGCTGCATGTTGTGGGTGACGAGGACGAGGGTGAAATCCTCCTTGAGCTCGTCGATCAGCTCCTCGATCTTGAGCGTGCTGATCGGATCGAGCGCCGAGGTCGGCTCATCGAGCAGGATGACCTCGGGCCGCACCGCGATCGAGCGGGCGATGCAGAGCCGCTGCTGCTGCCCGCCCGAGAGGCCGAGCGCCGAGGCGCGCAGCCGGTCCTTCACCTCGCC
>JPYW01000887.1 GCA_000759655.1 Acidicaldus organivorans | reverse complement strand
CGCCCATCCCAACGTGCCGCCCCCGCCTCCGCCGGTGGTCGCCTCCGCGGTGGGCGAGGTGCTGCACGTTCCGGGCGGCACACGGCTCACCTTCGCCCCGGGCAGCGCCGATCTCAATCCGGCGACCGATGCCGCACTCCGCGAGATCGGAGCGGAAGTCGCCAAAAACCCGGCGGAGGTGGTCTATGTCATCGCCTATGCGAGCGGGCCGAAGGACGATCCCTCCACGCCGCGCCGCCTCTCGCTCGATCGGGCGCTCGCCGCGCGCGCGGTGCTCATGCAGCAGGGCGTGCCCTCCACCCGCATCTATGTGCGCGCCCTCGGCACCTCCGCGACAGAGGGCCCGCCCGATCGCGTCGATCTCGTGGTGACGACCTCGACGGCAGCCGTCGCCGCCGCCCCACCTCCACCCACGCCCCCTTCCGCCCTGCCCGGCAATGGCGCCGTGCCGACGCCCCCCACTCAGGTGCCGTCCAGCCAGAGCCCCTCCAAGCAGGGCATGCACACTCCGGCGCCCTCTGCCGCCAACCCGCTTGCTCCCTGAGAGACGAGGATCCCGCCCCATGACCCGGCCGACCCTCTACCTCCTGCGCATGATCCTCTTCCTTGCGCTCGCCCTCGGGGTCGCCGCTCTCCTGTTTCCCACCCTCGAACTCGCCTTCCAGAACAATCCCGTCCTCAACAGCCTGATCCTCGCCGTCCTCCTCTTCGGCATCGTCTGGAACCTCCGGCAGGTGATCCGGCTTTCTCCCGAAGTGACCTGGGTCGAGACCTTCCGCACCAATCGCCCCCGGCTTTCCACGCTGCCCATGCCGCGTCTTTTGGCGCCGATGGCCAATATGCTCGCCGCGCGGCGGGCCAAAGGATATGAGGGAGCGAGCGAGCGCTTCACCCTCTCGCCGCAAGCGATGCGGAGCATCCTCGATTCGATCGCAAGCCGCCTCGATGAGAGCCGCGAACTTTCGCGTTACATGACGGCGCTTCTCATCTTCCTCGGCCTGCTCGGCACCTTCTGGGGCCTGTTGCACACGGTGGGCGCGGTGGGCGACGTGATCGGCGGCATGCAGGTCGGCACCAACACCGATGTCGCCGCCCTGTTCGATCAGCTCAAGTCCGGCCTGCAAAAACCGCTGCACGGCATGGGTATGGCCTTTTCCGCCTCGATGTTCGGGCTCGCCGGGTCGCTGATCCTAGGCTTCCTCGACCTCACCGCGGGGCAGGCGCAAAACCGTTTCTTCAACGAACTCGAAGAATGGCTGGCCAGCCTCACCCGGCTCGGGGCCGGCCCGACGGGGCCCGACGGCGAGGGCTCGATCCCGGTCTATGTGCAGTCCCTCCTCGAGCAGACCGCGGAGAACATGGAACAGCTCCAGCGCCTGCTGGCGCGCGGCGAGGAGGGGCGCGCCCTGATCAATCAGGCGATGCAGGCTCTGGCCGAAAAGGTGAGCGTGCTTTCCGATACGATGCGCACCCAGCAGCAGCTCATGCTGCGCATCGCCGAAACCCAGGCCGCGCTCGCCCCCACCCTGCAGCGCCTCGCCGATCTCCGTTTCGATGCCGGCGATGACGTGAGTCGCGCCCATCTGCGCAACATCGAACTCACCCTGCAACGGCTCGCCCACGAGATCGAACAGGGCCGCCAGCAGAGCACGAGCGAGATCCGCTCCGACATCCGCCTCCTCACCCGCACCATCGCCGCGCTCGCCGAAGAGCCGCAGAAATGAGCCTTTCCCTCACCCCGCGGAGCCGAGACCGCCATGTTGCGCCGCCGTCCCCTCCATGAAGGGCTGAACCCGTGGCCCGGCTATGTCGATGCGCTCTCCACGCTGCTGATGACGACGATCTTCGTCCTCCTCGTCTTCGTCAGCGCCGAGATCGCCCTTTCCGTCATCCTCTCCAACCGCACCCGGGCCCTCGATCAGCTCAACGCCAAGATCTCGGCGCTCGCCGACACGCTCGCCCTTGAGAAGAGCAAGTCGCACGAACTCGAGATGCGGGTGGCGACCCTCTCCCGCGCGCTGTCGGAAGCCCAGCAGGCCCGCACCGCGCTCGCCGAGAGCCTTGCCGCGAAGGAGGCGGAGATCGCCAAACTCAGCGGCGAGCGCGACGCCAAGGCCGCGGAGGCCGCCAAACTCTCCGAACAGATCGCCGCCCTCACCGCGCTCCGTGACGAGCTCGAAAAGAAGGCCGAAGAGGCGGCGGCGCGGGCCACCACCGAGGCCGAGCAGAAAGCGGCGATGGCCGCCGAACTCGCCCAGGAGAAGAATTTCTCGGATAGCGCGCGGGCCCAGATCGCCCTTCTCAACCGCCAGCTCGAGGAGCTCCGCGCCCAGCTCGGCAGCCTGCAAACCGCCCTCGCCGCCGCCGAAGAGGCCTCCAAGGCCAAGGACGTGGAGATCGCCAATCTCGGGGCGCGGCTCAACGCCGCGCTCGCCGCCAAGGTCGAGGAACTCCAGCGCTATCGCTCCGAGTTCTTTGGCCGCCTGCGCGAGGTGCTCGCCAACCGGCCCGGCATCCAGATCGTGGGCGACCGTTTCGTCTTCCAGAGCGAGGTGCTGTTTCCGCTGGGCTCGGCCGATCTCACCCCCGAGGGGGTGGAGGAGATCCAGAAACTGGCGAGCACCCTCAAGGACATCGCCCGCGAGATCCCGCCCGATCTCCCCTGGATCCTCCGCGTCGATGGGCATGCCGACCATCACAAGGTGATCGGCGGGCAGTTCCCCTCGAACTGGGAGCTCTCTGCGCAGCGGGCGATCAACGTGGTCAAGCTCCTCATCGCCGAGGGCATCCCGCCTGAACATCTGGCGGCGGCGGCGTTTGCCGATTATCAGCCGATCGCCAAAGGCGACAGCGAGGAGGACTATGCCAAGAACCGCCGCATCGAGCTCCGCCTCACCGACCGCTGAGCCCGAAATGAAAGACGAGCTCAGGATGAAGGAGGCTTGCGAGAGCTCCCCCCAGCCGTCCGCCGACGCCGCCTCGGCGCGGCGCGAGCGCAAGCGCGATCCCGCCCGCACCCGCGAGGACATCCTGCGCGCCGCCCAGGAGGAGTTCGCAAGCCGTGGCCTCTCCGGGGCGCGGGTCGATGCGATCGCGGCGCGCACCCGCACCACCAAGCGGATGATCTACTATTATTTCGGCAGCAAGAAGGGGCTCTACGAAGAAGTGCTGGCCCGCGCCTATGCCGGGATCCGCGAGGTGGAGAGCCGGATCGCGCTCGAAGCGGCGGATGCGCGGGAGGCAATGGCGCGCCTCGTCGGCGCCACGTTCGACTATCATCACCAGCATCCCGAATTCGTCCGCCTGGTGATGATCGAGAACATCCATCACGGAAGCTATGTGCGCACCGCGCGCATCCTGCGCGACCGCAACATCCCGGCGATCACCTCGCTCGCCCGCATTCTGGAAGCGGGGCGGCGGCAGGGCGTGTTCCGTCGAAGCGTCGATCCGCTCGACCTGCACCTGATGATCTCGGCGCTCTCCTTCTACCGGCTCTCCAATTTCTACACTTTCTCGGCGAATTTCGCGATCGACCTCGCCGACCCCGAGATCACCGCGCGCCATCGCAGCATGGTGATCGCGGCGATCCTCGCCTTCCTCGAAAGCGCACCCTCCGAGAGGGAAGATCACGCTCCCGCCGTTTCGGAGCCTTCGGGGAAGTGCAGCTGAGAAAGCAGCTCAGCCTTAGCCTTACCTCTCGCCCCGCCGCTGCGCGGCAAGCCGGAAGGGCGCATTGGCCGCGCCATAGCCCTGATAGCCGCGCCGCTCGAGCCCCTCGAAGAAGAGCCCGCCCGGTATGGCCGGCGAATAGAAGTGGTAGAACTCGCCGCCTCCGTCGCGGTCATAGAGCAGGTTACGCGCCGCGAGCTTCGCGATCTCCGCCGCATCGAGACCCGAGGCGGCGGCGAGGTCCTCGTAATAATTCGCCGTGACCGCAAGCGGGGTGAAGCCGCGGGCGGAGAGCGAATCGGCCAGGCCGAAGATGTCGCGCGCGGCAAGCGCGATGTGCTGCACGCCGGGGCCGTGAGTGGCGACGAAACGGCCGGTGGCGGTGGCGGGGCTTTCCGAGACGTTGAGCGGCAGGCGGAAGGTCTTCTCGCGGTTCTCGAGAGGGCGGCTCTGGATGAGGCCGAAACGGTCGGGAAGGTCGGTGCGCGGGCCGGGGAGGAGGCCGAAGACGCTCCGGTAGAAGAGGACGAAGCGGTCCATCGCCCCGGCAGGGAGCGCGATCGCCAGATGATCGATCCGTTCCCAGCGCGGCTCGGGCGGTGGATTAGGTGCCGTCTCGGCGATCAACGCCGCCTGCCAGAATCCCGCCACCGCGTCCTTTTCGAGGAGATAGAGGAGCAACCCGTCCGGGGCGCGCAGCGCGGGCAGGGAAAAGGCGCCCAACGGTTCGCGCCAGAGCGAGACATGCAGTCCCTCGGCGCGGGCCAGCGTGGCCGCGGCGTCATCGACGACGAGGCCGAGCGCGGCGACCGAGGGGCCGTGGCGGAGGAAATGGCCATGAGCGAGACCCTCGGCGGCGGTGTTGAGGATGAAGCGGATGCCGCCCGCCCCATAGACCTCGGCCCCCGGCTCGGCGGCGATGTGGCCGAGCCGGGCGAAGCCGAGCGTGGTGAGGAGGCGCGCCGTCTCCGCCGCCGCCCCAGGATCGAGGGCGAATTCCACGAAACCGACCCCCTCCAGGGCAGGGGGCGGGGGAAGCGGGGCGAGCCCGGCTTCGGCCTCGAGCGCGATCAGGCCGCGGATCGCATCCTGGGCGGTGGGGCGGGGGGCGCTCGCCCGGAACTCGTCATTGAACACTTCGAGGCTGAGCGGGCCGGCATAGCCGCTCGCCGCCACGGCGCGGAGGAAGCCCGCGAGCGGGAAATCGCCCTGGCCGGGGAAGTTGCGGTAATGGCGGCTCCAGGAAATGGGGTCGAGGGTGAGTTTCGGCGCATCGGCGAGCTGGACGAAGAAGATGCGCGCGCCGGGGAGGGCGGCGATCGGCGCAGGATCGTCGCCGAGCGCGAAGAGGTGGAAACTGTCGAGGATGAGGCCGAGGGCAGGATGGTTGGCGCGTTGCACCACCTCCCACGCCTCGTGCCAGTGCCGGATATGCGCGCCGAAAGCGAGCGCCTCGTAGCCGATGCGCAAGCCGCGGCGGGCGGCGCGTTCGGCGAGTTCGGCGAGATCGGCGGCGATTCGCGCCCGATCGCCGCTCGCCTCCGCATCGAGGCTCGAGCAGACGAGGAGGAGGTCGGTGCCGAGCTCCGCCATGAGATCGAACTTGCGTTCGGCGAGCGCGAAGGCGCGGGCCCGTTTCGGCTCGGGCAGGCCCTCGAAATTGCGCAACGGCTGGAGCAGCACGATCTCGAGGCCGAGATCGCCGGCGATGCGGCGGACGTCGCGCGCCGTGCCGTCGAAGAGGAGGAGGTCGGGCTCGAAGATCTCCACCGCGTCGAACCCGGCGAGGGCGGCGGCCTCCAGCTTGTCGGGAAGCGTGCCGCTCAGGCAGACGGTGGCGATGGCGCGGCGGCGGGGCGAGGGATGGGGGTTTGACATGGGAGGCGGGCCTTTCCGGCAATGGAGCCCTTGACACGAACTCACCGTATAGTTAATAACTGGCGCCGCGCCGGAAGACAAGCCCCGCGCCGCGCTCTTTCATACCCCCCTTCCCCCTC
>KN173995.1:1717-2233 GCA_000759655.1 Acidicaldus organivorans | reverse complement strand
GGCCTCGATCGGGCGCGGCTTCGGCGCTTCGGTGGCGACCGGCCCCTCGCTCGGGCTCGGCAGCGGGGCGGGAGCGGGCACCGGCCCGGTGGCGTTAGACCGGCGCGGCGTGGCGGCGGGGGCAAACTCGACGCTCACCGCCGTCTCGCTCGGCGGCGGCTCCTCCGGGGTCGCGGGGATCTCGACGAGGAGGGCGAGCACCGCCGTGAGGTGGAGAGCGGCGGAAAAGATCAGGCCACGTTTGAGATCCCGGTCCATGGGGGAGGAGTGGCGCAGCAGAGAACGAAACGGGGGACGGAGGTAAGACACCCTGCCTTCAGCCGCGACCCGTCTTCGCGCCGGCCGCCCCACGGGGGGTGGGCGTGCCCGGGGAGGTCGTCGCGGGAGCGGGAGAGGTGGCGGGCGAGGAAGAGGAGGCCGCCCCCGGCTGGGGCTGCTCGGCAAGCAGGGCCACCTTGTTGAACCCGCCCTGGGTGATGGTCCCCATCACCTGCATCACCAGCCCGTAGCTCACCG
>KN173995.1:1036-1634 GCA_000759655.1 Acidicaldus organivorans | reverse complement strand
CCTTGTCGCCGCGGACGAAGATGCGCCGGTCGGGATTGTTCTGCGAGATCGCCTGCAGCTTGGCGACAAGGTCGGGCAGCGCCACCTCGCTGTCCTGCAGGAAGATCCGCCCCTCCGCGTTGATGGTGACGGTGAGCGGCTGGCTGTCGGTGTTGATCGGCTTGGCGTCCGTCTTGGGCAGATCGACATCGACCCCGGAGGTCATCAGCGGCGCCGTCACCATGAAGATGATGAGCAGCACCAGCATCACATCGACCAGCGGGGTGACGTTGATGTCGGCGAGCGGCCGGTAGCGGCCCCGCCCGTTGCCCTTGCCGATCAGGGGGGCTGCCATCAGACGCGCTCCTCGCTCTGGCGGGAGAGAATGGCGGAGAACTCGGCGGCGAAGGCCTCGAGGCGGGAGGCGAAGCGGGCGAGGTCGGTAGAGAGCTTGTTATAGGCGAGCACCGAGGGAATCGCCGCAACCAGGCCGATCGCGGTGGCGAAGAGGGCCTCGGCGATGCCGGGGGCGACCACCGAGAGATTGGTGTTGTGCATGGCGGCGATCGCCGAGAAACTGTGCATGATGCCCCACACCGTGCCGAACAGGCCGACGAAG
>KN173995.1:437-979 GCA_000759655.1 Acidicaldus organivorans | reverse complement strand
GCGGGCGACGTCGGCCCCGGCGACGCGCAGGCTCCGCCGCCACTCCGCCATCGCCGCGCCGAAGACGGCGGCCATCGGATGGGTGGGCTTCACCCCCTCCTGCTCGAAGAGGTCCTCGAGACTGCCTCCCGACCAGAACCGGTCCTCGAACTGGTCCGCCGCGCGGTTGACCCGGCGCAGGCTCATCCATTTCTCGAAGACGATCGCCCACACCCAGACGCTCGCCGCCAGAAGCAGCAGCATCACGAACTTGACCACGATATCGGCCTGGACGAACAATCCCCAGAGGGAGAGATTCGCCCCGGCCGTCGCCAGATTGGCCGCCTCGACTGCCCGATCCACCGCGTACTCCTCTCTACTATCCGCTCTATCCGCCGTCCTTCATCCCACCCTTGGCGCGCATCAGGCGCGAAAGCCCCTCCCGCCACGGCGCGGGCAGCCGCACCGGGCGATGATCGCCGACCCGCACCACGGCGAGCCCGAGTTCGAGACCGACCAGCATCACTGCCTCGCGCAGCCGGAAGAAACGCTGGGCGAGCAGC
>KN173995.1:0-359 GCA_000759655.1 Acidicaldus organivorans | reverse complement strand
GCCGATGCCCCGCCCACCTGCAGGATCTCGGTCTCGATCTCGAGCGCGTCATCGAGGCGCGCCGGACGCAGATACTCCATCCTGACCCGTCTGACCACGAACAGCGCGCCATGCCGGGTCATCATTTCGGCATGGGGCAGGCCGAGATCGCGCAGGAACTCGCTCCGCGCCCGTTCGGCGAAGCGCAGATAATTGGCGTGATACACGATCCCGCCCGCATCGGTGTCCTCGAAATAGACCCGCAAGCGATAGCGATGGACACCCTCCGGCGAGATGGAGGAAAGATGACCGTTCATTCATCCCTCCCCTTCGGTCGGGCCGGTCTCGCCGGAGGGTGTCCATCGCTATCGCTTGCGGGT
>KN173994.1:7005-10200 GCA_000759655.1 Acidicaldus organivorans | reverse complement strand
CCTTCCCCGCGCTCCTCGCCGTCCCGTCCCTCCCCCTCGTCCGCCGCAGCGGGGAGGGACCTTTGCAAGCGTGGCCGCGAGTGCCATATCCGGGAGGCACTCGAATGATTTTCATCCTGGACCCGGCATGACCCCAAGCATCCGCGTGCGCGGTGCGCGCGAGCACAATCTGCGCAACATCGACGTCACCATCCCCAAGGACACGCTCACCGTCATCACCGGTCTTTCCGGTTCGGGCAAATCCTCCCTCGCCTTCGACACGATCTACGCCGAGGGCCAGCGCCGCTACGTGGAAAGCCTCTCCGCTTATGCCCGCCAGTTCCTCGAACTCGCCGGCAAGCCGGACGTGGACAGTATCGAAGGCCTCTCCCCGGCGATCTCGATCGAGCAGAAGACCACCTCGCACAACCCCCGCTCGACAGTGGGCACCGTCACCGAGATCTACGACTACATGCGCCTCCTCTGGGCGCGGGCCGGCGTGCCCTACTCGCCGGCGACCGGACTTCCCATCGAGGCGCAGACGGTGAGCCAGATGGTGGACCGCATCCTCGCCATGCCGGAGGGGACGCGGCTCCTCCTGCTTGCCCCGCTGGTGCGCGACCGCAAGGGCGAATACCGCAAGGAGCTCGCCGAGATGCTCCGCCGCGGCTTCACCCGGGTCAAGGTGGACGGCACGCTCTACGAGATCGAGCGCGTCCCCCCGCTCAACCGCAAGCTCAAGCACACCATCGAAGTGGTGATCGACCGCCTCGTCGTCCGCCCCGACATCGCAAGCCGTCTCGCCGACAGTCTGGAGACGGCGCTCTCGGTGGGGGATGGCATCGTCTATGCCGAGGACGCCGCGACGGGAGCGCGCACCGTCTTCTCCTCCCGCTTCGCCTGCCCGGTGAGCGGCTTCACGCTGGAGGACATCGAGCCCCGGCTGTTCAGCTTCAACAACCCGCACGGAGCCTGCCCCGCCTGCGACGGGCTCGGCGTGGAGGGATTCTTCGATCCCGCCCTCGTCGTCCCCGACCCTGAACGGAGCCTCGCCCAGGGGGCGATCGCACCCTGGTCGGGCAGCACCTTCCCCTATTACGAACAGATGCTCGCCTCGATCGCCCGGCATTTCAAGGTCTCGATGGACACGCCCTGGCGGGCCCTGCCGCGCGAGGTGCGCGAGACCATTCTGCAGGGCTCGGGCGACCGCCCGCTCCGCCTCACTTACCGCGACGAGCGGCGGACCTACACGGTGGAAAAACCCTTCGAGGGCGTGATCCCCCATCTCGAACGCCGCTGGCGCACCACCGATAACCCGTGGGTGCGCGAGGACCTCGCCCGCTTCCGCGCCGAGAAGCCTTGCGCCGTCTGCCACGGCGCAAGGCTCAAGCCCGAGGCGCTCGCCGTCAAAGTGGCGGGGCGCTCGATCGCTGAGGTCGCCAATCTTTCCATCCGCGAGGCGCGGGAATGGTTCGCCGCCGTCCCCGCCACGCTCAGCCCGGAGCGGCAGAAGATCGCCGAGCGCATCCTGCGCGAGATCAACGAGCGGCTCCGCTTCCTCTCTGACGTGGGGCTCGACTATCTCACCCTGGCCCGGTCCTCGGCCACGCTATCGGGGGGAGAAAGCCAGCGCATCCGGCTCGCCAGCCAGATCGGCTCCGGCCTCACCGGCGTGCTCTACGTGCTGGATGAGCCCTCGATCGGGCTTCATCCGCGCGACAATGCCCGCCTCATCGCCACGCTGCGCCGCCTGCAGACGCTCGGCAACACGGTGATCGTGGTCGAACACGACGAGGAGGCGATCCGCGCCGCCGATCACGTCATCGACATGGGCCCCGGCGCGGGAAGCGAAGGCGGGAGAGTGGTCGCCGAGGGCACGCCGGCCGAGATCGCCGCCCATCCCCACTCGCTCACCGGTGCCTATCTCTCCGGGCGGCGGCAGATCCCGCTTCCCGCCGCGCGCCGCCCGGTCGATCCGGCGCGGGTGATCCGCATCGTCAAGGCCCACGGCAACAACCTCAAGGACGTTACCGCGGCGATCCCGCTCGGCACCTTCACCTGCGTCACCGGCGTCTCGGGCGGCGGCAAATCGACCCTGGTCATCGAGACCCTCTACAAGGCCGCCGCCCGGCGGCTGATGGGAGCGAGCGAGGCGCCGGCGCCGCATGAGCGGATCGAGGGGCTCGAACAGCTCGACAAGGTGATCGACATCGACCAGTCGCCGATCGGGCGCACCCCGCGTTCCAACCCGGCGACCTATACCGACCTCTTCACCCCGATCCGCGACTGGTTCGCCGAACTGCCCGAGGCGCGGGCGCGCGGCTACAAGCCGGGCCGCTTCAGCTTCAACGTCAAGGGCGGGCGCTGCGAGGCCTGCCAGGGCGACGGGGTGATCAAGATCGAGATGCACTTCCTGCCCGACGTCTTCGTCACCTGCGATGCCTGCAAGGGCCGCCGCTACAATCGCGAGACGCTGGAGATCACCTATCGCGGCCGCTCCATCGCCGACGTGCTGGAGATGACGGTCGATGAGGCCTTCGAGTTCTTCGCCGCCCAGCCCCGCATCCGCGAGCGGCTCGGCATCCTCAGGAAGGTGGGGCTCGGCTACATCAAGCTCGGCCAGCCGGCGACCACGCTCTCGGGGGGCGAGGCGCAGCGCATCAAGCTCGCCAAAGAACTCGGGCGGCGCGCCACCGGGCGCACCCTCTACATCCTTGACGAGCCCACCACCGGGCTTCATTTCGAGGATGTGCGCAAACTGCTCGAAGTGCTCCACTCCCTGGTCGATCAGGGCAATACGGTGGTGGTGATCGAACACAATCTCGAAGTGATCAAGACCGCCGACTGGATCATCGATCTCGGCCCGGAAGGGGGCGATGCCGGGGGCTATGTGGTGGCGGAAGGGAGGCCCGAAGACATCGTCCGCGTCCCCGAAAGCCATACCGGGCGTTTCCTCGCCCCCCTGCTCGGCGCGGCTTCGGAGCAAGCGCCCCGCCCGCGCGCCCGGCGCCGCGCCTGAGAGCGGGCCGTGTCCCGCCCGCGCCGGTTCGATCGCAACCTGATCGTGATCGGCGGCGGCGCGGCGGGACACGGCCCGCTCTCAGGCGCGGCTTCGGAGCAAGCGCCCCGCCCGCGCGCCCGGCGCCGCGCCTGAGAGCGGGCCGAGTCCCGCCCGCGCCGGTTCGATCGCAACCTGATCGTGATCGGCGGCGGCGC
>KN173994.1:5995-6884 GCA_000759655.1 Acidicaldus organivorans | reverse complement strand
GGCGGGACTGGTCGCCGCCCAGACCGCAGCCCGGCTCGGCGCGGCCGTCAGCCTTTTCGAGCGCGACCGGATGGGGGGCGAGTGCCTGAATTCGGGCTGCGTGCCCTCCAAGGCGTTCCTTTCGGCGATTGGCTGCGGCGCCGGTTTCGCCGAGGCGATGGCCTCGGCGCGGCGCGCCATCGCCGCGATCGCCCCGCGTGACGGGGCCGCGCGCTATCGGGCTTTGGGCGTCGATGTGCGGCTCACCGAGGCCCGCTTCCTCGACCCCTGGACCATTGCAGCCG
The DNA here is from genome assembly GCA_000759655.1 of Acidicaldus organivorans. GTDB lineage: Bacteria > Pseudomonadota > Alphaproteobacteria > Acetobacterales > Acetobacteraceae > Acidicaldus > Acidicaldus organivorans. The sequence continues at coordinate 6,600 of KN173994.1, read as the reverse complement.
GGGGAGAGCGCCTCACCGCCCACGCCTTCGTCATCGCCACCGGCGGCGCCCCCCTCTGGCCGGAACTCCCGGGGCTCGACCGCGCTCCCGTCTCCACCACCGAGACGATCTGGGATCTCGCCCATCTGCCGCGGCGGCTCGCCGTGCTCGGAGGCGGGGCGGCGGGGATGGAACTCGCCCAAGGCTTCGCCCGGCTCGGCGCGGCGGTGAGCGTCATCGAACGCGCCCCGCGCATCCTTCCCGCCTGGGACGAGGAGGCCGCGGCGCTCGTCGCCGCCGCTTCGGGTGAGCTCGGCATCCGGATCCACGCCGGAGCGGAAGCGCTCGCCCTGCGCGAGGCGGGGGCGGGATGGGAGATCGTCCTGCGACAGGGGAATACCCCCCTCACCCTTCCCTTCGATCACCTCCTCCTCGCCTTGGGCAAGGGCCCCCGGCTCGATGGGTTGGAGGCGCTCGGTCTCGCCCGGACGCCTTCGGGCCATCTCCGCACCGACCACCGGCTGCGCACCTCGCTCCCTCACATCTTCGCCGCGGGCGACGTCACCGCCGAAGGCGGGACGACCCATGTCGCGGGCCAGCTCGGCGCCTACGCCGCGCTCAATGCC
>KN173994.1:5846-5920 GCA_000759655.1 Acidicaldus organivorans | reverse complement strand
CTGCTCGGCCCCCTAGGGCGGCTTGCGCCGCCGCGCCATGCCCGTCCCCGCGCCCTCTTCACCACCCCCCCTTT
>KN173994.1:5333-5731 GCA_000759655.1 Acidicaldus organivorans | reverse complement strand
GGCCGCGGTCGGTCTCGATGAGGCGGGGGCGCGGCGGGAGGGCGTGGATCACGAGGTCATCCGGCTCGATCTCGCCGAACTCGACCGCGCCGCGATCGAGGACGAGAGAGGGGGCTTCGTCAAACTGATCCTGCGCCGCCGCGACGGAAGGCTGATCGGGGCGGTGGTGGCGGGCGGGGCGGCGCCCGAGATGATCGGCGAGATGGGGCTTGCGGTGCAGCAGCGTCTTCCGGCGCGGGCGCTCGCCTCCCTCCTCCATCCCTATCCGGGCTGGGGAGAAGCGTTCAGCCGCGCCGCCGGGCTCCGGCAGATCGCGCGGCTCTCCCCGCGCCTCATCTCCTGGGGGGCACGGTTCTTCCGCTGGCGGCGCGGTTGAGACGGAACCCGGCGCGGCGAGC
>KN173994.1:3099-5256 GCA_000759655.1 Acidicaldus organivorans | reverse complement strand
GCGGCCGCTCTTCAGCGGGCGCGATATCTGGCGATCAGCTCGCGGAGCCGGGCGGCGGCCGCCTGGCCCTTGTGCGCTTCGCGCCACAGCGTCTCGGCCAGCCGCTGATGCGGGGTGACCGCCTCGTCGGCCGAGGTGAGCAGGGCGACGCCGGTCATCACATTGGGCGCCGAATCGGCGGGGAAGGGATTGATGGCGAGCGTGGCGCGGTCGCGCGAGCGGAGGATCTCGAAACTTCCCACCGGCTCGACATCGGCGATGAGGCCGAATTGCAGGCCCATCGGCTCGGCCTCCATCAGCGCGGCGAGATTTTCGAGCTCGGCGATGGCGATGTCGCGGCAGAGCTGGCGGGAGGGCTCGGGGATGGGGAGCGTCCCCGCCACCCCGGTCTCGATCAGCCGCTGCACGGCGAGCGCCGAGACCATGGCGATGATGGCGGGCTTGCGTCCCTGATAGGCCTTCTTGCGCGAGGCGAGCAGGTTGAGCATCTGATCGACCGCGCTGCGCGGGCCGAACCGCTCGGGATCGGCCTCGATCGCCTCGATCAGCGCATCGGCCAAAGCCCGGTCGTGGCTCGGCGAGGGGGTGAGGGAGCCGAGCGGCTCATTGACGATGAGGATCTGGTCGGCCGTCTCCTCGATCTGACGCAGCCGCTCGAAGAAGGCAGCGGGACGCGCATAATATTCGATGCCGATCCCGAGCAGCGACAGGGGTGAAATCTTGAGAAGCTCGGCCAGTCGCTGGACGGTGTCGAGCTTGATCACCTCGCCCTTTTCATAGCGGTAGAGTGCGGCGCGCGAGACGCCGAGCCGCGCGGCGATCTCCTCGGCGCGGAGGCCCGATTCCATGCGGAATGCACGGAGCTGCTGACCGATTTCGGTGAAACGCATCGCTCGCCTGCCTTTCTCTCCTGTCCCACCCGTTCCCCTCACCGTTCCGCGATATCAGCTCTGCGAAGGATCACCTCTTCGTTGAAATGACTCGTCATCCGGTGAATTTATGACGTCTAACTCGTGGAGAGTCATCCCTTTTAATAATCAACCGGAGCGTTCGATGCAAGCTTTGTATCGAACGCTCCGGCGATGACGATTTTCTGGGACGATGGCTCAGCTGGCGGGATGGCCGAGACGGTGAGCAGCGAGCATTTCGATCGCCTCGACCAGGGCGGAGTGATCGCGATCGGCTCCGCCTTGCGCCACCACCGCCGAGAAGAGCTGCTGGGTGCTCGCCGTGTTGGGCAAGGCGAGCCCGAGGGCGCGGGCGGCGGAGAGGGCGAGGTTGAGGTCCTTCTGATGCAGGCGGATGCGGAAGCCCGGGGTGAATTTGCGCTCGATCATCCGTGCCCCGTGCACTTCGAGGATGCGCGAGCCGGCAAAGCCCCCCATCAGCGCCTGGCGCACCTTGGCCGGATCCGCCCCCGCCTTGGCGGCGAAGACCAGACCTTCCGCCACCGCCTCGATGGTGAGCGCCACCACGATCTGGTTGACCACCTTGCAGATCTGGCCCGCCCCGTTCTCCTCCCCGACATGGGTGATGTTGCGCCCCATCGCCTCGAACAGCGGCTTGGCGCGGGCGAAGGCCTCGGCCGGGCCGCCCACCATGATGGTGAGGGTGGCCTCCTTCGCCCCGATCTCGCCCCCCGAGACCGGCGCATCGAGATAGGAACATCCCAAAGCGTTGATCCGCTTGGCGAAACGCTTGGTGGCGATCGGGTCGATCGAGGACATGTCGATGACGAGCTTGCCCGCGCCGAGCCCCGCCGCCACCCCTTGGGGGCCGAACAGCACCTGCTCGACATCGGGGGTGTCGGGCAGCATGAGGATCACCACCTCGGCGGCGCGCGCCACCTCCTCGGCCGTGGCGCAGAGAGTGGCGGCGGCGCGGATCTCCTCGGTAAGGCTCTTCCGTTCCGGCACGAACAGGCGATGGCCCGCCTTCTTGAGGTTGAGCGCCATCGGCCGTCCCATGATGCCAAGCCCGATGAACCCGATATCCATACCCGTTCTCCTCGCTCTTTCGTTGATTGTGTCGCGTCGTTCGGTGGACGCTTCTCAGACGCCGAAGCGCCGCCGCCAGGCAAGCCCGGCCAGCGTCTCGCCGGCGGGTCGGTATTCGAGCCCGATCCAGCCCTCATAGCCGCTCGCCTCGATGCGGCGA
>KN173994.1:0-3014 GCA_000759655.1 Acidicaldus organivorans | reverse complement strand
AAGACATAGTCCCAGCCGATCTCGCCGGTGCCGGGCTCGTTGCGGGCGGGAACGTCGGCGATCTGCACGTGCCCGATGAAGGGGAGCAGGCGCTCGAAGCGGCGGGTGATGTCGCCCTCGGTGATCTGGCAGTGATAGACGTCGAACTGCAGAAAGATCTGCCCGCGCCCGATCGCCTCGATCACCGCCACCGCCTGGTCGGTGGTGTTGAGGAAATAGCCCGGCATGTCGCGATGGTTGATCGGCTCGATGAGGAGCCGCACCCCCGCCTCCGCCGCCCGTTCCGCCGCCCAGGCGAGGTTGGCGGCATAGAGGCTGGTCAAGGTCACGGGCGAGAACCCGGCGGGGGCGAGACCGGCCATCACGTGGACTTGATGGCAGCCCAGTGTGTGGGCGTAATCGAGGGCGCGGCGGACGCCGTCGCGGAACTCCTCCTCGCGGCCGGGGAGACAGGCGAGACCCCGCTCCCCCGCCGACCAGTCGCCGGGGGGCGCGTTGAACAGGACCTGGGTGAGGCCCGCATCCTCCAGCCAGCGTTTGATCTCGGCCGCCGGATGGTCATAGGGGAAGAGATACTCGACCCCGGCGAACCCGGCCCGCGCCGCCGCGGCGAAACGCTGCGGAAACGGAAGCTCCTGAAACATCATCGACAGATTGGCGCAAAAACGAAGCATGCTCTCCTCCCTCTCGAGCCCTCGCCCTCTTCCTGAATCGAGCCTCACTCTTAGCCAAGTCCAAGCCGTCCGGCGAGACGGGGAAACCCTTGGCCGGAGAAAGGGCGAAGTCTAGCCTTGCCGCGGGGCGCCTCGCAATGCGGCGCCTTCGAGGGCGTGCCGGGAAAGCTGCGCCGAGGAAGGTGTCAGGGGAGGTTGTCATGAAAGTGGGAGAAGCCATCGCCGCGATCCTTCGTGCCGAAGGGGTGGAGGTCCTTTTCGCCTATCCGGTCAATCATCTCATCGAGTTCGCCGCCGCGCGCGACATCCGCCCGGTCATCGTCCGGCAGGAGCGGGTGGGCCTCCATATGGCCGATGCGCTCTCCCGGCTGAGTTCGGGGCGCAGGATCGGGGTATTCTGCATGCAGCACGGGCCGGGCTCGGAAAACGCCTTCGGCGGCGTGGCCCAGGCCTATGCCGAGTCGGTTCCAATTCTGGTCATTCCGCAAGGCTATCCGCGGCGTCTCGCCGGCATCGACCCCAATTTTTCGTCGGCGCGCGAGATGCGCGGCATCGCCAAGGCGACCGAATGGGTGGGCTTGGCAAGCGAGGTTCCCGCCGCCTTCCGCCGCGCCTTCACCCGGCTCCGCAATGGCCGCGGCGGGCCGGTGGTGGTGGAGATCCCCGCCGATCTCTGGCAGGAGGAGGTGCCCGCTTTCGACTACCGCCCGCCGCCCGCACTCCGCACCGCCCCGGACCCGCGGGATGCGGCGCGGCTGGCGCGGCTCATCCTCGCCGCCGAACGGCCCCTGATCTATGCGGGCACCGGCGTTCATTGGGCCGGGGCATGGAACGAACTCCGCGCCTTCGCCGAACGGCTCTCAGCACCGGTCGCCACCAGTCTCGGCGGCAAGAGCGCTTTTCCGGAAGACCATCCCCTCGCGCTCGGCGCCGGGGCGGTGAGCACGCCTTTGCCGCTCGCGGCGATGCTGGGGCGGGCCGATCTCGTGATCGGGATCGGCTGTTCGTTTACCGAAACGAGTTTCGGGATCAAGTTTCCCCCCGATAAGCGCTATTTGCAGATCACGCTCGATCCGGCCCATCTCGCCAAGGATCTCGCCATCGAGGATGGCATGCTGGGTGACGCGAAACTCTGTCTTCAGGCCCTGCTCGCCGAGATCGAGGCCGCGCGGCCCGCGCCCCGAGATCCCGCCCCGATTGCCGCCGAGATCGCGGCACTCAAGGCGCGTTTCCTGGCGGAATGGGAGCCCATCCTCCGCTCCGACGAAGTGCCGCTCACGCCTTACCGGGTGATCTGGGAACTCTCCCGCCTGGTCGATCCGGATGAGGTGATCATCACCCATGACGCGGGGAGTCCGCGGGATCAGCTCGTTCCATTCTGGAAAGCGACCCGGCCGCTTTCCTATCTCGGCTGGGGCAAGACCACCCAACTGGGCTACGGGCTGGGTCTTGCCATGGGGGCGAAACTCGCCCATCCGGAGAAACTCTGCATCAATGTATGGGGTGATGCGGCGATCGGCTTCACCGGTCTCGATCTGGAGACGGCGGTGCGCGAGCGGATCCCCGTCCTTTCCATCCTGTTCAACAATTTCTCGATGGCGATCGAGCTGAAAGTGATGCCCATCTCCACCGCCAAATACCGGGCAACCGACATCTCTGGTGACTATGCCGCGATGGCCCGCGCGCTCGGCGCCCACGGCGAACGGGTGCTCGCGCCGGAGGCGATCCGCCCGGCGCTCGAGCGGGGGATCGCGGCGGTGCGGGCGGGCCAGCCCGCCCTGCTGGAGTTCATCACCGCCAAGGAAACACGCATCCCCCGCCCCTGACCGGCGCTCCTCCTCATGCACCCTCCCACGCCCCACGCGCCGCCCTTGGCCCTTCTCCTTCTCTCCGGGGAGGAAGGGCGTGAGGCGCGCGCGTGGCTTTGCTTTCAGATCGGCGAGCTCTCCCGTTTCGGGATCGAGACGGTGTGGATCGTGGGCGAAGGGGCGGAGGCGGTCGATCTCGACGCGATCCGGCGCCGTCTGCCCAAACCCGTGCGGCTGATCGCGGGCAAGCGGGAGATGCTTGCGCGCGAGCCCGAGGAATGGGGAGGAGGCTCTGCCGCCCTGCTCGCCGCAAGCGCGGAGGAGGTGGTGGTCGCCAATTTCGCCCGCTTTCTCTACGAAAGCGGCCCCCTCCCCCGCCGCCTCGTCCTCGAGACGGAGGCGGGAGCGCAGCCGAGCCGCTTCATGCTCCTCCCCCGCAAGGCCCTCTCACGCGACGCCCTCTCATGGAGGGGCCCCGATCTCGCCCCCGATGCCCTCGCCCCCTTCACCACGCGCGGACTCGGCCTCACCC
>KN173993.1:2421-6055 GCA_000759655.1 Acidicaldus organivorans | reverse complement strand
CGCGCCGGGCGGCGCGGGACCCGGGGAGCCGTAAAGGACCGAACGTTTTGAAGGGGCCGGAAAAGCAGAGGGGAGAGAAAGGGCCTCATGGGTTGGCGTCGGCAGAGGGGTTCGCGTCGGCAGAGGTCTCGGCGAGGGTCTCTTCGGGGAGGGGGACGAGTTCCGGCCGCAGCGGGCGGCGCATCAGCCACATCACCCCGGCGAGATCGGCGATCCCGACCTTGAGCCGGTCGAACGTGCCGTAATGCGAGCGCCCGGCCCGGCGCGGGCGGTGGCGGACCGGAACGCTCACCACCCGTCCGCCGGCGCGGAGGAAAAGCGCAGGCAGGAACCGGTGCATGTGATCGAAATGGGGCAATTCGAGAAAGGCCCGGCGGCGGAAGACCTTGAGCCCGCAGCCGGTATCGGGTGTGTCATCGCCGAGCAGACGCGCGCGCAGACGGTTGGCCAAGCGCGAGGCGAGGCGTTTGCGCCAGTCATCCTGCCGCTCGCGCCGCCAGCCCGCGATCAGGAGGGGCCGGGCGCCCCGCCCCTCCTCGGTAGCGGCGAGGGCGAGGAGGCGGGGGATGTCGGTCGGATCGTTCTGGCCGTCGCCGTCGAGGGTGGCGATCCACTCCCCGCGCGCCGCGCGGATGCCGGAGAGGAGCGCCGCACTCTGCCCCGCACTCTGCCGGTGTCGGAGGATGCGAAGCGGCAGGCCGGAGGCGCGCGCCGCCTCGGCGAGGCAGAGCGCGGTCTCGTCGCGGCTTCCGTCATCGACATAGACGATCTCCGCCGCCTCATCGGCGAGCGCGGCGCGGATCTCGCCGATGAGCGGGTGGATGTTGGGCGCCTCGTCGCGGACCGGAACCACCACGGAGAGCAGAAAGGAGGGTTCGTGCATGCCTCGTCGGGCGGTAGCACCGGCCCCCGGCGGGGGCAAGTCTCGACCCCGCTTCGGCTGAGGAAGGCCCAAGGGTGTCGTCGAGGGGGCATCATCGAGGGGGGCATCGTCGAGGGCAGCCCGGAGGGGCGGGACGGTTGACGGGAGCGGCGGCACGGGCCACATCGCGCCCCATGTCGTCCACCCCTTCCTCCCGCGCCGCGCCGCCCGCTTGGATCCTCGCCGAACCCTATGCCGGGATGGCCTCGCAAGGGCGGGGACTCGCCGAGCGGGCCGGGCTCACCGCCGAGTTCCGTCCCATCGTCGCCCCCGCGCCCTGGCGCTGGCTCACGGCGCGGCTCTGGCCCGACCCGCTCTCCCGGCTCAATGGGGCGCTCGCCGCGCCCTGGCCGGAGGTGGCGATCGGGGTCGGCGGCACCGGGGGGGTGATCACCGCCGCGCTGCGCGAGGCGCGGCGGGTGGCGGCGGTGCAGATCCAGCACCCGCGTCTCGATCCGCGCCGCTTCGATCTCATCTTCGTCGCTCCCCATGACGGGCTCGAAGGTCCCAACGTCGTCGTCACCCGCACCGCGCTGCATGGCGTCACCCCCGCCAAACTCGCCGCGGCGGCCGAAGTTTGGGCCCCTGTTTTCGCCCATCTTCCCCGCCCGCGCCTTGCCGTCCTAGTCGGCGGCTCCAATGGCCGCTTCCGGCTGCGTCGCGGTGAGGGCGAGGCGCTCGCCCGCGCCCTCGCCGGTCTCATCGACCGCGAAAGGGTGGGCATGATGCTCACCCCCTCGCGCCGCACCGCCCCGGAAGTGCGACGCATCCTCGCCCGCACCCTCCGCCCGCGCGGGGCCTATGTTTGGGACGGAGAGGGGGAAAACCCCTATCTCGGGCTTCTCGCTCTGGCCGATGCCATCCTGGTCACCGAGGACAGCGTCTCGATGATCTCCGAGGCGGTGGCGACCCCCCATCCTGTGCTGCTCTTCCGCCTGCCCGGCCATTCGCGCCGCCAGCGCGCTTTCAGCGAGGGGCTGATCCGCGCCGGCCGGGTGCGGGAGTTCCGCGGCGCCCTCGAAATCTGGCCGACCGAGCCCATAGATGATAGCGACCATGCCGCTGCCGAACTCCGGCGGCGTCTGCGGCTGTGAGGTCCCATGCTCCCCATCCAGACCTTCGACCAACGCCAGGGCGGCAACGTCCTCTACAAGGCCCTCTCCCATCCTCTCGCCGCCGAACGCGGCCAGGCCCTTGCCGCCCGGCTCCGCGAGGCGGGTCCCGTCGCGCTGATCGACCCGCGCGGGCTCGCCGAGGCGTTGTTCGCGCTTCACCCCTGGCTTTCCGGGGTGAGCGAACTCTACGTCCAGGATGTGCGCGAGGTGGGGCGCGAGCGGGTGGGGCTCATCGCGCGGCCCCTCACCGCACTCGGTGAAAGCCGCGCCCGGAGTTTTCTCGTCGCCAGCTTCGATGCGGCCCGGCTCCTTTCCTGGTGCGCGCCGCTCGCCCCGGAGGGGGCGCAGTTCGAGAGCCTCGATGCGCTGCGCATCCCCGCCCCCCTACTCACCGAGCCCCGCACCTACCTCGATAGGCGCAATTTCGCCACCAACTTCGTCTTCTTCCGCGACACCGAGGAGATCGCAACCCGCCTCGTCACCACCAATTACTGGGCGGGCTATGGCGGGAAGAACGTGAGGCTCTGGCTCCGTCTCTTCGATGAGCGGGGAACGGCGCTCGCCACCTGGGAAGAGACGCTGCCGGAAGGCGAGGAGGGGCTCGCCGGGGTCGTCCTCGACAGCCGCACCGTCCGCGCCCGTTTCGGCCTTCCTCCCTTCACCGGCCAGCTCTTTCTGCACGTGATCGGCGCGGCCGGTCACGATGTAGTGAAATACGCGCTCGACACCCTGCCCAAGGCGGGGGGTGAGAGCCTCTCTGCCACCCATGACGCCAATGCCTGGCCTTCCGAGCGCTATGCCGGGCTTCCCGCCCCGCGCCCCGGCGAGCGGGTGATCCTCTGGCTTCAGAACTCGCACGCGGTGCCCATCCCGGCGGGCGCGGTGGGCCTCGACCGGATGGGGGCCGAGACGCCCGTGCCGATTGCCCGGGACATCGGCCCCTATGCCACCGAAGCGGTCGATGTCGGGGCGCTCTTTCCCGACCTGCGCTGGCCTGCCCAGCTCGAGCTCCGCGCCGGGCGCTACGTGGTGCGGCCCCGCTACGAGGTCTGGCGCGGGCGGCGCGGGCACATCGCCCATGTCAACGTGGAGCGGAGCGATCTCGCCCCCGATCCTGAGCTTTCGCGCCTTCATCCCGCGCTCGGCCGCGGCTATCTGCTTCCTTTCCCCATCCTGCCGCAGCGCGACTTCGCCACCTTTGTCCTTCCCACCCCGATGGCGGTGAGCCAGCGCAACCTGCCGCTCCGCCTCGATCTCTTCGATCCCGAGGGGCGCCTTGTCCTCCAGTACTTCCTCGGCGTCCTTCCCCGCGATCACGCTCAGGCGGTGACGATCGACGATCTTCTCCCCGGCGAGGCGCTCGCTGCGGGCGGGCATGGCGAGCTCGTCTATGATTTCCGCGAGGGGGGCGAGGGGGATGGCTGGCTGCATGCCATTTTCCGCTACCAGCGGCGGGATTCGGGACACGAGGCGGAAACCAGCTTCGGGTCGCACATTTTCAACACGCTGATGACCTATCGCGACGAGCCGCAATCCTATACCGGCCCGCCGCCCGGGCTTTCGACGCGGCTCTTCCTCCGCCTGGGCGAGGCGCCGC
>KN173993.1:1485-2345 GCA_000759655.1 Acidicaldus organivorans | reverse complement strand
TCAAGAGCTTCGCCGTCCTCATCTATCCCGCCTCGGCACCCTGGCATCTGCGCTCGGCGACCCAGCTCCTGCTCCACGACGAGAAGGGCCGCAAGCTCGCCGAGGCGAAGATCGAGATCCCCTGCTCGGGCTCGGCGCTCATCCGCCCCGACGAGCTCTTCCCCGCCGAGCGTCTCGCCCGCGCCGGGGCAGGGGGGTATGTCATCATCCGCGATACCACCTGCCGTCTTTTCGGCTATCACGGGCTCGAAGACGGGGCGGGGCGGTTCTCGCTCGATCACATGTTCGGGTTCTGAGGCGATGAGGGGGGTGATGGCGTCCCTCGATCCTCCTTTGGAGCCGCCGGGAGATCTCGCCGACCTCCCGCCTTTGCCCGCGGCGCATTCGCTCACCGAGCGGGCCTACCGGCGGCTCGAGGAAGAGATCGTGACGCTGCGCCTTCCCCCCGGCACCGTCGTCTCCGAGTCCGCGCTCAGTCAGCGCACCGGGCTCGGCCGCACCCCGGTACGCGAGGCGCTGCAGCGGCTCGCCCGCGAGGGGCTGGTGCGGATCCTGCCCCGTCAGGGGGTGGTGGTCACCGCGATCGACCCTCACCAGCAGCTCCGCCTGCTTGCCGTCCGCCGTGAAGTGGAGCGCTTGCTCGCCCGGCTCGCCGCCACCGGGGCCCGCCCCGAAGAGGCCCGCCAGTTCCTCCGCCTCGCCGAGGGGATGGAACGCGCCGCCGCCGAGCGCGACGAACTCACCTTCATCCGCCTCGACCGTTCCTTCCACTGGCTCACCGGCGAGGCGGCGCGCAACGAGTTCGCGCAAGGCGCATTGATGCTGATGAGCGGGCTTTCGCGGCGTTTCTGGTTCGCCCA
>KN173993.1:0-1367 GCA_000759655.1 Acidicaldus organivorans | reverse complement strand
CTCCTCCCGCTTCGCCGATCTCGCCCTCATCGCCCGCCGTCATGCTGCGGTGGCGCGGGCCATCGCCGCGGGCGATGCGGAGGGGGCGGCGCGGGCCACCGATCTCCTTCTCGATGACATCGAGGCGTTCTCGCGCCGGGTCGCGGCGGCCTGACCCGCCCCATCCCCGAGCGCTCCTCCCCCCGTGTTTCTCTCTCCATGTTTCTCTCCCCGTGTTTCTCCCTCCGTGTTTCGCGGCGTCCTCTCGCGGACCCTCTTGCCCGGCCCGCCCGCCTCGGCGATGATGAAAGCGGCGATCCGGCATGAACGTCCTCAAGGCACCGTCCCTGGCTCCGCCCGTGCTCCCGGTGGGCTCCGCCGCCCTGGCGGCGCTCGATCTCGGCACCAACAACTGCCGGCTCCTCATCGCCCAGCCGGTGCGGGAGGGGTTCCGCGTGCTCGATACCTATAGCCGCATGGTCCGGCTCGGCGAGGGCCTCGACCGCTCGGGCGAGTTGCAGCCCGCCGCGCAGGAACGGGCGCTCGCCGCGCTCCGCATCTGCGCCCAGCGCCTGGCGCGGCGGCCGGTGGCAAAGCTCCGGGCGGTGGCGACCGAGGCCTGCCGCCGGGCGCGCAACGGGCCTGCCTTCCTCGCGCGGGTGGCGGAAGAGACGGGGCTCGAGATCGAGATCATCTCGGCGCGGGAAGAGGTCGAGCTCGCTCTCGAGAGCTGCACCCCGCTTCTGGGCGGGGCGGCGCGGCGGGTTCTCCTCTTCGACATCGGCGGCGGCTCGACCGAGATCGCCTGGATCCGCCTCGACGGGCCGCAGGCGCGCCCCGTCATGGTGGGCTATTTCTCCCTCCCGCTCGGCGTGGTGACGCTCGCCGAACGGCTCGGGGCAGAGGCGGCGGCCCCCGCGGGCTTCTTCCGCGCCGTCGAGGAGGTCACCGCGGCGCTCGAACCCTTCGAGCGGGTCCACTGCATCGCCAAGGAGATCCGTTGCGGCGGGGTCGAGCTGCTCGGCACGTCGGGTACGATGACCACGCTCGCCGGCGTGGTGCTCGATCTGCCCCGCTATCGCCGCCCCCTGATCGATGGCGTGGTGCTGGAGGCGGCGCGTTGCCGTACCGCGCTCGAGGCTTTGCTCGGGGCAAGCCGCGAGCGTCTCGCCCGCCACCCCTGCATCGGGGCGGACCGCGCCGATTACATCCTGCCGGGTTGCGCCATTTTCGCCGCGATCCACCGTCTCTGGCCGGCTGCCCGCCTCATCATCGCCGATCGCGGCCTGCGCGAGGGGATCATTCTCAGGATGATGCAACGCGGGCGGGGCCGTCCCCGCCGGGGAGCAGCACGGGGAGCGGCGCCATGGGCGGGGCTGGGGGCGGGG
>KN173992.1:1386-7564 GCA_000759655.1 Acidicaldus organivorans | reverse complement strand
CTGCCCTCGCTCTGACAGGACATTGACAGGACATTTGGAGCGGGGAGGCGCGGAAATGAATGGGGGAGACCCAGCTACCCCACAAACAACCAATTGATCTTAATGACATATGCGGAAAAGCGCAGAAATGCGCGGAGGGAGAGGCATCTGATTCGTAATCAGTAGGCCCTCGGTTCGATCCCGAGCGCCGGCACCACCCGATCAAGGGCCATGCACTCCCCCCGAAAATCGCGGAAAAACCGCCGAAAATAGCCCCTCTGGGGTGTCGGCAGACCGCCTCCGAGACCCCGGCCCCCGGCCCTTGGCAAGGGCGAGAACCCCGCCGGGCGATGCCCTTCACGCCGCCGCGGGTTGGGCGAGGTTTTCCGGATCGATGGTGGTGACCCGCCGCAAATCGCGCCGCTCCTCGGGCGGATAGGGGCGGCCGCGATGGAGCGTGCAGCGATTGTCCCAGATCACCAGATCGCCCACCCGCCACCGATGCACGTAAACGAATTCCCGCCGCGTGGCGAATTCGATGAGATCGCGCAGCAGAAGCCGTCCCTCCGGCACCGGCCAGCCCACGATGTGGGAGGCGTGCGAGGCGAGATAGAGGCTCTTGCGCCCCGAGCCGGGATGGCGGCGCACCAGTGGCTGAAGGACGGGAGGCAACGCCGCCCGTTCGCCTTCCGAAAACTCGGTGAAGCCCAGCGTGGCCCGCGAGTGCAGGATCGAATGCTCGGCGCGCAGCCCCTCGATCGTCGCCTTGGTCTCGTCATCGAGCGCCTCATAGGCGGCGCGGAGGTCGGCGAATTCCGTCTCACCCCCGCGCGAGGGAACGGCGTGCGCATAAAGAAACGAAAGACAGCCCGACGGTTTGCGAAACGAGCTGTCGGTGTGCCAGAGCATGTTGCCGAGATTGAACATCCGCCGCTTGTCATCCCGTGCCTGGACGGTGTCCTGCGGCGTGACGTTGGAGACATCGGCCATCTCTGGTCGGGCGAGCCGACGCTGGCTCGCCGGGCGGTAGATGCCGATATTGATCTCGGGCTCGCCGAAATAGCGGGTGAAGGCGATCTGGTGCTCATCGTCCAATTTCTGGCCGCGCAAGACCAGCACCGCGTAGCGGTCGATCGCCTCCCGCAGTGAAGCCGCGACCGGCTCAGTGAGCGGCGCACCGGCATCCACGCCGCGCACCTCGGCTGCAAAAAGCGGATGGAGTGGAATGATTTCGGGTTGCATCGTCTCCTCCCTCGCAGTGAACTCAAGACGCGCCGTCCGATGCGGCATCCTCCGGCACCGCGATCCCCTGCTTCCGCATCTGCCCGGCAAGCCGCCCATAGACGCGAAGCGCATTGCCGGCATAGACCAGAGCCCGCTCCCGCGCCCCGAGCCAGGGAATCGCCTCGATCATCCGCCTGGTGTCATCGAAGGGATAGCCGGTCTCGGGATCGATGCCCCGCACCGCCCCCAGCATTTCGGAAGCGAACAGGATGTTTTCCACCGGCACCACGCGAAAGAGAAGCTCCATCCCCGCCTGATGATAGACGCAGGTGTCGAAGAACACGTTGTGCAACAGGAGCTCGGAAAGCGGCGGGCGGCCCATGTCCTGGGCCAGCCCCCGATAGCGGCCCCAGTGATAGGGCGCGGCTCCGCCCCCGTGCGGAATGATGAACTTGAGCGTCGGAAAATCGCGGAAGAGGTCGGAGGTGAGAAACTGCATGAAGGCCGCGGTATCGGCGTTGATGTAATGCGCTCCGGTCGTGTGGAAATGCGGATTGCACGACGAACTCACATGCACCATCGCCGGCACGTCGAGTTCGACCATTTTCTCATAGAGCGGATACCAGTAGCGGTCATGAAGCGGCGGGTCGGACCAGCGCCCGCCCGAGGGGTCGGGATTGAGATTGCAGGCGACGAACCCATAGGCGCGCACCGCCCGTTCAAGCTCGGGGATACAGGTCGCGGGCGAAACGCCCGGCGCTTGGGGAAGTTGGCAGACGCCGATGAAACGCTCCGGAAACAGCGTACACACCCGGTGGATCAGCGTGTTGCAGAGATCGGCCCAGGCCGCGTTGGCCCGCGCATCGCCCTCGTGATGGCCCATCCCAGCGGCACGCGGCGAGAACAGCACGAGATCGATGCCGCGCGCCTTCTGGAGCGCGATCTGACCCGTAAGCAAACTCTCGCGGATCTCGTCATCGCTGATGCGGGGCGGGGGCGGCACCTCGGCCGGGCTCGCCGCCGCGACCTGCGCCCGCCGCCATGCCTCGTGCGCGGCGGGGGCGGGGGGGGAGTGGCCATGACAGTCGATGATCATCGTATGTCTCCTCCTCCTGCCGCTTCACCTCCGGGACCGAAACGAGACGCGCCGTGCAAGGGGAGCGGACGTTCGGGGAAAAACCAGGCAAGGACCGCCGCCAGAGTGAGAAAGGCCGCGATCGCGGCGAGCGCGCCGGCAAAGCCCCCGCTCCATTGCCGCACCCAGCCGATCATCGCCGGGCCGATCAGCCCGCCGAACTGGGCGAGCGTGTTGACCAGCGCGATCGCCACCGCCTGCGCCCGTCCGGTCCCGAGCCGGGTGGCGAGGCTCCAGAAGAGCGCATTCCCCGCATTGAGGCCGAAGCTTGCGAGCGCAATCAGCAGATAGGCGGCGAGCGGCGGGGCGAGCGCGCTTCCCGCGAAGCCGAAGGCGGCGAGCAGATAGACGAAGGCGAGATGACGGTGGCGCTCGCCATGCCGGTCCGAGCTCGCCCCCACCATGAGACTGCCGATGACCCCGACGAGCGGCGGCAACGCCGAGAGCAGGCCGAGGAGGAGAGCATCCGCCCCCCCCAGGGCGCGGAGGATCGGGGGCAGCCAGAGCAGCATGCCATAGACGCCGACCAGCGCCGAGCCGAAGAGGAGGGCGAGCCACACCACCCGCCCATCCCGCCAGGGCGAGGCAGAGCCTGCGCTCTCCGCCCCCGCCTCGCCCGCGCCGAGGGCGGCGAGAAGATGCATTTTCTCCGCGCCGGAGAGCCACCCCGCCGCCTCCGGCCGCTCGGGAAGGAAGGCCCAGAAGGCGAGCCCGAGCAGGGCGACCGGCACCCCCTCGGCGATCAGCATCCACTGCCAGCCGGAAAGCCCCGCCACGCCGTCGAGCCCCTTCATCAGCGCCGCCGAGAGCGGCCCGCCCAGCACCGCGGCGATCTGGCCTGCGATGATGTAGCGCGCCACTGCCCGCGCCCGGTGGCTTTCCGGAAACCAGCGCGCCACATAGACCGCAACCCCAGGCAGGAAACCCGCCTCGGCGAGACCGAGCGCGAAGCGGAGCGCATAAAACCCCGCCGCGCCGCGCACGAAGGCGGTGGCTGCGGCGATCAGCCCCCAGGCGATGAGAATGGCCCCGAGCCACCACCGCGCCCCGAGCCGGTGCAAAAGCAGGTTGCTCGGCACCTGCAGCACCATGTAGCCGGCGAAGAAAATGGAGCCCCCCATGCCGAACACCGCGGGGCTCAGGCCGAGCGCGGCATTCATGTGCAGCGCGGCGAAGGCGATGTTGATGCGGTCGAGATAGTTGAAGAACATGGCGGCGAAGAGGAAGGGGATCAGCCGCCGGAAGAGACGCGCGATGAGGCGGTCCTCGGCCACCACGCTCACCCGTCTTCGATTGCGCAGCCGATGCGGGCGAGAGCGGCATCGACCCATCCCCGCTCGATCCCCCGCCCTTCGCGCAAGGCACGGAGGGTCTCGGCCTCCGCCGCCTGCTTGGCGCGCGCCGCGGCGATCACCGCCTCGGCCTCGAGGGCGGGCACGGCGAGCACGCCGTCGGCATCCCCCAGCACCAAATCACCCGGCATCACCACCATCCCCCCGATCACCACCGGCACGTTGATCTCACCCGGCCCGTCCTTGTAAGGGCCGCGATGCGAGACCCCCACCGCGAAGACGGGAAGATCCTGCGCCTTGAGCGCCGCGGCGTCGCGCACCGCGCCGTAAATGACGAAGCCCGCCACGCCGCGGCGTCGCGCATACGTCACCATGATCTCGCCGATAATGGCGGTGCCCGTGGCCCCGCCCGCATCGACCACGATCACGTCGCCCGGCTCGGCGAGGTCGATCGCCTTGTGCACGAGGAGGTTGTCGCCCGCCCGGGTTCGCACGGTGAGCGCTGCCCCGGCGAGCGGGGTGCCGTCATGCATCGGGCACAGGAGCCCGCCATCGCCGCTCATCCGGTTCATCACGTCGCTCACATTGGCCAGCGGCAGGCCGCGCGCCGCCTCGACCAGGCTTGGGCTCACCCGGACCCGCCGCCTGAGGATCCGGCAGCCAAGGGTGGGGGTTTTCCTCGCGTGTTCCGCCCGCTCCCTGTGTTCCCGTTCCCCGTGTTCCCCGAGTTCCCTGTGTTCCTTGTGTTCTTTTTGTTCCTTGCGTTCTTCGCGCTCCTTGGCGTCCATCTTCCGTTTCCTCCCCACTCTTTCTTCGCCGTTTTTTCTCCGCCGCCCTCCCATCGCCTCAAATCTCCAGTCGCACTCCTCAATCGAGCCGATGCGCGGCGATCACCTCCGCGTCGGGATCGGCCCCAAGCCCGGGGCCTTCGGGCAGATGGAGCAGGCCCTCGCCATCGGGGGTGAGGCGATCGCCATAGAGCGAGGGCGCAAGCGTCACCCCGAACAGTTCGACATAAGCGATCTCGGGAAACCGCGCCGCGAGCTGCAGCGTGGCCAGCAATCCGGGACCGAAATAGGGTGAGTGCGGGGCGAGCCTCTTGCCCGCGCGCAATATGGCGAGCGCCGTCTCCAGGAACGAGGTGATGCCGCCTATCTTGGTCACGCTCGGCTGAAGGATGGAAAGCCCGGCGCAGCCGATGAGCGGGACGAATGCCGCCGCACTTCCTGCGTTCTCGCCCGCGGCGAGCGGGATCTCGGGGTGGGCGGCGGCAAGCCGGGTGAGGCTCGCCAGGTCCTCGGGGGGCCAGATGGGCTCTTCGAGCCAGGCGAGGCGGTAGGGGGCGAGAGCGCGGGCCATCGCCTCGGCCTCCGCGTAACGCCAGGCACAGTTGACGTCGAGCATGAGCTCGGTCTCCGGGCCGAGCACGGCGCGCGCCGCGGCGACCGGCGCCTCGCGCACCTCGTGCAGCTTGAAGGCGCGGAACCCCCGCCCGCGCGCCTCGGCCACGGCGCGCGCCACCACGCCGGGCGCGTCGTAGCGCAGCAGGCTCCAGTAGATGGGGACGGCCCACCGCGCCGCCCCGCCCCAAAGCTCGGCGAGCGGCAGCCCGGCGCGCTTTCCGGCGAGGTCCCAAAGCGCGATGTCGAGGCCGGAGAGCGCATAGCNGGCGCGTCGTAGCGCAGCAGGCTCCAGTAGATGGGGACGGCCCACCGCGCCGCCCCGCCCCAAAGCTCGGCGAGCGGCAGCCCGGCGCGCTTTCCGGCGAGGTCCCAAAGCGCGATGTCGAGGCCGGAGAGCGCATAGCGGGCGGGGCCGGCGCGGCCAAAAAGGTGGAGATCGCGCGAAAGTTCCTCGTGCAGCGCGGCGATCTTCGTGGCATCGCGGCCGATGACGAGCGGGGCGAGCGTCTCGCGCAACGCCGCCACTGTGGCGGGGGCAATGTTGTAGCCGAACGCCTCGCCCCAGCCGGTGAGCCCGGCATCGGTCTCGACGCGCACCAGGACGTGGACGAGCTTTTCCCACACGCGCCCGCCAAAGCCGGTGGGGGGGCCGGCATGGCGGATGGGAAGAGCGACGGGAATGGCCTCGAGCGCGGTGATCCGCATCCCTCGCTCCTCGGGCTTCAAGGATGGGGCGCGGGCATGGTCAGAAACTCCGCCACCGCCGCGAAGAGCTGATCACGGTTCTTCTCCATCATCACCGTGTGCGTCCCCGCTCCGATCATCACGTATTGTTTCCAGGGGGCGCGGGTGAGGCGGGCGAAGATGGCCTGGGCCATGTAGGGCGGCGTGTCATGGTCCCATTCGGCCTGAATGAGGAGGACCGGCGCCTCGATCCGTCCCGGATCCCAGGTCGGGATGCCTTTCTGCCAATAGCGCACCAGATCGAGGAGAACGCCGTTCGGCGCCCTGAGCGAAGGCGGGGTGGTCGCCTTGCTCTCGGGGTCGGTGGCGAAGGTCGCCGCCGCCCATTGCTCGAACCAGCCGGGCGGGATGAGGCCCGCCGCCTGTTCCGGGGTGAGGCCGCGAAGCCAGCGGGCCCGCGC
>KN173992.1:879-1151 GCA_000759655.1 Acidicaldus organivorans | reverse complement strand
AAGCGGAGCGCGACCGGCCCTTCGATCGTCCACAGAGGGGCGTAGAGGACGAGGCGCGCCACGCGTTCGGGATGGAGCGCGGCATAGCCTCCCGCGATCGCGGTGCCCCACGACCAGCCCATCACGTCGAGACGGGAGAGGCCGCGGCGGGCGAGCCCCGCCTCCACCACCGCGCCGAGCGCGCTCACCGCCTGATCGGTGGTCTCGAAGGGCGGATTGGCCTCGGGCGGGGCCTCCATCGCCGGCGGACGGTCGGAGTAGCCGTAGCCCGG
>KN173992.1:0-812 GCA_000759655.1 Acidicaldus organivorans | reverse complement strand
GGCGGGCGCCTCGGCTGCATCCAGCCGGTGCTTGTTGCGGACATAGATGCCAAGCCCGGTGGCGGGGTCCTTGACACGGAATTCGCTCATCTCAATGGGCATGCCCTGGGCGAAAGCAGGTTGGACCAGGCCCAGGGCGAGAACGAGCCCCAGTGCTGCGAGGAAAGCGGCAAAGCGGCTGAGGAATGGCGCAAAAAATGCGCGGGAGAAAGGACGGGGTGAAGTTGGGGTCATCCTTGGCCCTCCCTGGCGTGGCGCGCAGCGAGAAAGGCGCCCATGCGGGCGGCAGGCGCGCCGGTTCGATAGATTTCGGCGAAAATCCCGATGCTCGCCGCCACCGCCTCGGCGAGCGGGCGCTCCTCCCACATCCGGCAGAGCGCCTTCTGGGCGCGCAGCGCGGCGGGATCGGCTTCGCGGAGCGCCGCGATCATGGCCGCAAGTGCTTCCTCCATCCCCTCCTCCCCGGCGATGCGGTCGATGAGGCCGATCGCGCGCGCCTCCTCCGCCCCGACCGCCTCGCCCAGCATGACCAAAGCCCGCGCCCGGCCGCTGCCGATGAGCCGCGGCAGCAGCGCCGCCTCGATCACCGAGGGGATGCCGAGCCGCACTTCTGGCATGCCAAAGCGGGCGCGGCGGTCGGCGAGCCGCAGATCGCAGGCCGCCGCGATCTCGAGCCCAGCGCCGAGCGCCACCCCTTCGATCGCAGCGATGACCGGCACGGGAAGAGTGCTAAGCGCGGCGCAGGCCTCGTGGAGCGCGGTGATGAAGGCGCGCGCCCCCGCCTCGTCGAGCCTCGCCATCTCCCCGATATC
>KN173991.1:808-2050 GCA_000759655.1 Acidicaldus organivorans | reverse complement strand
GTTCCCGCCCCCTGCGCCCCCCGCGCTCCGCATCGAGGATTATGCCCTGATTGGCGATGGGGAGACCGCGGCGCTCGTTCATCGCTCGGGTGCGATCGACTGGCTGTGCTGGCCCCGCTTCGACAGCGCCGCCTGCTTCGCCGCGCTGCTCGGCACCCGCCAGCACGGCCGCTTCACCATCGCCCCTGCCGAAGCGGTGAGCGCCATCACCCGCCGCTACCGGGGCGAGTCGATGATCCTCGAGACGGTCTTCACCAGCCCCGAGGGCGAGGTGGCGCTGATCGACTTCATGCCACCCGGCTCGGCCGCGTCCTCGGTGGTGCGGCTGGTGGCGGGCCATCGCGGGCGGATGAAGATGCGGCTCGATCTCACCATCCGCTTCGACTATGGCCGCACCATCCCCTGGGTGACGCGGCTTCCCGAGGGCAACGGCATCCGCGCCATCGCCGGGCCGGACATGGTGCTGCTGCGCACCCCGGTGGCGCTCACCGGCCAGAACCTCGCCACCATCGCCGAATTCGAGGTCGAGGCGGGCGAGACCGTTCCCTTCGTCCTCACCTACGGCCCCTCCCATCTTCCGCCCCCCGAGCCGATCGACCCGCTCGAAGCATTGGCCGCGACCGAGCGCTTCTGGCGCGACTGGGCTGGCCGCGCCACCTATCGCGGCGCCTATCGCGAGCCGGTGATGCGCTCGCTCCTTACCCTGAAGGCGCTGATCTACGCCCCCACCGGGGGCATCGTCGCCGCCCCCACCACGTCCCTTCCCGAGCAATGGGGCGGCCCGCGCAACTGGGACTACCGCTATTGCTGGCTGCGCGACGCCACCCTCACCCTCGACGCGCTGATGGCGGCGGGCTACTACGACGAGGCTGAGGCCTGGCGCGCCTGGCTGCATCGCGCCATCGCCGGCAGCCCCGCCCAGGTCCAGATCATGTATGGCCTGGCCGGCGAGCGCCGCCGAAGCCGGGCAGCCAGTCCCCTTCCCATTCGGGAAGGCGGCGCTCGCCCGCCAGGCCATACATGATCTGGACCTGGGCGGCGAGCGCCGCCTTCCCGAATGGGAAGTGGACTGGCTGCCCGGCTTCGGCGGCGCCCGTCCGGTGCGCATCGGCAATGCCGCCTCCAACCAGCTCCAGCTCGACGTCTATGGCGAGGTGATGGACAGCGCGCATACCGCCCGCCGCGGCGGCCTGGGTGCGGCGCGCGATTCCTGGCCGATGCAGCGCAAGCTGCTCGAGCATC
>KN173991.1:0-703 GCA_000759655.1 Acidicaldus organivorans | reverse complement strand
TCGCCCGCATCTGGGACCGCCCCGACGAGGGGCTGTGGGAGGTGCGCGGCGGGCGACGGCACTTCACCTTCTCCAAGGTCATGGCCTGGGTCGCCTTCGACCGCGCGGTCAAGGATGCCGAGACCTGGCATCTCCCCGCCCCGATCGAGCGCTGGCGCGCCTTGCGCGATCACATCCACCAGGTGGTCTGCCGCGAGGGGGTGGACCCCGAGCGCGGCTGCTTCGTCCAGAGCTTCGGCAGTCGCGAGCTCGACGCGAGCCTGCTCCTCATTCCGCTCGTGGGTTTCCTGCCGCCCGAGGATCCGCGCGTCAGAGCCACCCTCGAGGCGATCGAGCGCGAACTCGTCGAGGACGGCCTCGTGCTCCGCTACCGCACCGAGAGCGGCGCGGATGGGCTCCCTGGCGATGAGGGCGCCTTCCTCGCCTGCAGTTTCTGGCTGGTGGACAATCTCGTCCTCGCCGGACGGCGCGAGGAGGCGCGCGCCCTCTTCGAGCGACTCCTCGCCCTGCGCAACGACGTGGGCCTTCTCGCCGAGGAATATGACACGCGCCACGGCCGCCAGCTCGGCAATTTTCCCCAGGCCTTTTCGCATCTGGCCCTCGTCCGCTCCGCCCTCATGCTCGAGGCGGGCGGTGAGGGGGGCCTCGTCTCCCTCGAGGCGGCGATGGCGGGCCCCGGCCCCTCCGCGGGGTGAGGGCGGGG
>KN173990.1:5763-8010 GCA_000759655.1 Acidicaldus organivorans | reverse complement strand
GCGGAAGGGGAAGGGGCCGCGGCGGGGAGGGGCTTCAGATAGGCATCGGGCAGGCGGTAGGAGAGATCGAAGGTGAGGAAGGCCTTGCTTCGGGCGCTCCAGGCCCGTTCGACGAGGAGCTGCAGGCGGAAGGGCGCGGTGACGTCGAAGGAAATGCCGGCCGGGATGCGGAAGACGTCGATGTCGGTGAGGTCGGGCGCGCCGGCGATGTGGAGTTCGCCCAGCCGGGCGTGATCGCGGTCACGGAAGCGGATGGTGCGCTCGCCCTGGATCAGCGCGATGCGGTCGAAAATGCCGCCCCGCACATAGCCCGATCCCTTGAAGGAATAGAGCCCGTTTGCGGCGATCAGGATCGCCTGCTGGCCGGGGGCGAGCGTTTTGGCGAAATCGTCATAGCGGGGGCCGAGCAGGCGCCGCCCGATCGCCGGGACCGAGATCGGGGCGAGGTAGAGATCGATGAACACGTCATCGCCATTGGCCGATTCCGGGTGGAGGGCAGCCTCCGGCGAGCCGGCGCGGCGGAAGGCCTCGCTCACCTCGCCCACGGTGAGGGTGAGGCGGCGGAGGCTGCCATCGCCCAGCATGCCGAGCCAGTCGGGTGGGGCCTCATGGCTGGGATCGATCTCGCCGCGCGGGGTGGAGGTGGCGGCGGCGAGCGCGCTTCCCTGCATGCCGACCGCCCGCGCCACCCCGACGCCGGCCTGCACCAGGCTTTCGCCGATGACGGTGACGGTGACCGTCGCGCCGCTCACGATATCGACGGGCGGGCGGCTGCCGGGCGCGGCCTTGGCGAGCGCCAGCACGTCGCGTCCGACATAGCCCTGGATGAACTGTTCGATGCGCGCCACCGGGATGCCGATCAGCACGATCGGCTCATGATGGGCCATCAGCTTGGCCCCGGTGATGTGGCCGCTGGTATCGAGGCCGGTGAGGATCTCGATCGGCTTGCCGGAATAGCCGGTCGCATCCGTCCAGTCGGCGTTGACGAAAGCGTAGCCCACCACTTTGCCGCCTGCTCGCACCACCGCGTAGGGCGGGTTGCCTTGCGGGGCGTCATAATGATCTGTGCCCGGAACGATCGCCGCGGGCGGCACGGCGGCGAGGTAATCGGCGAGATGGCTCTCCGCCCGCGCCGGGCCTCCGGCGAGGCCGGACCAGAGGAAAAGGGGAAGGACGAGGAGGATGATCCATCCGGCGCCGCCTCTTTTCCCCAGCCTCATCGACTCGCTCCTCATTGGTCTCGGGCAGGCGGGGCGTGGGGGTGTTCGGTGCACTCCAGCCCGCCCGTCCATAACATGGATTTGTAATATATATTGATGGTGCAGATCGTTGATTTGAGTCAAAATCATCAGAAGAAATTTGTGGTAATAAAAATATATGTTACCTATCGGGAGGCGAGGCAATGGAGCAGCGGCAAAAGAGCGGAGCGGCGAGCCAGGCCCTTTTCGCCGAGGCGGCGGTGATGGCGAAGAGCGCCGCCGAACGCTACCGCCGTCTCGCCACCTTCTGGCAGGAAGCGGGCGAGGCCACGCTCGCCGGCCTCTTCACCCAGCTCGCCGAGCTCAAGGCGGCCGAAAGCGCCCGCTACGCCGTCCCTGAAGGCGCCGCCGCACCCCCCGCCTCCGGCGTGACCGGAACCACGCCCGGACATGGCATTCCGGCCGAGAGCGAATGGCGAACCTCGCTCCTTACCCCCTATCGCGCCCTCTCACTCGCCGTCCGCGCCGAGGAACAGGCCTTCGCCCATTTTGCCCGCCGGGCGGCGGAAGCGGAGGATGAGGCGACGCGCACCCTCGCCGAAGACCTCGCCCATGCCGCCCTCGACCGCGCTGCCGAACTCAGGCTGGCCCGTCGCGCCGCATTCCGCGCCGAAGGAGGCCGCCGCCCTGCGCTTCCCGCCACGCTCGCGGAACTGGCGGAGGCGGAAAAGGCCTGGGAGGAGGAGGAAAGAACCGCGCGCGGCGAATTCGGACGGCTCCGGGCGCTCAACCGCCGCCTCGACCGCTACCTCGAAATTGCGGCAAACGGGCGCGATGCGGCCCTGGTGGAGGCCGCCCAAAAACGCGCCGAGGCCCTCATCGCCGAACTCGCCGAACACCGCGCCCGCCAACGCCCCGGGGAGGGAGAGGCGGGAGCAGGCGCGGAGGGGGAAGATTGAACCGGATCCGTAACGGAGGGGGCGCGCAAAATCCGAGCCTCCCCTCCCTCGGCGGCGAAAGCGCTCAGCAGATGCGGGGAAGCGGGTCG
>KN173990.1:5500-5646 GCA_000759655.1 Acidicaldus organivorans | reverse complement strand
TCCTCAAGCTCCTCGAGCACGCGCTCGCCGCCGAGGGCCGTCTCCAGCACGACCGTGCCGGAGCCCTCCTCCACCACGCCGATCGCCCGCGCCGCCGCCCCACCCGCGAGCCCTCGCCAGGCGGCGAGAATGGCCTCGGCATCCGC
>KN173990.1:4689-5416 GCA_000759655.1 Acidicaldus organivorans | reverse complement strand
CCGCGCCGCCACCGCCACCACCCGGCCCTCGCAGGCGAGATAGAACGGGTCGTAGCCGAGGATCTCGCAGACGGCGCGGACTTCCTCGCGCACCGGCACGTCCGCCTCACGCACCCGGATGTCCATCGACGTTGCCTGCGCGATCTCATGCAGCACGGTGGCAAGCCCGCCGCGGGTCGGATCGCGCATGAAACGAAGGCCGGGATGCGCAGCGGCCGCAGCGACTGCGCCTCCATAGCCCCGCTTGCCGCCGCGGGTCGGATCGCGCATGAAACGAAGGCCGGGATGCGCAGCGGCCGCGGCGGCAAGCGGGGCTATGGAGGCGCAGTCGCTGCGCATCCCGGCCTTCGTTTCATGCGCGATCTCATGCAGCACGGTGGCAGGCCCGCCGCGGGGCGGATCGCGCATGAAACGACGGCCGGGATGCGCAGCGGCCGCGGCGGCAAGCGGGGCTATGGAGGCGCAGTCGCTGCGGAGCGCGCCCTTGAGTCCGAACTCCTCTCGCGCCAGCATCACCGCGATGCCGTGATCGCCGACCGGCCCGCTGAGGAGCACGACATCGCCCGGAGCGATCCGCTCGAGGCCGAGGCGGAGATCGCGCGGGCACACTCCGAGCCCGGAGGTGACGAGATAGCGGCCGCCGCCCGGCCCGCTGGGGAGCACGACCTCGCCCGGAGCGATCCGCTCGAGGCCGAGGCGGAGATCGCGCGGGCGCACGCCGACCCCG
>KN173990.1:3845-4613 GCA_000759655.1 Acidicaldus organivorans | reverse complement strand
GTGGTGACGAGATAGAGGCCGCCCCCCGTCCCGCGCGGCACCACCTTGGTATCGCCCGCCACCACGCTCACCCCGGCTGCGCGCGCTGCGGCGGCGAGGCTTTCGGCGATACGGGCGAGCTCTGCCACCTCCAGCCCCTCCTCGATGATGGCCGAAAGGGTGAGATGGAGGGGCCGCGCCCCGCTTACCGCGAGATCGTTCACCGTGCCGTTGACGGCGAGCGTGCCGATGGTCCCGCCCGGAAATTCGAGCGGGTTCACGGTGAAGGCGTCGGTGGTGATCACCGGATCGAGGTCGGGGGGAAGCGGCAGCGGCGCCGCATCGAGGCCGAGATCGAGGCCGGGATGGGCAAGCGGGCGCGCGAACACCTCCTCGATCAGCGCCCGCATGTGCCGCCCGCCATTGCCGTGGGCGAGCGAAACGTAACGATCCCGCATCATTCGTCCCTCCTCGCCGGCCATCCCTCCCGCGCCATCCGCGCCGCGGCTTCGACGAGCTGGCCGAAGGCGAGCCCGCCATCATTGGGAGGAAGTGCTGCGGGCAGATGAACGGCAAAGCCCGCCGCGTCGAGCCGACGGAGCGCCTCTTCGGCGAGAAGCCGGTTCTGGAAGACGCCCCCGGTCAGTCCCACCGCCTCGAAATGGGCGCTTTCCCCCACCCGCCGCGCCGTTTCGCAAATCGCGGCGGCGAGGCTCGCATGAAAGAGGCCGGCGCGGCGCGGGGCGGGCTCCTCCGCGCAGGTGAGCAGGGGAAGGAGGGGCCGCCAGT
>KN173990.1:2006-3611 GCA_000759655.1 Acidicaldus organivorans | reverse complement strand
CGGCTCGGCCATGCTTTCCAGCAGCATCGGCCCTTCCCCCTCGAAACTCGCCTGATCGAGGCCGAGGACGAGCGAGGCCGCCGCATCGAAGAGCCGCCCCGCCGAAGAGGTGGGATGGGTGTTGAGGCGCCTCTCCCACGCCTGCCGGGCGAGCGCGGCTTCCGGCACGCGTGGCTGGAAATCGTCGAATCCCGCCTCCCACATCAGCGCGGCGGCGGCGCGCCACGGCTCGCGCCCCGCCCGCTCGCCCCCGGCGAGGTGAAAGAGGCGGAGGCTCGCCACCCGCCGCCACCGGCCGGGCGCGCCGAGGAAGGCCTCGCCGCCCCAAAGCTCGTCTCTCTCGCCGAGCCCGAGGCCATCCCAGGTGAAGACCAGCCAGTCGCCGATGCCGGGATGCTCGCCGGCGAGCATCCCGGCATCGGCGACTGGCTGGTCTTCACCTGGGATGGCCTCGGGCTCGGCGAGAGAGACGAGCTTTGGGGCGGCGAGGGCCGAGGCGTGCGCCTCGTGATGGGGGATGCGGAGGAGGGGCAGCCCCCGTGCGGCGGCCCAGCGGCTGCTCGCATAGCGGGGATGGGCGTCGGCGGCGATCACCGCCGGGTCCACCCGGTAGAGGCGGCAGAGGTCGCCAATCACCTGTGCGAAGACGTCCCGGGCGCGGGGGCTTTCGAGGTCGCCGATATGGGGCGAGACCACCGCCCGCCGTTCCCAGCCCAGCGCGATCGTGTTTTTGAGATGACCGCCCACGGCGAGCACCGGGGCGGCGAGGGGGAAGGCGAGGTCGCGCTCGAGCGGGGCGAGGCCGCGGCCGAGACGCAAGGTTCGCGCCGCACCGCCGCTCACCCGCACCACCGGATCATCGGCCGGGCGGAGGATGGGGCGGTCGTGATGGAGGAAGCCGTCGGCGATGGCGGAAAGGCGGCGGCGCGCCGCCTCGTCCTCGGTGATGACCGGCTCGCCGCTGACATTGGCGGAGGTCGCCACCAGCGGAAAGCCGAGCGCATCGAGCAGGAGATGATGGAGCGGGCTGTAGGGGAGGAAGGCGCCCACCTCGGCGAGCCCCGGCGCCACTTCCGCGCCGAGCCCGCTTGCAGATGATTTCGGGACCAGAACAATCGGGCGGGCCGGATCGGCGAGCGCCGCCTCCTCCGCCGCGCCGGGCACGAGATAGGCGCGCACCGCATCGAGCCCGTCCTCGCCGCGGAGCGGGAACATCACGGCGAGCGGCTTGCGCGGCCTCCGCTTGCGCTGGCGCAGCGCGCGAAGTGTTGCGTCGTTCCGCGCATCGCACATCAGGTGATAGCCGCCGATCCCCTTGACGGCGACGATGCCGCCCGCCCGGAGGAGATCGACCGCGGCGTGCAGTGCGGCCTCGCCGAAGGCGGCGGCTTGGCTCTCTTTCCTTGGGTCTTCCCTTCCCGCTCCCGAGATCTCGAAGCGGAGCCTCGGCCCGCAATCGGGACAGGCGAGCGGCTCGGCATGGAAGCGGCGGTCGGCGGGATCGGCGTATTCGGCGCGGCAGCGGACGCAGAGTTCGAAGCGGGCCATCGCCGTATTCGCCCGGTCGTAGGGCAGGGCCGCGATCAGCGTGTAGCGCGGGCCGCA
>KN173990.1:1053-1758 GCA_000759655.1 Acidicaldus organivorans | reverse complement strand
AGAGATCGGGGGGAACATGGATGTCCGCCTCCGCCGCGGGCTCGCTCGCCTCGATGCGGAACTCCGCCGCCCGTTCGGGAGCAACCGCGCGGATGGCGCGCAAGCGGGGGCGGGCGAGCGGAGGCGCGGAGGCGAGCAAGGCGTGCCGGAATCGCGAGAGATCCGCCTCGCGCCCCTCGACATGGATGAGAACGCGCCCCATTTCGTTGCGCACCCAGCCGGCCAGACCCAGATCCACGGCAAGCCGCCAGACATGGGGCCGGAAGCCGACCCCCTGGACGCGCCCCTCGACCTCGATCCTCAGGGCGCCCTCGATGTCATTCGGGGATGGCAACGGTTCTGCCCTCCGCGCGGCGCACCCCGGCCGACCACCAGATGCGGCACGCGCCCTCCTGCGAGACCATGCAGGGGCCGACCGGCGTGCGCGGGGTGCACGCCCGCCCATAGAGCCGGCATGCATCGGGATAGATCCTGCCGAGCACGACGCGCGCGCAGTCGCAGCCGGGCGGCATGCCGGCTCTATGGGCGGGCGTGCACCCCGGCCGACCACCAGATGCGGCACGCGCCCTCCTGCGAGACCATGCAGGGGCCGACCGGCGTGCGCGGGGCGCACGCCCGCCCATAGAGCCGGCATGCCTCGGGATAGATCCTGCCGAGCACGACGCGCGCGCAGTCGCAGCCGGGCGGCATGCCGCCTTCGCGCCC
>KN173990.1:0-979 GCA_000759655.1 Acidicaldus organivorans | reverse complement strand
CTCCGCCGGGGCGAGGGCGAAGCGGTGGCGCGCGTCGGCTGCGGCGAAGGCGGGCTTGAGCGCGAAGCCCGAGCGGGGGATAACGCCGATGCCGCGCCAGTTCGCGTCCACCACGTCGAGGACGTCATCGAGCAGGCGGCGCGCCGTCGGGTTGCCATCCGGGCGGACCACGCGCCGGTAGCAATTGGCGAGCCGCGCCTCCCCGGCGAGATGCTGGCGGAGCACTTCGTGCAGGGCCGCAAGCAGGCTCTCGGCGTCGAACCCGGCCACCGCCGCCGGCACGCCGTGCCGTTCGGGAACGAAGCGCCACTCCTCGGCGCCCATCACCGCCGCGACATGCCCCGGGGCGATCAGCGCGGCGAAGCCGGGCGCCTCGCTTTCGAGCAGCATGGCGACCGCGGGCCAGGTGCGGCGGGCGGAGAGCAGGAGGGAGAGATTGTCCGGAATCCCCTCGGCGAGCAGCGCGGCGACCGGCGCGGTGGTGGTCTCGAACCCGGCGGCGAAGAAGACGACCTCGCGCGGGGAGAGGGCGCGGGCGATGCGGAGCACCTCCTGCGGCGAGGCGACAGGACGGACATCGCCCCCCGCGGCGCGCGCCTCTTCGAGCGAGCGGGGCGCGCGGCGTGGCCCGTTGACCGGCACGCGCAGCATGTCGCCAAAGGCGAGCAGGGTGACGTCGCGCTCGCGGACGAGGGTGATGGCGGCGCGGATGTCTTCTTCCGGACAGACGCAGACCGGGCAACCGGGGCCGGGGATGAGTTCGACGGCGGGGGGCAGGGCGCGGCGCAGTCCGGCGAGTGAGATGGTGTGCTCGTGCCCGCCGCAGACATTCATCACCCGGATGCGCCCGCCGAGTGGCAGGGCGTGGATGCGCGCAAGCCAACGGCGCGCCTGCGCCATCGGCCCCGCCTCCTCCCGAGCTTCCGCCATTGCCTCAGCCTGCTCCAGGGGAGGGGTGGGCGTCATGGCGGGGGGAAGC
>KN173989.1:1186-1499 GCA_000759655.1 Acidicaldus organivorans | reverse complement strand
CCGCGCTCCCCGCCCCCATCGCCTGCCGCGGCCTCCTCCTCCGCGGCGAAGGCACGCACCCCCGTCTCGACCTTCCTGAACTCGACCTCCCTTCCGGGGCGATCACCGCCATCACCGGGCCGAGCGGGGCGGGCAAGACGACGCTGCTCTGGCTGCTGCTGCGGTTTCTCGAACCTGACGCGGGCGAGATCCGCATCGGCGAGACCCCGCTTGCCGCCCTCGATCCCGAGAACTGGCGGCGCCGCATCACCTATCTCCCCCAGCACCCGCGCCTCTTCGCCGGGCCGCTTGGCGCCACGCTCCGCCGCGGCCG
>KN173989.1:790-1094 GCA_000759655.1 Acidicaldus organivorans | reverse complement strand
GGCGGAGGCGGATGAGGGCGCGCTCGCCGCCGCGCTCGAGGACGCCGATGCATCCGCGCTCATCGCCCGCCTCCCCGAGGGCCTCGCGAGCGTGATCGGCGCGGGCGCCATCCCCTTCTCGCGAGGCCCTCGGGGAGGCGGGCGCCGAGCGCGGATGCATCCGCGCTCGGCGCCCGCCTCCCCGAGGGCCTCGCGAGCGTGATCGGCGCGGGCGCCATCCCCTTCTCGCGGGGCGAGATCCAGCGTCTTGCGCTGGCCCGCGCCTTCCTCAAGGACGCCCCCTATCTCTTCCTCGATGAGCCGA
>KN173989.1:0-710 GCA_000759655.1 Acidicaldus organivorans | reverse complement strand
CGGCGGCGCTGCGCGAGACCCATCCCTTCTGTCGGAAGCTCCTTGCCGGGATGAACGCGCCATGGGCGTCTTTCGCCGTCTGATCGGGGCAAGCCGCGGGGCGCGGCACCTCTGGCTCGGCGGCGCGGGCCTCGGCCTCCTCGCCCCGCTCGCCAATTTCGGCCTGCTTGCCACCGCCGCCTGGTTCCTCACCCGCGCCGCCGAAGTGGGGCTCGCCCCGCCCGCGGCGCAGAACGCCTTCAACCTCTATCTCCCCTCCGCCGGGGTGCGCTTCTTCGCCACGCTGCGCGTGCTCGCCCGCTACGGGGCGCGGCTCCTCGATCACGAGGCGAGCCTCAAATTCCTCGCCCTCTTCCGCCCCGCCCTGCTCCGCCGCCTCATCCCCCGCGTCCCCTTCCCCGAGCATGGGCCGGGGGCGGGCGACGTGATGGGCCGGCTGCTCGCCGATCTCGAACGGATGGAGGGGGCGCTCACCCGCGTCCTCACCCCGGTTGCCCTGTTCGCGGCGGGGAGCCTCCTCATCCTCGCCTTCTGGCTGCTGCTCGCCCCGCCCGCCCCGGCGCTCGCGCTTACGGCAGGATTGGGGCTTGCCGCGCTCGGGGTGATGGGCGCGGCGTGGGGGACGGAGCGGCGGGAGCGCGCGCGGCTCGATGCCGAGGGAGAGCTCCGCGCGCTTTTCGTCGAAGCGGGCGGGGGGGTGGAGGAGGTGC
>KN173988.1:710-1579 GCA_000759655.1 Acidicaldus organivorans | reverse complement strand
GCCCTCCCCCAGGGCCGAGCCCTGCCGCTCGAACCGCTTGCCGCCACCACCGCGCCACCCCCCCGCCTCCTCTCCGGGGTCTCGGAATTCGACCGCGTCCTCGGCGGCGGCCTCGTCCCCGCGAGCGCCGTGCTGCTCGGGGGCGATCCGGGGATCGGCAAATCGACCCTCATGCTCCAGATCGCGGCCCGCCTCAGCCTCGCGGGCCAACGCACCATTTACGTGAGCGGCGAGGAATCGCTCGACCAGATCCGCCTCCGCGCCGCCCGCCTCGGGCTTGCCTCCGCCCCGCTCGCCCTCCTTGCCGCAACCCGGGTGAGCGACATCGCCGCCACCCTGGCGGATGCCGCCCGCCGCCCCGAGGGCCTGGCGCTTGCCGTCATCGACTCGATCCAGACCCTGTGGAGCGAGCGCTTCGAGGCCGCCCCCGGCACCATCGCCCAGGTGCGGGCCGGGGCGTTCGAACTGATCGAGCTCGCCCGCCAGCATCGTTTCGCTCTCGTCCTGATCGGGCACGTCACCAAGGATGGCGTCATCGCCGGCCCCCGCGTGCTCGAGCACATGGTCGATGCGGTGCTCTATTTCGAAGGCGAGCGCGGCCATCAGTTCCGCATCCTGCGCGGCGTCAAGAACCGCTTCGGCGCCACCGACGAGATCGGCGTCTTCGAGATGACCGCCGAAGGGCTCACCGAGGTTGCCAACCCCTCCGCCCTCTTCCTCGCCGAACGGCGCGGCAATGTCGCGGGCGCGGCGGTCTTCGCCGGCATGGAGGGGACGCGCCCGGTGCTGCTCGAGATCCAGGCCCTGCTCGCCCCCGCCTTCGGAGGCCCCCCGCGGCGCACCGTGATCGGCTGGGACCCGATGCGGCT
>KN173988.1:474-626 GCA_000759655.1 Acidicaldus organivorans | reverse complement strand
CGGCCTGGTGCTCGCCGTGCTCGAGGCCCGCGGCGGGGTGCGGATCGGCGATCGCGACGTCTATCTCAACGTCACCGGGGGCTTGCGCAACAGCGAACCCGCCGCCGATCTCGCCGCCGCCGCCGCCCTGCTCTCCGCCCTCTCCGGCACGC
>KN173988.1:0-398 GCA_000759655.1 Acidicaldus organivorans | reverse complement strand
CGACCCCGGCCGATCAGGTCTATTTCGGCGAGATCGGGCTTTCGGGGGAGATCCGCCAGGTGCCGCAGACCGAGGCGCGGCTGCGCGAGGCGGCCAAGCTCGGCTTTTCGGCGGCCCGCCTGCCCCGCCGCGTCCGCCGCCGCGGCCAGAGCGCCCCCCGCCCCGCGCCCGAAGGGCTAGCCTTGCGCGAGATCGGCCACATCGCCGACCTTATCGCCGATTTCGGCCTCGGCCCCCCTTTGCGTGAAAACGCGCTGCGCGAGAAGCCCCCGCACGAGAGGGCGCTCGGCGAGAAGGCGCTCGGCGGGAAGGCGCGCTGAGATGGGCGGGCCCGGAGGCGAACCCCCACCTGCCCACCCCGGCGCGGCCGGGCTTTTCGGGGGTGCGGGGGGCAGCAA
>KN173987.1:377-1848 GCA_000759655.1 Acidicaldus organivorans | reverse complement strand
CATCTGCTCTCACCTCCCCCACCCCCGCGCGCTTCCCAGCGCAGGCCCCCGCGCCGCGCGTGCTCGCCGATCCCGCCTTTTTCGTCTGGGCGGTGCTCGAAGGGGATGAACGGCGGGATGCCGAATTGCTGGGAGCAGCACGCCTCCTCGCCGGCCAAGACGCTGCGGCCGTGGCTCTGGGCGATGACGCATCTCGTCCTTCCGCGCTCGCCACCCTTGGGGCGCTCGGCGCCGACCGCGTCCTCTCCCTGCCCTCCACCGCCACGCCGGGGGCGAAATCCCGCCTGCTCGCCGCGCTGATTGCGCGCCTTCGACCCCGCCACGTCCTGTTCGCCGAAACGGAAGAGGGGGGCGACCTCGCCCGCCGGGTCGCCGCCCTCACCGGGCTCGATCTCTTTCCCGACATCGAGGCGCTCACCCCGCGCGAAGCGGTGCGCCCCTGCCCGGGCGGTCGGGAAGAGGAGGCCGCCCCGCCTGCGCCGCTCCTCACCCTCCGCCCGGAGCGCATCCCGCCTCATCGCGGCGCACCGGGAGAGGCGCGCGTGATGCCGTTTCCCGAAGATCTGGGGGTGGACGAGCCCGCCGCCGCCCTCTCTCCCGCCCGGGCCTACCGTCTGCCGCCCGAGGAGGTGCCGCTCGAGGAGGCCGAGCTCGTCATCGCGGCGGGAGCCGGGGTGCGCGACATCGCGCTTTTCAAGGCGCTCGCCAAGGCGCTCGGCGCGCAGATCGGGGCAAGCCGCGTGGTCTGCGACGCGGGGCTCCTGCCGCGCGCCGCGCAAGTCGGGGCCTCGGGCCGGGTGATCGCGCCGCGCGCCTATCTCGCCTTTGGCATTTCCGGAGCGCCGCAGCACCTGCAAGGGATCACCGAGGCGGCGTTCGTCGCCGCGGTGAACATCGATCCTACCGCCCCGATCATGGCGCGCGCCGACCTCGCCTTTCCCCTCGATGCGGAGGCGGTGATGCGCGCCTTGCTCGCCCGCCTCCGCTCCCCTTCTTCCGTTGCGGCGGAAGAACGATGAAAACCGTCATCCTGCTCCGCGGCGGCTGCCACCCCGCCTCGCTCGCCCCGCGCCCCGCCCCGCTCGAGGTGCAAGCGATCGGTCTGGCGCGGGGGCTCGGCGCCACCCCGATCGGGCTTGCCGCCGCGCCGCGGGAGGCGCGCGATCAGCTCGCCCTCTACGGGGGGCATGGGCTTGGGCGTCTCGTCCATCTTCCTCTCCCGGCGGGCGCCGATCCGCTTCCCGCCCTCGCCGCGTGGCTTGCCGCCGAAAAACCCGATCTCATCCTCGCTGGGCGGCGGAGCGAAGGGGGCCGGGGGCGCGGCCTCCTGCCCTACCGCCTCGCTGCCGCGCTCGGCCTTCCCCTCGCGGCCGATGTCATCGCCGCCCGCCTTGCAGAAGCTCCGCACGCGCTCGCCCTAACCCTTTACCGGCCGCGCGGCGCAAGACTCGCCCTCACCGCCCGCCGTCCG
>KN173987.1:0-105 GCA_000759655.1 Acidicaldus organivorans | reverse complement strand
CCCATGGACGAATGCGCCATCTGCGCATCGAGGAGGAGGCCGTCTCTCCGAGCGTCGAGGAGAAGGCGTCCTCCTCGATGCGCAGATGGCGCATTCGTCCATGGG
>KN173986.1:3277-5544 GCA_000759655.1 Acidicaldus organivorans | reverse complement strand
GACGAGACCGCGCCCCCATCCCCTTCGCCCCCATCCCCTTCGTCCCCTACCCGGAACGACTGAGTCCCACGATCAAGGAGAGTCCCATGACCGACCAGAGAAAAGATCTCACCGAACCCCGCGAGGAAACGAAACAGGACGCCACAAGCGGCGAGAGCTGCGTGAAGAGCCGGCTTGGCCGGCGCGGGCTGCTCGAGAGCACCGCGGCGGCGATCGCCGGGCTCGCCGCGGCAGGAACGGCGATCCCCGTCGTCCACAAGGCCACCGCGCAGAGCAACAAGCCGCATTCGGCAGAGGTCCGGCCCGGCGATCTCGACGAATATTACGGCTTCGTCTCGGGCGGCCAATCGGGTGAGCTCCGCATCGTGGGCATCCCGTCGGGGCGCGAGATCATGCGCATCCCCGTCTTCAACCGCGACAGCGCCACCGGCTGGGGCATCACCAACGAAAGCCGCAAGATCCTCACCGAAGGACTCCTGCCCGCCACCCGCAAGTTCCTCGAAAGCCGCGGCGGGATCTACATGAACGGGGATCTCCACCATCCCCGCATGTCCTATACCGATGGCACCTATGACGGACGCTACATCTTCGTCAACGACAAGGCGAACTGCCGCATCGCGCGCATCCGCTGCGACGTGATGAAGACCGACAAGATCATCGAGATCCCCAACGCCTCGGACATCCACGGCCTTCGTCTGCAGCGTTATCCCCGCACCGGCTACGTCTTCTGCAACAGCGAGCACCCGGTGCCGATTCCCAATGACGGCAAGGTGCTCGACGATCCCAAGAAGAATTACTGGTCGATCTTCACCGCAGTCGATGGCGATACGATGCAGGTCGCCTGGCAGGTATTGGTGGACGGCAATCTCGACAACTGCGAGGCCGACTACCAGGGCAAATACGCCTTCTCGACCTGCTACAACCCGGACAAGGGGACCAACCTCCAGCAGATGACCGATCACGACTGGTCCTGGGCGGTGGTCTTCAACATCAAGCGGATCGAGGAAGCGGTCAAGAACGGCGATTACAAGCTCATCAACGGGGTCAAGGTGATCGACGGGCGGCATGGCTCGAAATACACCCGCTACGTGCCGGTGCCCGGCTCGCCGCACGGGGTGAACGCCGCTCCCGACATGATCCACATCGTGATCAGCAACAAGCTCTCGCCGAGCGTCTCGGTGATCGACGTCCGCAAGCTCGACGACCTGTTCGACGACAAGATCAAGCCGCGTGACGTCATCGTCGCCGAGCCGCAGATCGGGCTTGGGCCGCTGCACACCGCCTTCGATGGCCGCGGCAACGCCTATACCACCACCTTCATCGACAGCCAGATCGTCAAGTGGAACATCGAGCTGGCCAAGCGCGCCTACGCGGGAGAGAAGGTCGATCCCATCATCCAGAAACTCGACGTCCACTACCAGCCGGGTCACAACCACAGCTCGATGGGCGAGACCAAGGAGGCGGACGGCAAATGGCTCGTCTCGCTCAACAAATTCTCCAAGGACCGCTTCCTGCCGGTCGGTCCGCTGCATCCCGAAAACGACCAGCTCATCGACATCTCCGGCGACAAGATGGTGCTGGTCGCCGACCACCCCGCCTTCGCCGAGCCGCACGACATGGCGATCGTGCATCGCTCCAAGGTCAATCCGAAACTGGTCTGGCGGCGTGACGACCCGATGTGGGAGGATATCCGCAAACAGGCCGAGAAGGACGGCGTCAAGCTCGAGGAGGCGGCGCACATCATCCGCGAGGGCAACAAGGTGCGGGTCTACATGCACTCCAACGCCCCGCAGTACAGCCTTGACAAGATCGAGGTGAACGAGGGCGACGAGGTGACCATCGTCATCACCAACATGGACGACATCGAGGACCTCACCCACGGCTTCACCATCACGAGCTACGGCATCGCGATGGAGATCTCGCCGCAGCAGACCGCCTCGGTGACCTTCATCGCCGACCGCCCCGGCGTGCACTGGTGGTACTGCCAATGGTTCTGCCATGCGCTGCACATGGAGATGTCAAACCCGATGATCGTCCATCCCCGCTCGGCCTGAGCCATGCGCCGCCTCCCGCTTGTCCTGAGCGCCCTGCTCCTCGTCTCCACGCTCCCCGCCTCCGGGCGGGGGGCGGAGCGCCGCGTCCGCCCGGAGGAGGGTCTCGCGGCGGCGCTGGCGGAGGCGAAGGCGGGGGATGTGTTGCGCCTTGCTCCCGGTCACTACCGGGGCGGGGTGCGCATTACCACGCCGGGGCTCACGCTCGAGGGCGAG
>KN173986.1:2860-3191 GCA_000759655.1 Acidicaldus organivorans | reverse complement strand
GATCGAGGGCGGCGGCCGGGGGACGGTGATCACCATCGCCGCCCCCGACGTCACCCTGCGCCATCTCACCATCACCGGCTCGGGAACCGACATCCTCGCCAAAGAGGCCGGCGTCTTCGTCGGGCAAGGCGCCGACCGGGCGCGGATCGCGGAGAATGTCCTCACCGGCAACGGCGTCGGCCTCTATCTCGACGGCGCGGCCGACGTCAGCGTCGAGCACAACCGGATCGAAGGCTTGCGCGTGCCGCGCATCGAGGAACGCGGCCCCGGCGTCGAACTCGCCAACACGCCGGGCTCGCGCATCATCGGCAACGAGTTTATCTACGGCCGC
>KN173986.1:827-2761 GCA_000759655.1 Acidicaldus organivorans | reverse complement strand
GACGGCGTGTTCTCCGTCACCTCCGCCTGCAACGAGGTGAGCGGCAACCGCTTCCGCGACCTCCGCTTCGCCGTCCATTTCATGTACACCAATGCGAGCGTTGTGAAGGACAACATCTCCACGCACAACGTGGTCGGCTACGCCATGATGTTCTCCGACCACCTCGTGCTCGAAGGCAATGTCTCGGATGGCGACCGCGACGAGGGGCTGCTCTTCAACTACGCCAATGACAGCCTGATCGAGGGCAACGTGGTGCGCGGGGCGGAAACCTGCGTCTTCATCTACGATGCCGCCAAGAACCGCTTCAGCGGCAACTGGTTCGAGGGCTGCGGCATCGGCGTGCACTTCACGGCGGGCTCCGAGCGCAATGTGATCGCGGGCAATTCCTTCGTCTCCAACCGCACCCAGGTCAAATATGTCGGCACCCGCTTTCTCGACTGGTCGGAAAACGGGCGCGGCAATTACTGGAGCGACAATGCCGCCTTCGACCTTTCCGGGCGCGGCGTGGCCGATGCCGCCTACCGCCCCAACGGTCTCGTCGATCAGGCGATGTGGCGCGCGCCTTCGGCCAAATACCTGCTGGCCAGTCCCGCCATCATGGTGCTGCGCTGGGCGGAGGCAGCCTTCCCCGCGCTCCATCCGGGCGGGGTGGTGGACACCGCCCCGCTCATGGAGCCGGTGAAGCCCAAGGCGCTCGGCCTTCTGGCCGGCGCCGAGGCGGCGGGAGCAGGCGCGGGAGCGGAAGGCGCGGGAGCCGGAAAGGAGAGCGGACGATGATGCCGCGGCGGGTGATGATCGAGGGGGTCGGCAAGCGCTTCGGCGCGCGCTGGGCGGTGGAGGAGGTCGATTTCGCCCTCGCCCCCGGCGAGTGCGTCGGCCTGCTCGGCCACAACGGGGCGGGCAAGACGACGCTGATCAAGATGATGCTGGGCCTCCTCCGCCCGGACCGGGGCCGGCTCAGCGTGTTCGGGGGCGACCCGGCGGGAGAGGCGGGGCGGGAGATCCGCCGGCGCATCGGGTATCTGCCGGAAAACGTCTCGCTCTACCCCTCCCTGAGCGGGACGGAGACGCTCACCTTCTTCGCCCGGCTCAAGGGCGTGCCCGCTACCGCCGCCCTGCCCCTGCTCGCGCGGGTCGGCCTCTCCGCGGAAGCCGCCGCCCGCCCGGTCGGCACCTATTCCAAGGGCATGCGCCAGCGGCTCGCGCTCGCGCAGGCCCTCCTCGGCGGGCCCGAATTGCTCCTCCTCGACGAGCCGACCACCGGCCTCGACCCCTCCCTCCGTCTCGAATTCTACCGCCTGCTGCGCGCCCTGCGGGGCGAGGGGGTGAGCGTGGTCATCTCCTCGCACCAACTCGCCGAGCTCGAGGGGGAAGTGGATCGGGTGGTGGTGCTGAACGCGGGGCGCAAGGTCGCCGATGGCGACCTTGCTTTGCTGCGCGCCAGGCTCGATGCCCGGCCCGAGCTGCGCATCCGTCTCGACGGACGAGGTCCTGCGCCGGCGGGCTGGGAGCCTCTGGCGCCCGGGCTCTATGCGCGCCGGGTCAGTGAGGCGGAGCTCGGCGCCGTCCTCGCCGCCCTCCCCGCCGGAGCGGAAGGGATCGAGATCCGCCGCCCGAGCCTCGATGATCTCTACGCCGCCCTTCTCGCGCGCGCCCTGCTCGAGCGTCACGGAGAAGGCCGATGAGACCCATCCTGATCATCGCCGGCAAGGAGTTCCGCGATGGGTTGCGCAACCGCTGGGTGCTTGGCGCCACCGCTACCCTCGCCCTCTTCGCCCTCTCGCTCGCCTTTCTCGGCTCGGCGCCGGTGGGCGAGGTGCGGGTCGAGGCGCTCACCGTCACTGTGGTGAGCCTCGCCAGCCTCTCCATCTTCCTCCTCCCCTTGCTTGCCCTCCTCCTCGCCTTCGATGCCATCGTTGGCGAAGCGGAACGGG
>KN173986.1:0-741 GCA_000759655.1 Acidicaldus organivorans | reverse complement strand
GCACGCTCGCCCTCCTGCTCGCCTATCCGCTGAGCCGGGGCGAGCTCCTGCTCGGCAAGTTCGCCGGGCACAGCGCCATCCTCGGCCTCGCCACGGCTCAGCGGATAGGCGAGCAGGAGGGCGAGCTCCTGCTCGGCAAGTTCGCCGGGCACAGCGCCATCCTCGGCCTCGCCACGGCTCTCGGCTATGGCAGCGCCGGTCTCGCCGTCTGGCTCGGCGCGGCGGAAGAGGGCGGCGAGGGGGCCTTCGCCCTGCTTCTCCTCTCCTCATTCGCCCTCGGTGCCGCGTTCCTCGCCATCGGCTACGTGATCAGCGCCGCAGCGAAGGAACGGGCGGGGGCGGCCGGTCTTGCGGTAGGCGTCTGGCTGTTCTTCGTGCTCGTCTATGACCTCGGCCTGCTCGGGGTTTTGGTGGCCGATCACGGCCGCTGGCTCGGGCCCACCGTGGTCAACCTTCTCCTTCTCCTCGATCCGGCCGACGTCTACCGCATGCTCAATCTCGGGACGAGCGCCGATGTCCGCCTCCTCTCCGGAATGGCCGGTCTCGCCCGCGACCTCGTCCTTTCACCCTGGGTGCTGGCCGGGGCCCTCCTCTTCTGGGTGGCAGGCCCCCTCGCCACCGCCCTCGCCTTGTTCCGGAGACGTCCGGCATGAAACGGCGTGCCTTTCTCATCCTCGGTGTGGCGGGCGGCCTCGCGGCAGGTGCCGCCCTCTGGTGGCGGACCGCCGCCCCGCCCCCGCC
>KN173985.1:9842-10381 GCA_000759655.1 Acidicaldus organivorans | reverse complement strand
TCACCCGCGCCATGCGCCGCGCGGGGCGGGTGTGGATCCGCATCTTCCCCGACGTGCCGGTCAGCCGCAAACCGGCCGAGGTGCGTATGGGCTCCGGCAAGGGCTCGCCCGAGTTCTGGGTCTGCCGGGTGAAGCCGGGGCGTATCCTGTTCGAGGTGGACGGGGTGCCGGCCGAGGTGGCGCGCGAGGCGCTCACCCTGGGCGCGGCCAAGCTTCCGATTAAGACCCGCTTCGTCGAGCGGATCGGGGAGGGCTGAGATGACCAAGGCGCGGGACCTTCGCGTCAGGACGTTGGACGAGCTCAAGGCGATGGCCGCCGAACTCGCCAAGGAACATTTCAACCTGCGCTTCCAGAGAGCGAACGGGTTGCTTGAAAAACCGCTGCGGCTGCGCTTCGTGCGGCGCGAGCTCGCCCGGGTGAAGATGCTGCTCGCCGAAAAGCAGCGCCAGCCGGTGGGTCAGAAAGGATAGACGATGCCGAGGCGAATTCTCACGGGTCGCGTGGTCAGCGACAAGGCGGACAAGACGGTGAGCGTGCT
>KN173985.1:7528-9771 GCA_000759655.1 Acidicaldus organivorans | reverse complement strand
CCAAGACCTGGGTGGTGATCGAGCGCAATGGCGAGCCGGTCGATGCGGCCCCGCCTGCCCCGGCGGGGCAGGACGCGGCGCGCGCCGGTGCGCCGCATGAAGCGGCGGGGCCGCAAGGAGGGGTGTGATGATCCATCCGGAAACGACGCTGGACGTGGCCGACAATTCGGGAGCGCGCCGGGTGCAGTGCATCAAGGTGCTCGGCGGCTCCAAGCGCAAGACCGCCTCGGTCGGCGACGTGATCGTGGTCTCGATCAAGGAGGCCATTCCGCGCGGCAAGGTGAAGAAGGGCGATGTGCATCACGCGGTGATCGTCCGCACCGCCTTTCCGGTGCGCCGTCCCGATGGCAGCGTGATCCGCTTCGACCGCAACGCGGCGGTGCTGATCAACCGCCAGATGGAGCCGATCGGCACC
This sequence comes from Acidicaldus organivorans, assembly GCA_000759655.1. Taxonomy (GTDB): domain Bacteria; phylum Pseudomonadota; class Alphaproteobacteria; order Acetobacterales; family Acetobacteraceae; genus Acidicaldus; species Acidicaldus organivorans. The sequence goes on along the minus strand of KN173985.1, from coordinate 9,356 downwards.
CGCATCTTCGGGCCGGTGGTGCGCGAGCTCCGCGCCCGGCGGTTCACCAAGATCATTTCGCTCGCCCCGGAAGTTCTGTGAGGCTGAGATGGCGGCACGTATCAAGAAAGGGGATCGGGTCGAGGTGATCGCGGGCGCCGATCGCGGCAAGCGCGGCGAGGTGCTCAAGGTGCTGCCCAAGGAGGGCCGCGCCGTGGTCGCCGGGGTGGCGGTGCGCACGCGGCACGTCAAGCCGCGTGGGCTCAACCAGCCGGGCGGCATCGAGCGGCGCGAGGCCCCGATCCATCTCTCCAACCTCATGCTGATCGATCCGAAGACCGACCGGCCGACGCGGATCGCCTTCAAGGTGCTGGAGGATGGACGCAAGGTGCGGGTGGCCAAGCGCAGCGGCACGGTGCTCGATACGTGAGGACGCACGGACCCAACATGAAGGCGAAGAAGACGGCCGGAGGTCATGACGATGTCTGAGTCGATGGGGCAGGCCGAGCGCATCGTTCCCCGCCTGCTCACCCATTACCGGGAGGCGGTGGTGCCGGCGCTGGTCCGCGAATTCGAATACAAGAATCCGTTCGCGGTGCCGAAGCTCGAGAAGATCGTCCTCAACATGGGCGTGGGCGAGGCGGTGGGCGATGCGAAGAAGCTCGATGCGGCGGCGGAGGAGCTCACCCTGATCGCCGGCCAGAAGGCGGTGAAGACGGTGGCGAAGAAGGCGATCGCCGGCTTCAAGATCCGCCGCGGTTTGCCGATCGGCTGCATGGTGACGCTGCGCGGGGCGCGGATGTACGAATTCCTCGACCGGCTGATCACCATCGCGCTGCCCCGGGTGCGGGACTTCCGCGGCTTTCCTCCCAACCGGGGATTCGACGGGCGGGGCAATTTCGCGCTCGGGCTCAAGGAGCAGATCATCTTCCCGGAGATCAACTACGACCGGGTCGATGCGATCCGCGGCCTCGACGTGGTGATCGTCACCACCGCCAAGACCGACCGTGAGGCGCGGGCGCTGCTCGCCGGTTTCGGGTTCCCCTTTCTGGGCGAGGGAGGACGATGAAAGGGGTGGTTCAGGTGATGCGTGGGGCGCGGTTTCCCCGTCTCGTGTGCGGAGGGTGAGGGATGGCGAAAGTTTCGGCAGTGAACCGCAACAAGCGGCGCGAGAAGATGGCCGAACGCGATCGGGCCAAACGCGAGGCGCTGAAGGCGATCGTGAAGGACCGCACGCGGCCGATCGAGGAGCGTTTCGAGGCCACGCTCAAACTCGCCGAGCTGCCGCGCAACGGCACCCGGGTGCGGGTGAGGCTGCGCTGCGAGCTCACCGGCCGGCCGCGCGGCAATTACCGCAAGTTCAAGCTCTGCCGCATTGCGCTGCGTGAACTCGCGAGCAGCGGCAAGATTCCGGGCATGGTCAAGGCGAGCTGGTAGGACGGGCGCGATGTCGATGAGTGACCCCCTGGGTGACATGCTCACCCGTATCCGCAACGCACAGCGGGCCCGCATGGCCTATTGCTACGTGCCCGCCTCGCGGCTGAAGCCGCGGATGTAGCCCTCGCGCTTGAGCCCCTCGAGCACATTGGCATGCAGCCGCGAGGCGGGCCCGCATGGCCTATTGCTACGTGCCCGCCTCGCGGCTGCATGCCAATGTGCTCGAGGTGCTCAAGCGCGAGGGCTACATCCGCGGCTTCAGCCGCGAGGAGGTGCGCCCCGGCGTGGCGCGGCTGCGCATCGAGCTCAAATACCACGACGGGGAGCCGGTGATCCGCGAGATCCAGCGGGTCTCCCGACCGGGCCGGCGGGTCTATTCCAAGACCCGCGAATTGCCGCGGGTCTATGCGGG
>KN173985.1:0-7404 GCA_000759655.1 Acidicaldus organivorans | reverse complement strand
CACGCCGCGCGGCGTGCTGAGCGATGCGGAGGCGCGCGCCGCCAATGTCGGCGGTGAAGTGCTCTGCCGCGTGTTCTGAGGAGCTGGTCATGTCGCGCGTAGGCAAATATCCGGTGGCCATTCCGCCCGGCGTCGAGGTGAGCCTCGCCGAAAAGGCACTCGCCGCCAAAGGGAAGCTCGGACGGCTCGAGATGCCGCTCTCCGACCTCGTCTCGGTGACGGTGGCGGACGGCAAGATCGCGGTCGCGCCGCGGGGCGAGAGCCGCGAGGCGCGGATGATGTGGGGCACCACCCGCGCCCTGATCGCCAACATGGTCAAGGGGGTGTCGGAAGGCTACAGCCGCACCCTCGAGATCACCGGCACCGGCTACCGCGCCCAGGTGCAGGGCAACAAGCTCGTGCTCAATCTCGGGTTCTCGCACGACGTGGTCTATGAGATCCCGCCGGGGATCAGCATCGTCTGCGAGAAGCCGACCACGGTGAAGGTGAGCGGCGCCGACAAGGTCAAGGTGGGCCAGGTGGCGGCGGAGATCCGGAGCTTCCGGCCGCCCGAGCCTTACAAGGGCAAGGGCGTCCGTTACGAGGACGAAGTGATCCGCCGCAAGGAAGGCAAGAAGAAGTGATCGCCGCGGCGAAGAGAGGTGCACGATGGATGTGAGGGCGTTGCGTGAACGCCGCAAGCGGCGGCTCCGGTTCTCCCTGCGCCAGAAGAGCGGGGGGCGGCTCAGGCTCTCCGTGTTCCGGTCGCAGAAACAGATCTACGCGCAGATCATCGACGATATGCGCGGGGTGACGCTGTGCGCGGCCTCCACGCTCGAGAAGGCGCTGCGCGAGAAGCTCCGCACCGGGGCCGACCGCGAGGCGGCGGCGGCGGTCGGCGCGCTGATCGCCGAGCGGGCCCGCGCGCTCGGCATCGAGAAGGTGGTGTTCGACCGCGGGGCATATCTTTATCACGGGCGCGTCAAGGCTCTCGCCGATGCGGCGCGGGCCGGCGGCCTCGGGGTCTGAGGGCGAAGACATGGCACGGGAGCAACGCGAGGCGAGAGGCCGCGACCGCGAGCGCGAGGAAGGCGACGAGTTCATCGACAAGCTGGTCGCTGTCAACCGCGTCGCCAAGGTGGTGAAGGGCGGGCGGCGCTTCGCCTTCTCCGCCCTCGTCGTGGTCGGCGACCAGAAGGGACGGGTGGGCTACGGCTCGGGCAAGGCGCGCGAGGTGCCGGAAGCAATCCGCAAGGCGACCGAGCAGGCACGGCGCGCCCTGATCCGGGTGCCGATGCGCGAGGGCCGCACCCTGCACCATGACATGGAGGGGCGGTTCGGCGCCGGGCATGTGCTGCTGCGCTCCGCCCCGGCCGGCACCGGCATCATCGCCGGCGGCCCGCTGCGCGTCGTCTTCGAGGCGCTCGGCATTGCCGACGTGGTGGCCAAAAGCTTCGGCAGCCGCAATCCGCACAACATGGTCAAGGCGGCCCTCGCCGCGCTCAAGGCCTGCCAGAGCCCGCGCATGGTGGCGCAGCGGCGCGGCAAGAAGGTCTCCGAGATCCTGAGCGGGCGGCGCGACGCCCAAGCCCGTGACGCTCAAGCCCGCGAGGCTCAAGCCCGGGACGCTCAAGCCACTGCGGGGGCGAGCCATGGCTGAGACCAACGAACGGACCTCTCCGGCCGGGGCGCGGCTTCGTATCCGCCAGATCGCCTCGGCCTCGGGACGGAAGCCCGACCAGAAGGCCACCATCCGCGCGCTCGGCCTGGGCCGCGTCGGCTACTGGCGGGAGCTTCCGGACACGCCCGTCATCCGCGGCATGGTGCGGCGGGTGGCCCATCTGGTGCAGGTCGAGACGCTCGGCGCTGAGGGGGATCGGGGGTAAAGGATGAAACTCAACGAGATCAAGGACAATCCCGGCGCGCGCAAGCAGAGCAAGCGGCTCGGGCGCGGCATCGGCTCGGGCAAGGGCAAGACGTCGGGACGGGGCGTGAAGGGGCAGAAGGCGCGCACCGGCGTCTCCCTCAACGGGTTCGAGGGCGGCCAGCTCCCCATCTACCGCCGCCTGCCTAAGCGCGGCTTCAAGAATCCGTTCCGCGAGGTCTTCGCCCCGCTCAACCTCGCCACACTCGCCCGCGCGGTGGAGGAGGGGCGGATCGCGGCGGGGAGTGAACTCGACGAGGAGAAGCTCGAAGCGCTCCGCCTCGTCGACCGGCGCGGCACCGCAGGCGTGGTGCTGCTCGCCCGCGGCGAGATCACCGTGCCGCTCCGGCTTACCGTGAGCCGCGCCTCACAGTCGGCGATCGCGGCGGTGGAAAAGGCGGGGGGAACGGTCACCGTGCTCCGCGCCGCTTCCGCCGGTGCGGCCGCGGCGGAGACGCCATCCGCCTGAGAGCGATTGCCAGGCGCAGGCCTTCGCCCTTAAGATGAAGGCCCGCGCCCGGCGCGCGGGCGGGAGATGCGGATCATGGCCTCAGCGGCAGAACAACTCGCGGCGAACCTCAATCTCGGTCTGTTCGCCAAGGCGACCGACCTCAAGAAACGCATCTGGTTTACGCTCGGGGCCCTGATCGTCTATCGCCTCGGCACCTACATCCCGCTGCCCGGGGTCGACTCGGCGGTGATGGGCGAGATGATGGCGCAGCATGGCGGGGGCATCCTCGGCATGTTCGACATGTTCAGCGGGGGCGCGCTGCGCCGCCTCACCGTCTTTGCCCTCAACATCATGCCCTATATCAGCGCGAGCATCATCATCCAGCTGATGTCGGCCGCGCTGCCCTCGCTCGAGGCGCTGAAGAAAGAGGGCGAGAGCGGGCGGAAGAAACTCAATCAGTACACGCGCTATCTCACCGTGGTCATCGCCGCCTTCCAGGCCTATGGCATCGCCATGGGGCTCGAGAGTTTGCGCGGCAGTTTCGGCCCGGCGGTGATCAACCCGGGCTGGTTCTTCCGTTTCGATACCATCATCACCCTCACCGGCGGCACCGTCTTCCTGATGTGGCTCGGCGAGCAGATCACCGCGCGCGGGGTGGGCAACGGCACCAGCCTGATCATCTTCTCCGGCATCGTCGCCAACCTCCCCCACGCGCTCGCCACCCTGCTCGAGCTTGGCCGCACCGGCGCGCTTTCCGGCTTCTTCATCGTGGGCTTCCTCGTCATCGCGGTGCTGGTGATCGCCTTCATCGTGTTCATGGAGCGGGCGCACCGGCGGGTGGTGGTGCAGTATCCCAAGCGGCAGGTGGGGATGCGCATGTTCGGCGGCGAGGCGACCCACATGCCGCTCAAGCTCAACACCTCGGGCGTCATCCCGCCGATCTTCACGAGCTCCATCCTGCTCATTCCGGCCACCATCGCCGGGTTCTCGCACGCCTCCGGCCCGGCCTGGCTCACCTGGATCACCGGTGAGCTCGCCCATGGCCAGCCGCTCTACATGGTGCTCTACGCCGCGCTGATCATTTTCTTCTCCTATTTCTACACCGCGGTGGTGTTCAATCCGGAGGAGACGGCGGAGAATCTGCGCAAATATGGCGGCTTCATCCCCGGCATCCGGCCCGGTCAGGCCACCGCCCAGTATTTCGACTACGTGCTCACCCGGCTCACCACGATCGGGGCGCTCTACGTCACCGCGGTCTGCCTCCTCCCCGAGATCCTGATCAGCCATTACGGCGTGCCCTTCTATTTCGGCGGCACCAGCCTGATGATCATGGTTTCGGTGACGATGGACACCATCACCCAGGTGCAGGCCCATCTGCTCGCCCACCAATATGAGGGGCTGATCCGCAAGTCCCGGCTCAAGGCGCGGACCCGCTGAGGGGGGTGCTGCTCACGGCACGGCAGGGACGGAAGCGGAAAGCGGAAAGGACCCCTCGAGGAAAGCCCCACGGAAGAAGGAGGAGACATGGCGCTCAATCTGATCCTGCTCGGCCCGCCCGGCGCCGGCAAAGGAACCCAGGCCAAACGTCTGGCCGAGCGTCATGGGCTGCTCGCCATCGCCACTGGCGACATGCTGCGCGCCGAGGTCGCCGCTGGCACCGAGATCGGGCGCGAGGCCAAGGCGATCATGGAGCGCGGCGAACTGGTGCCGGATGCGCTGATCATCGCCATGCTGCGGGCGCGGCTCGCCACCCCAGAAGCGAAGGCCGGGTTCATCCTCGATGGCTTCCCGCGTACCGTGCCGCAGGCTGAGGCACTCGATGCGCTGCTCGCCGAGCAGGGCATGGCGCTCACCGCGGTGATCGAGCTCGCCGTCGATGATCAGGCGCTGATCGAGCGCATCGCCGGGCGCTTCTCCTGCGCCCGCTGCGGGGCGGGCTATCACGACCGTTTCAAGCCGACCAAGGTGCCCGGCGTGTGCGACATCTGCGGCAGCACCGAGTTCGTCCGCCGCGCCGATGATCGGCCGGAGACGGTCGCCGCCCGGCTCGCCGCCTATCATCGCCAGACCGCGCCGCTGCTTCCCTATTACCGGGCCAAGGGGCTGCTCGTCACCATCGACGGCATGGCGCCGATCGAGGCGGTGGCGGAAGCGCTCGATCGCGTGATCGCCGAACGGGCCCACTAAGAGAGGCTCCCTTTCTCCGGCTCCCCCGCCAAGCGGGCAAGCCGGGCCCCGATCAAAGGGGCCGCGATCACAGCTTGGCGGGGGGTTTCAACTCGCGCCGGGGCGGGCTTTCTCTTTCGCCGCGAGTGTGCGGGCGCGGCGGAGAAAGGCACGGGCGCGTTGGGCGACGGGGACGTCGATCATCTTGCCTTCGAAACGGATCGCGCCCACTCCCTCCCGCTCGGCCGCTTCATAGGTGGCGATCAGGCGCTCGGCGCGCGCGATCTCTTCGGGCTTCGGCCCGTATTCCTCGTTGATCAGGGGGATCTGCACCGGGTGGATGGCCGAGGCGGCGACGAAGCCCAGGCGGCGCGAGCGGCGGAGCGTCTCGCGCAGGCCTGCGAGGTCCTGAAACTCGGCGACCGTGCCGATGAAGCCGAGCGGCATCAGCCCCGCCGCGCGGGCGGCGATCGCCACCCATTGCTTGGGATAGAGCAGCCCCTCGAAATGGGGTTCCATGCCGAGCGAGGCGGAGAAATCCTCCACCCCGAGGGCAAGCGCCACGTTGCGCGGATGGGCGGCGGCGATGGCGGGGGCGGCGAAGAAGCCGCGCGCCGTCTCGATCATCGGAATGAAGCGCACCGTCCCCTGCGGCAGCCCCCGCTCCGCCTCGAGCTCCGCCACGATTTCGGCGAGGGCGGCGACGTGCTCGGCGCTTTCCACCTTGGGCAGTTTGAGCGCGGCGATGCCCGGAATCACCGCCGCCTCGAGATCGGCGATCGCCTGCCGCCAGGGGCGGTTGATGCGGACCACGATGTCCGCCCCGCCGGCGCGGGCGAGCGCGGCGTGGGCTTCGAGCAGGGCGCGGGCGCGCGGCTTCTCGCTCTGCGGCACCGAGTCCTCGAGATCGAGGATGACCGCATCCGCCCCGCTCGTCGCGGCCTTGCGGGCGAAGCGCTCATTGGTGGCGGGGACGTAGAGCAGCGACCGCCAGGCCGGCCAGTCCGTCTCGTGCATCATGGTTCCTCCCTTACCTCTGCCTCGCCCTCCTCCTCCGCGACCCGGATCACCCCGCGCGCGGCGAGGGCGGCGATGTCGTCCCCGTCCAAACCGAGGCCGGTGAGGATGGCGCGGGTATCCTCGCCAAGGCGCGGGGCGGGGCGGCGGAGCGCGCCCGGGGTGGCGGAGAGCCGCGGGGTGACGGCAGGCATGGCGATTGCGCCGAGCTCGGCATCGGGCAGGGCGCGGACCGTGCCGCGGGCCTGCACATGGGGGTCGGCGAGGAACTGATCGACCTCATAGACCGGGGCGACGGTGACCTCGGCCGCCTCGAAGAGGGCGAGCACCTCGTCGAGATCGCGAGCGGCGATGAAATCCGCGATCGGCGCCTCGCATTCCTCGACGTGCTTCAGCCGGTCGGTATTGGTGCGAAACCGCGGATCCTCGATCATGTCCGGCCGGCCAATGGCGCGGAAGAGGCGCTCGGCCATGGTCTGCATCGAGGCGGAGAGCGCCACGTAACGCCCATCCCGGGTGCGGAAGACGCCGCGCGGGGCGGAGGTCATCGAGCGGTTGCCGGTGCGCGCCGGTTTCTCGCCGAGCGCGGCGTAGATCGCCGTATCGGGCCCGAGCAGGGTATGGATTGCCTCAAGCAGCGCGATGTCGATCACCTGGCCGCGCCCGCCGGCCTCCGCCGCCCGCACCGCGGCGAGCGTGGCGAAGGCGCCGGCGAGGCCTGCGATCATGTCGGCGAGCGCGAGAGGGGGCAGCAGCGGCTCGCGGTCGGGGAAGCCGCATTTCGCGGCGAAGCCCGACATCGCCTCGACCAGCGTGCCGAAGCCGGGGCGGCGGCGATAGGGGCCGTCCTGGCCGAAGCCGGAGACGCGGGCGATGACGAGGCGGGGGGCTTCCTCCCACAGCCGTTCGGGCGCAAGCCCCATCGCCTCGAGCGTGCCGGGGCGGAAATTCTCGATCAGCACCGCGGAGTGGCGGACGAGGCGGAGCACCAGGGCGCGTCCCTCCTCGCCTTTGAGGTCGAGGGCGAGCGAGCGTTTGTTGCGCCCGAAGATCTTCCAGAAGAAGCTCACCCCCTGAAGCTGCCAGGCGCGCAGGGGATCGCCGCATTCGGGATCCTCGATCTTGATCACCTCCGCCCCGAAATCGGCGAGCCACCAGCTCAGCACATTGCCCGCCACCAGCCGCGAGAGATCGAGCACGCGCAGTCCGGCGAGCGGACCCGTGGCCTCTGGGGTGAATTCGGCGGGCGGGGGCGAAGGGCGCGGGGGAGCGGTCATCGTCGGTCGGGCATCGTCGTTGGAGGTTCAGCTCAGGAAGCGGAGTGCGGTGAGGGCCAGGGTGACAGTGATCGCGCCCCCGATGCGGGTGGCGATCTGGGCGAAGGGCATGAGCGGCATCCGTTCGGCGGCGGTGAGGATCATCACGTCGCCCGTCCCGCCCTGGCCGCTGTGGCAGGCGTTCACGATCGCCGCCTCGACCGGATAGAGCCCGATCAGGCGGCCGGTGACGAAGCCCACCGCCATCAGCGTCCCGACCGTGACCGCCACCACCCAGAGTGTCGCCGGGGTGAAGGCGCCGATCAGTTTCGACCACGGCGTCATCGCCACGCCGATGGCGAAGATCAGCGGATAGGTCACGCACTGGGCGAAGAACTGGTAGAGGGTGAGCGCTGCCCCCCGCATCTCGGCCGAGACCCCGTCGATCAGCTTGAGGCCGACGGCGAGGGCCAGCATCAGCACGGGCGCGGGAAAGCCGGAGAGCTCCTGGACGACGACGCCGACGAGATAGAGGGCGAGCGCCAAAAGCCCCGCTGCGGCGATGCCGCGCGCGCTGGGGGCGGGGGGCGGCTCGGCGGCGGTGGGGAGCG
>KN173984.1:3623-4325 GCA_000759655.1 Acidicaldus organivorans | reverse complement strand
CTCTCCCACCACCCCCGTCCGTCCCACCCCGGTGCGGTGGCGAATGCCAAGCCGGGTGAGCGCGGCGCTCACCACCCCGGCGGTGCGCTGCTCGGCGAAGGCGAGTTCGGGATGGGCGTGGAGGTCGCGGCGGATCGCGATCCACTCGGCGGCCGTTTCCGTGGCGAAAGCGCGGAGCCGTTCCGCGAGATCGTTGGGCCGTCCGCTCATCATCTCCCTCCCGCGCCGGCTCTTCCGCCCTCCCGCTCCCCTTCAGCCTTCGGCGTCGAAGGCGCGCTGGGCGGCGAGCAGGTGCTCCATCGCCGCATCCACCCCGCCCCGCCCATGCGGCACGCCGGCGAGATCGAGCGCCATTTCAACCGAGGCGAGCGTGCCGAGGATCATCGGCTCGTTGAGATCGCCGAGATGGCCGATGCGGAAGAGCTTGCCCTCGAGCGTGCCGAGCCCGCCGCCGAGCGAGACGTTGAACCGCTCGCGGGCGATGCGGCGTACCCGCTCGGCGTCATGACCCTCCGGCATCAGGATGGCGCTCACCGAATCGGAGACCCGGGACGGATCGAGGCAGTAGAGGCTGGGGCCGGGACGACCGTTCTCGCCGCGCGACCACGCCGCAATTGCCGGCGGCACCGCCTCCGCCAGGCGATGATGGCGGGCGAGCACGCCCTCCAGCGTCTCTTCCTCGATCAGGCGGAGCGATTCGGC
>KN173984.1:3288-3370 GCA_000759655.1 Acidicaldus organivorans | reverse complement strand
CGGTGCGGGCGCTTGAGCATCACCGACCAGTCGAAATAGCCGCGGGAGAGGCGCGCTGCCTGATGGGCGGCAAGCGCCCGCG
>KN173984.1:3148-3216 GCA_000759655.1 Acidicaldus organivorans | reverse complement strand
GCGAGACGGCGGTGAAGCTCATGCCAGCCGGCAGCATCAGCCCCTTCTGGCTCCCTCCCACCACCGCA
>KN173984.1:223-3068 GCA_000759655.1 Acidicaldus organivorans | reverse complement strand
TCGCAGCCCCAGGCCGACATGGCGAAGGGAAGGCTCCCCAGCGAGGAGATGGTATCGACGCAGAGGAGGGCGGGATGGTCGAGCCGGTCCAGCATCGGGCGGAGCCGCTCGATGGGGAAGGCAACCCCGGTCGAGGTTTCGTTGTGGACGACGCAAAGCGCCTTGAAGCGCCGCTCCCGGTCGGCTGCGAGCGCCGCCTCGACCGCCGCGAGCGCCGCGCCCCGGCGCCAGTCGGCCGAGACGGTGCTCACCTCGATCCCGAGCCTTCCCGCCATCGCCGCCCAGGATTCGGAGAAATAGCCCGACTCGATCATCAGGATCTGATCGCCGGGGGAGAAGAGGTTGCACAGCGTCGCATGCCACGCCCCGTGCCCCGAGGCGGTGTAGAAGAAGATCTCCCCCTCCGTCTGACCGAGCACGCGGGCAAGCCCCGCCCGCCCGCGTTCATAGACCGCCATGAAGGCCGGATCGTTGAAGTCGATCGAGGCATGGGCGGTGGCGAGCAGGACGGAATCGGGGATGTTGGTCGGGCCGGGATTGGCGAAGAAATGGCGGCCACGGGGCGGCGGCAAGGGGGGCATCTCGGGCTTCACTCCCATTCGATGGTGGCAGGTGGCTTGCTGGTGATGTCGTAGGTGACGCGGTTGATCCCCTTCACCTCGGCGACGATCCGTCCCGCGATGCGGGTCAGCAGCGCCGGGTCGAAGGGATAGACATCGGCGGTCATGCCATCGGTGCTGGTCACGGCGCGGAGCGCGCAGACATGGTCATAGCTCCGCGAATCGCCCATCACACCCACCGAGCGCACCGGCAGCAGCACGACGAAGGCCTGCCAGATCGCGTCATAGAGGCCGGCGGCGCGGATCTCGTCGATGAAGATCGCATCTGCCCGGCGCAGGATGGCGAGTTTCTCCGCATCGACCGGGCCGATGATCCGGATGGCAAGCCCCGGCCCTGGGAAAGGATGACGCCCCACGATCTGCTCGGGAAGGCCAAGCTCGCGCCCGAGCGCGCGCACCTCGTCCTTGAAGAGCTCGCGTAAAGGTTCGAGCAGGCGGAGCTTCATCCGCTCAGGAAGCCCGCCCACGTTGTGGTGCGACTTGATGACGCTGCTCGGCCCGCCGGTCACGCTCTGGCTTTCGATGACGTCGGGGTAGAGGGTCCCCTGGGCGAGATACTCCGCCCCGCCGAGCCTGGCCGCCTCTTCCTCGAAGACCTCGACGAAGAGCCGCCCGATCGTCTTGCGCTTGGCTTCGGGGTCCTCCACCCCGGCGAGCGCCCGAAGGAAGAGCGTCGAGGCGTCGCGATGGATGAGGCGGATGTTGAGCCGCTCGCGGAAGGTGCGGACCACCTCCTCTGCCTCGCCTTCGCGCAAAAGCCCGTGATCGACGAAGATGCAGGTGAGTTGGTCGCCAATTGCCTCGTGGATCAGCGCCGCGGCGACTGCCGAATCGACGCCGCCGGAAAGCCCGCAGATCACCCGCCCCGTCCCCACCTCCGCACGGATCCGCGCGATGGCCTGCTCGCGGAAGCGGGTCATCGTCCAGCTTCCCCGGCAGCCCGCGATGCGGTGGGTGAAATTGCGAAGAAGCTTGGCGCCATCGGGGGTGTGCACCACTTCGGGATGGAACTGCACGCCATAGAAGCGCCGCGTCTCGTCGGCGATCGCAGCGAAGGGCGCTCCCTCGCTGGTGCCGATCACCCGGAACCCTTCGGGCAGGCGATCGACGTGATCGCCGTGGCTCATCCAGACCTGCGCCGAGCGTCCCGGTTCCCACACCCCCTCGAACAGGGGCGAGGGGGCACGGACCTCGAGAAAGGCGCGGCCGAACTCGCGCCGCTCGCCGCTGCTCACGCTGCCACCGAGCGCGGCGCACATCACCTGCTCGCCATAGCAGATGCCGAGCACCGGAAGGCCGAGCGAAAAGACGCCCGGATCGGGGCGCGGCGCCTCTTTCTCGGTCACGCTCGCCGGCCCGCCGGAGAGGATGATGCCGCGCGGGGCGAAGCTCCGGATGCGCTCGAGCGAGGCGTTATAGGGCCAGATTTCGCAATAGACCCCGCTCTCGCGCAGACGCCGCGCGATGAGCTGGGTGACCTGACTGCCGAAGTCGAGGATGAGGACCCGGTCGTCGGGATGGGGAGTGGAAAATGCGCTCACGCCCTCTCTATTGGACCAGAGCGTCCTCTGCCGCAAGGCAAAGCCGCGCGCGTCAAAGGAGGGCTGCATCCGCTCGGGGGCTCCGTGCTCCGCCAGCGGGGGAGCGTGAGCCGCCGCGCGGCAGAGGGCTCAGCTTGCCCCGGAGCGGGAGGTGGAGGCGAGCAGCCGGTCGATCGGGTCCCAGGCGAAGGCGATCTGGGCGAGGCGCTGGTCACCGACCCGCGCCACACCTTCCGCTACTGGCCGCCCGCCGAGATGCTGGTAGAACCAGCGGCTTGGATTGTCGCGCAGCACCCAGAGGAAGACCGAGCGGCAGCCGAGCTCGGCGAGATGGGCGGCGGCGGCGGCGAGCAGAAGACGCCCGAGCCCCCGCTCCCGCCAGTCCTCGAGCAGATAGAGCGTCTCGATCTCGCCCTCAGCGAGCGCGCCGGGTCCGGCCTTGTCGGCGGTGGCGAACCCCACCACCCGGCTTCCCCCCGGCCAGGGCGGGTATTGCGGCGGCAGGTCGCGGCCCGAGGCGGTGACCACGAACACCCCCGCGCCGCGGCGGATCGCCGCTTCATAGATCGCCCCTTGCCGGGTGGCGGAAAGCCGGGTGAGCACGCGCTCCGAAATGATCCCCGCATAGGCGCTTCGCCAGGCCGCCACATGGACGGCGCCGATGGGAAGGGCATCGGTGAGGCG
>KN173984.1:0-113 GCA_000759655.1 Acidicaldus organivorans | reverse complement strand
GGCGCGGCGGATGGCGATCATGGACGGCGCTCCAGTATGGCGGCGAAGAACCCGTCGGTGCCGTGCCGGCGGGGAGTGAGGAAGAGGTGGGGGCCGAGGCGGCGGGGATGGGT
>KN173983.1:18358-19630 GCA_000759655.1 Acidicaldus organivorans | reverse complement strand
AGGGGGAGGGCGGTTTGGAGGGGACGTGGGGGACGGGCCCCGCTCTCGGGAAGCGAATCCGCGTGAGGCTCCAGGCGCCGGGCATTCAGCCCGGGAGAACCTCGAGCCCGAGGGACTTCATCCCGGCAGGAACTCAGCCCAGCAGCGGACGCAGCGCTGCCCCGGCGATCACCACCAGCCAGGGGGGAAGACGCCAGAAGACGAGGGCCAGAAACGCCGTGATGCCGAGCCCGAAATCGGCCGCGCCGTGAATCGCGCTCGTCCACACCGGCGTAAAAAGGGCGGCGAGCAGGACGCCGACCACCGCGGCATTGACCCCGCGCAACGCGGCCTGGGCCAGGCTCTTGCGGCGGAGCTGGTCCCAGAAGGGGAGGATGCCGATCAGCAGCAGGAAAGAGGGGAGATAGATCGCGGCAAGGGTGAGGATGCCGCCCGCGACCCCGTTGGGTGCAGGGCGCATCGCCGCGCCGAGATAGGCGGCGAAGGTGAAGAGGGGGCCCGGCACCGCCTGCGCCGCGCCGTAGCCGGCGAGGAACGTGTCCTCATCGACCCAGCCGGGCGGCACCACCGCCTGCTCGAGCAACGGCAGCACCACATGCCCCCCGCCAAAGACCAGCGAGCCCGCCCGGTAGAAGGCGGCGATGACGGCGGCGAGGGGATGGAGCGGGGCCACGAGCGGCAGGCCGAAGAGAAGGAGAAAGAAAAGAACGAGGACGCTTATGGCGAGCGGGCGGGAGAGGGCAAAGCTCAGCCGTCCCGCGATCTCGGGAGGGGGGAGGGTGCGATAGAGAACGAGGCCCGCTCCCGCGCCGAGCAGGATCGCCGCGATCTGCCCGAGGCTTCCCGGCCAGAGAAGGGCGATCCAGGCCGCTGCCACCGCGAGCGTGGCCCGCGCCCGATCCGGGGCGAGGGTCCGCCCCATGCCCCACAGCGCCTGCGCCACCACCGCCACCGCCACGATCTTGAGCCCGGCGAGCGCCCCGCCCTGGCCGAACGTGACCAGCGCGTGCCGGGCATAGGCGAAGAGGATGAGGAGCGCGGCGGAGGGCGCGCTGAAGGCGGCCCAGGCGGCGAACCCGCCCAGGAGACCCGCGCGCAGGATACCGAGGCTCACCGCGACCTGGCTGCTCGCCGGGCCGGGGAGGAACTGGCAGAGCGCGATGATGTCGGCATATTCCGCCTCGCCGAGCCAGCGGCGGCGCTCGAGCAGCTCGGCGCGGAAATAGCCGAGATGGGCGATCGGCCCGCCGAAACTGGTCAATCCCAGCCGGA
>KN173983.1:16355-18285 GCA_000759655.1 Acidicaldus organivorans | reverse complement strand
GGAAGACGCGGAACACCTCGTCCACCCCGCCGGCGGGCGCCGGGGCGTCTTTCCTCTCCGAGACCGCCTCCCCCGAGACCGCCTCCCCCGAGACCACCCCCTCCGAGGCCGCACTCTTTTCACGCATGGGGCTCCCTCTCACCCGTTTGCCGGCTCATCCCTTCCCGACTCATCCCTTCATTGCCCCGAGCTCGATCCGCCCTCGCCGTCCCGCCTCCGTCGCGTCGTCGGGGAACGGGGCGCATCCTCGTGGTGGGGTTGTCTTTGGCCTGTTCCCCCGTATCATTCCGCTTGCCACATGTCTCATTGTGCAAAGGGGATGAACGATTTGGCAAGGAAGGGCGGGATCACGGCCGGGCGAGGGGAGACGGCGCCGCCCGTGGAACCCTTGGTGCGGGGGCGCGGGGTGCAATCGGTGGAGATCGCCGGGCGCCTGCTCGAAGCCCTCGCCGAGGCCGGCCGGCCGATGATGCTGCGCGACCTCGCCGCCTTCGCCGCCATCACCCCCGCCCAGGCCCATGCCTATCTGGTCAGTCTGCGCAAGATCGGCCTCGTCGAGCAGGACCAGGCGCTCGGGCGCTACCGGCTCGGCCCCTTCGCGCTCCGGCTCGGGCTTGCCCGGCTCCGCGCCATCGACCCGCTGCGGCTCGCCGCCGAGACCATCGGGCTCCTTTCCGAACGGCTCGATCTCATGGTGGTGATCGCGGTGTGGGGCGATTTCGGCCCGACCGTGGTGCAGGTGCATGAGGCGGCGACACAGGTGCACGCCAATGTGCGGGCGGGCACCGTCTTTTCCCTCACCGGCACCGCCACCGGTTGGGTCTATGCCGCCTTCGGCCCGCCCAACCGGGTCGAGGCGCTGATCGCCCGCGAACTCGCCGATCCCGCCCACAGCCAGCGGGTCGCCGCCGGCATGGGCGAGGGCGAGGTGCGGGCGGCGATCCAGAGCGCGCGCGAGAAGGGCTATGCCACCACGGTAGGCCGCCCGGTGCCGGGGGTCGCCGCGATCAGCGCCCCGGTCTTCGATCATGGCGGACAGATCGCCTTCGTCGTCACCGCGATCGGTCCGGCGGGTCTCGTCGATACGCGCCCGGAGAGTGCGCAGGTGCGGGCGGTGCTCGATTACGCGCGCGCCCTCTCCGGCAAGCTCGGCCATGGCGGGATGGCGGCGCTCGCCGCTGCCGGGGCCTGAGGCGGGCCGGACTTGTCGCGCGCGCTTGCCCGGGCCATCTCGATAGCGAAAGGAAGACCCCCGCCATGACGCCGAGGAGCTCCCCGCCCGCCTCCCTGATGCCCGCCTCCCTGATGCCCGCCTCCCTGATGACGGCCCGCCTCGCCGTGTTCGCCGTTTTTCTCCTCTTCGCCGCCTGCGCCTCGGCCGATGACGGCCCGCCCTCCTTCGCGCCCCTGGTGCGCCGGGTGCTGCCGGGGGTGGTCAACATCATCGTCACCCAGACCATCTCGCCTTCCGATGCGCTGCGCGCCCTGCCCCCTGCGCTGCGTGGCACGCCCTTCGAGCAGCTCTTCCGCGACCAACTCCGCAAGCGGCCGCAGAAGACCGTCGATGCGGGCTCGGGCTTCATCATCGACCCCTCCGGCCTCATCGTCACCAATGGCCACGTCATCGGCAATGGCCGCGACATCGAGGTCGGGCTGATCGACGGCACCACGGTGAAGGCGGAGGTGGTGGGGGTCGATGACCTCACCGACATCGCCGTGCTCCGCATCCATCCGCCCCATCCGCTGCTCGCCCTGAACTGGGGGAGTTCGCGGGCGATCGAGGTCGGCGACTGGGTGATCACCGTGGGCAACCCGTTCGGACTGGCCAATTCGGTCACCGCCGGCATCGTCTCGGCGCGTGGGCGCGACATCGAGGCCGGGCCATTCGACGACTTCCTGCAGATCGACGCCCCGGTGAACCCCGGCAACT
>KN173983.1:15340-16271 GCA_000759655.1 Acidicaldus organivorans | reverse complement strand
CGGGCGGGCCGGTCTTCAACATGCGGGGCGAGGTGGTGGGGATCGATACCGCCATCGTCTCGCCCTCGGGAGGCTCGGTCGGCATCGCCTTCGCCATTCCTTCCGATGAGGCCCGCCCGGTGGTGAACGAGCTCATCGCCCATCACCGGGTCGATCGCGGCTGGATCGGGGTGGCGCTCGCCGATATCAGCGACGAGGAGGGTGCGGACCCCGGCGTGGGCGTGGCCGATGTGGTGCGCGGCAGTCCCGCCGCCCAGGCCGGGATCCGCCCCGGCGACATCATCCTCGCCATCGATGGCCAGCCGGTTTACAATACGCTCGGCCTCATCCGCATCGTCGCCTCCCAGCCGCCGGGGCGGAACGTGCGGCTGCGCATCTATCGCGGCGGGCGAGCCTTCGAGGTGAGCGTGGTGGTGGGCCGGCGCCCGGCGGTGCGTGAGGAGTAGGGAATGGCGCGAAGGGGCTGGACCTCTTTCCAGACCTGGCTCCGGGAAAAGGGGTTCTGGGGCAATAGGCTCTGGGGCAAGGGAGGGCGCGCGGGCGCGTCCTTCCTCGCTGCGGCGGCCCTCCTCCTGCTTGCCGCCACGCCCCGTCCGCTCCGCGCCGAAGACCCCCCGCCCGGCTTTGCCGATCTCGTGCTGCGGGTCACTCCGTCGGTGGTCAACATCGCGGTCACCGCCTTCATCACCGACCCGGCGAGCGAGCCGCCGCCCCCGCCGCCTGCCCCGCCCGCCACTCCTTCCGACAAGCAGGCCTCGGCGAGCGGCGCGGCAAATGGGGCGGGGACGATGCCTGCTGCTTCGGGGGGCGCGCCGGGGGCGGCGCCCGAGATGGCGAATGCGATGCAGGGCACCCCGGCCGAACGCCTCTTCCGCCAGCGGATGCGGCATCATCACGTCAAGCTGGTGGGCTCGGGCTTCATCATCGACTC
>KN173983.1:13596-15305 GCA_000759655.1 Acidicaldus organivorans | reverse complement strand
ATCCGCCCCATCCGCTCATCCCCGTCGCTTGGGGGCTTTCCGAAAAACTCCGTCCGGGCGACTGGGTGGTGGCGATCGGCAATCCTTTCGGGCTTGGCACCTCGGTTGCCATCGGCGTCTTCTCGGCGCGCGGGCGCGACATCGGCGCC
The DNA here is from genome assembly GCA_000759655.1 of Acidicaldus organivorans. Taxonomy (GTDB): domain Bacteria; phylum Pseudomonadota; class Alphaproteobacteria; order Acetobacterales; family Acetobacteraceae; genus Acidicaldus; species Acidicaldus organivorans. Next base: position 15,156 of record KN173983.1, on the reverse strand, counting down.
GATCCCTATGACGACTTTCTCCAGGTCTCGGTGCCGATCAATCCGGGGAACTCGGGCGGGCCGCTTTTCAACGCCAAAGGCGAGGTGGTCGGCATCAACACCGCGACCGAGGCGCCGCACGGCACGTCGGCCGGGATTGGCTTTGCCATCCCGAGCGAATACGCGCTCTCGGTGATCGAGGCGCTGCGCACGGCACGCCATATCGCCCGCGGCTGGCTCGGCGTGCGCTTCAGCGGCAACCCGCTCGCCCCGCAGGATGACGGGGTGGCGATCGATGCGCTGCAGCCGGGGGGGCCGGCGGCGATGGCGGGGGTGCGGGTCGGCGATCGCATCCTCGCCGTCAATGGCCAGGAGGTCGATACGCCGCGCGACGTGGTGCGGGCGGTGGCCGCCGAGGTGCCGGGCTCGGAGGTGCGCCTCACCTTGCTGCGGCGCGGAGAGATCATCACGCTTCCCGTCGTCGTCGGACGGCGGCCGGAAATCGGGGGAGAGTGAGATGCGGATCCTTCTCGTCGAGGATGACAAGGACGTCGCCGCCTTCATCGTCAAGGGCCTGCGCGAGGCAGGGCACGTCGTCGAGCACGCCGACAATGGCCGCGACGGGCTCTTTCTCGCCGCTTCCGAGAATTTTGATGCGATCATCCTCGATCGCATGCTGCCGGGCGGCATCGACGGGCTGCGGGTGGTCGATACGTTGCGCTCGCAGAACAACAACACCCCCGTCCTCATCCTCTCCGCCCTCGCCGAGGTCGATGAGCGCATCCGCGGCCTCAAGGCGGGGGGCGATGACTATCTCACCAAGCCCTTCGTCTTCGCCGAACTCCTCGCCCGCGTCGAGGCGCTCACCCGCCGCAGCCGCAACGAAGGGCCGCAGACCAAGCTCACCGTGGCCGATCTCGAGATGGACCTCCTCTCGCGCACCGTGAAACGGGCCGGCAAGAAGATCGACCTCCAACCGCGTGAGTTCCGCCTGCTCGAATACCTGATGCGCCACGCCGGGCAGGTGGTGACGCGCACCATGCTGCTCGAAGGGGTGTGGGACTATCATTTCGATCCGCAGACCAACGTCATCGACGTCCATGTCTCGCGGCTCCGCCAGAAGATCGACAAGCCCTTCGGCACGCCGTTGATCCACACCATCCGCAACGCGGGCTACATGCTCAGTGCCGAGGCCCCCTGAACTGCAGCCGCTCGCACCCTTTGCCGCGTCCGGGGCGCGGCCCTTCGCCCGTCTCTTGGGCCGTTTCCGCCGCTTCGGGGCAGGTCTCCTGCGCTCGGCGGGGCTCCGCTTCGCGCTGATCTATGCCGGGCTCTTCGGCTTTTCCGCCTGCGCCCTCGTCTTTTTCCTGTGGTGGGATACGGCGGCCTCGCTCGACCGCGAGGTCGATGAGGCGATCCGCGCCGACATCGAAAGCCTCAACGAGCACTGGCAGGCGGGCGGCGTGCCCGCCCTCATCGTCGCCATCCGCGAGCGGTTGAGCGAGAATGTCGAGGATGACGCGATCTATCTGTTGATCGATCCGGCGGGCCACGTGCTCGCTGGCAATCTCGACCGGTGGC
>KN173983.1:12179-13508 GCA_000759655.1 Acidicaldus organivorans | reverse complement strand
CGGCCGAGCTCAGGGGCGACGACTGGGCGGAGATCCCGATCGTGCGCGACAATATCCGCTCGCTCGCCCGCGTCTATCGCTACGACCTCGCCGGGGGCTACCATCTCCTGGTCGGCCGCGACGTCGCCACCCGCGTTCAGCTCCGGCGCATGCTGACCGAGGCCATCCTGTGGGCGATCCTCATCGTGGTGGTGCTGGGCGGGCTGGGCGCGGCGGTGGTGCACCGCACGCTCCAGCGCATGCTCGCCCACATCTCGCGCACCACCTCGGCGATCGGACGGGGCGATCTCTCCCAGCGGGTGGCCCTTACCGGCCGGGGCGACGAGTTCGACCGTCTCGCCGAGACGATCAACGACATGCTGGAGCGGATTGGCCGGCTGATGGACGGGGTGCGGCAGGTCTCGAACGCCATCGCCCATGATCTCCGCACCCCGATCACCCGCGCCCGCACCCGGCTCGAGGACGCCCTCGTCCATGCCCAGGGCGAGGCTGATCTCAGGGCGGCGATCGAGCGGGCGGTGGCTGATCTGGATGCCATCGTCCGCGTCTTCCAGGCCATCCTGCGCATCGCCGAAATCGAATCGGGGGCGCGGCGTTCGGCCTTCGCCCCGCTCGATCTCACCCAGTTGCTCACCGACCTCGCCGAGTTCTACGAAGCGGTGGCCGAGGAACGCGGGCTTCGTCTCACCGTCGAGGTGGCGGAGGGGCTCACCCTCTTTGGGGATCGCGACATGATCCAGCAGGCGATCGCCAATCTGCTCGACAATGCGCTCAAATACTCGCCCCCGGGCGAGACGATCGAGCTTCGCGCCTGGACCGCCAATACCGGGGAGATCGTGGTCATGGTCTCCGATCACGGCCCCGGCATTCCCCCTGAGGAGCGGGCGCGGGTGGTGGAGCGGTTTTACCGCGGCGAAGCGGCGCGCTCCACGCCGGGGGCGGGGCTCGGGCTTGCGCTCGCCCAGGCGATCGCCGAGCTGCATGAGGGACGGCTCGAGTTCGGCGACAACCATCCCGGGCTTAGCGTGCGCCTCGTCTTTCCTCCGCCCGCGCTCTCCACGTGAGCGTTCCGCCATGCCGCCCCGGCTCCCCCACGCCTTTCATGGAAAGCCTTCCCCGCCACCGCGCAGGGAACCTCACGGAAATCCTCACGAAGAGCTGAAACTCTCTTCATCTCATGCCCATCACCATGAGAGGCATCCCCCGTTATCTTCTGACGCCATGTCGGTCCTGACGCTGGTGCGACGTTCGGCGCTGCTCGTGATCCTCGCCGCCTTCGGCGCGGGGGCGCCTTTTGCCGGCATCGCCGAGGATGCGGCGCGGGTGACC
>KN173983.1:7592-12096 GCA_000759655.1 Acidicaldus organivorans | reverse complement strand
GTGCGCAGGGGTTTCTCAGAGAGTCCTGAGGAGGCGCGCCGCCTCGGGGGCGAAATAGGTCAGCACGCCATTGGCCCCGGCCCGCTTGAAGGCGATCAGGCTTTCCATCATCGCCTTCTCGCCATCGAGGAAGCCGCGTTCGGCGGCGGCCTTGATCATCGCATATTCGCCCGAGACCTGATAGGCGAAGGTGGGGACGCCGAAACGGTCCTTCACCCGGCGGATGATGTCGAGATAGGGAAGGCCGGGCTTGACCATCACCATGTCCGCCCCCTCGGCGAGGTCGAGCGCCACCTCACGCAGCGCCTCGTCGGAATTGGCGGGGTCCATCTGGTAGGTCTTCTTGTCGCCGATGAGGGCGCCGGCCGAGCCCACCGCGTCGCGGAAGGGGCCGTAGAAGGCCGAGGCATATTTGGCGGCGTAGCTCATGATGCGGGTGTGGATGAGCCCCGCCGCATCGAGGGCGCGGCGGATCGCCTGCACCCGCCCGTCCATCATGTCGGAAGGCGCGATGACGTCGATCCCCGCCTCGGCCTGCACCACCGCCTGCCGGGCGAGGATCGCCACCGTCTCGTCATTGGCGACGTAGCCCTCGCGGATCACCCCGTCATGGCCGTGGCTGGTGTAGGGATCGAGCGCCACGTCGCCCACCAGCAGGAGGTCGGGGAAATGCCGCTTGAGCAGGCGTGCGGCGCGGCAGATCAGGTTGTCGGGGTTCAGCGCCTCCGACCCTTCCGGATCCTTCTTCTCGGGGGGCGTGGCGGGAAAGAGGGCGAGCGCCGGAATGCCGAGCGCCACGGCGGGCTCGATATGGGCGGGGAGCCGGTCGAGGCTCACCCGCACCACGCCCGGCATGGAAGGCACCTCCTCGCGCCGGTCCACCCCTTCGGTGATGAAGACCGGCCAGATCAGGTCATCGACGCTGAGCCGGTGCTCGGCGACGAGGCGGCGGGTCGCGGCGTCATAGCGGTTGCGCCGCAGGCGGATCAGCGGGAAGGCGCCCTGTTCCATGGCAAGGTCCTCGGCTCGGGAATGACGCCGCCATCATAGAGGCTCACGGCCCGACGCGATAGACGAGGAGGGCCGCGGCGGTGTCGGTGGACGTCCCGTTGGGGCCCGGCACCGTCTGGTCGAGGAGGTAGGTCGCGATCTCATGCGGCAGGGTGGCGGTGATCGAGCCGGAGGGACGGGCGACGAAGAGCCGGCCGAGCGCGGGGACGAAGAGGCCGGTGCGCGCGCCGGGCTGGGTCGGGATGGGGGGGGCGGCGAAGTAGCCGGCGCGCTGGCCGGGCTGGATGGTGAAGAGCCCGATCTCGCCCGAGCCGCAGGTGGCGTAGATCTGCTTGTGCGCGGCATCGAAGAACACGCCGTCGGCGTCGCGGCAGGCGGGGGAATCGCCGAGTTCGGCGCCGCTCTCGCGGTCATAGAGGACGAGGAGCGGCGGGTTGCGGAAGACGACGGCGAGCAGCTTGCCATCGGGCTCGAGGGCGAGCGGGTAGTTGTCCGCGGCGCGGAGATCACGCCAGCGGGCGCTCACCGAACGGTGGTCGAGGTCGATCACATCGACCTCATGCGCGTCGGGGACGTTGACATAGAGTTTGCCGCTCGCCGCATCGACCGCCATGCCTTCGGGATGGGCGGGCAGCGGGATGTCGGCGAGTTTGACCCGGCGGGCCGCATCAATGATGGCGATCGCGCCGTGATCGTGGCCGACGAGCGCGAGGCCGTTGCGGGGGTCGAGCACGATATTGTCGGCATCGCTGCCGAGAGCGAGGCTGCCGAGCGGCTTGTAGGTGGCGGCCGAGAAGAAGCGAAGCGTGCCGTCCCCGCCATTGGCCACGAGCAGGAGATCGTTCTTGGCGTCATAGGCCACGCCCTGCGGGCGGTCGAAGCCGCTCAGGCGCTTGATGCGGCTCCGCTTCTGCCAGTCGATGACATCGACCGTGTTGTTGCCGTATTCGGCGAGGAAGACGAGGGAGCGTTTGGTGTCGAGATCGAGATGATCGAGCCGTCCCAATGTCTTGGGAAGCGGGATGGTGGCGTCGAGCGCGAGGGGCTGGCCAAGCGAGATGAGGGGGGTGGCCGCGGCGAGAAAAAGGGTTGCCGCGAGCAGCGCAGCCGGGCGCACGAGCCGTCGTAAAATCGCTTCCATTATCTTTCTCCTGACGCAACGGCGGGGAAATTGGGTTTGCGGCAGCGCAAAAAAAGGGGGGTCAGATGACGCCCTCCGCTCGCAAAGCGGTGATCTCGCCGGCATCGAGGCCGAGGAAGCGGGAGAGGATCAGCTCGGTGTGCGCGCCGAGCCGGGGCGGGGCGATACGGTAGCTGGGCGGCGTTTTGGAGAGCCTCACCGGATTGGCCAAAACCTTCACCCGCGCGCCCGGCGGATCGTCGCTCTCCATCTCCACCACCATGCCACGCGCCTGGACGTGGGGGTCGGCGAAGACCTCGCTCAGGCGGTTGATCGGCCCGCAGCCGATCTTGAGCTCTTCGAGTTTCTCGATCCACCAGCTTGTGGGATGGGCGGCGAGCACCGGGGCGAGCGTTTCGGTGACCAAAGCGCGGTTTTCGACCCGTGCGGCGTTGGTGGCGAAACGCGGGTCGGCGAGCAGGTGATCGAGCCCGAAGGCATGGCAGAAGCGGGCGAAGGTCGGGTCATTGCCGATCGAGAGCATGATATGCCCGTCTTCGGTGGCGAAGACTTGGTAGGGGACGATGTTGGGGTGCTGGTTGCCGAGCCGGGGGGGGTTCTGGCCGGTGGCGAGGTAGTTCATGCCCTGATTGGCCAGCCAGGCGACATGGGTGTCGAGCATGCCGATATCGATGTATTGGCCCTCGCCGGTCTTCTGCCGGTGGGCGAGCGCGGCGAGGATGCCAATGCACCCGTAAAGCCCGGCGAAGAGGTCAGCGACCGGCACGCCCACTTTCTGCGGCTCGCCCTCGGGCTCACCGGTGAGGCTCATCACCCCTCCCATCGCCTGGATCAGGCTATCGTAACCCGGGCGCGGCGCGTAGGGCCCGGTCTGGCCAAAGCCGGTGATCGAGCAGTAGATGAGGCCGGGGTGGTCCTTGCTGAGCGCCTCGTAGCCGAGGCCGTAGCGGGCGAGGGTGCCTACCTTGAAATTCTCGACCAGGATGTCGCATTTCGCGATCAGGCGGCGGGCGATCGCCTGGCCTTGAGGTTTGGCGATGTCGAGGGTGACCGAATATTTGTTCCGGTTGACCCCGGTGAAATAGGCGCTCTCGCCGGTCTCGGGCATGTAGGGGGGCGCGAAGCCGCGGGTGTCGTCCCCGCTTCCCGGCTTTTCGATCTTGATCACCTCGGCGCCGAGATCGGCGAGCATCTGGGTGCAGGTGGGCCCGGCCAGGACCCGGGTCAGATCGAAGACGCGCAATCCGGCCAGCGGGCCGGCATTCGGGCTCTCAACCATTCTCTGCCTCGTTCTTCTTCAATGGGCCGTGGGCGGGTCTTGCCGCTCGGGGGCGAGCGGTCCATGCTGCCGCCCCATATAGAGTGCCCTGTCTGGGAGGGAAACCCGATGCTCGACCAACCCCGCGTGATCCCCGAAAAGCCGACCCTCGACGAGAAAGCCCTGGCCCGTGCCCTCTCCGGCTTTCACTTCATTGGCGGGCGCTTCACGCCACCTGCCTCCGGCCGCACCTTCCCCGTGCATAACCCGGCCACCGGCGAGGAGATCGGCCAGGCGGCCTTTGGCGAGGCCGAGGACGTGGCACGCGCGGTGGAGAATGCCGCGGAGGCCCAGAAAGAATGGGCCAAGATTCCGGCGCGCAAGCGTGGGGCGCTGGTGCAGCAATGCGCCGCCCTGATCAGCGAACACGCCGAGGAACTCGCCCGCCTCATCGCGCTCGAGACCGGCAAGGCGCTGCGCACCGAAAGCCGGGTCGAGGCCAATGTGGTCGCCGACATCTTCCAGTTCTACGGAGGGCTGGGGAGCGAGCTCAAGGGCGAGACCGTCCCCTTTGCCCCGCAAGTGCTCTCGGTCACCGTGCGCGAGCCGCTCGGCGTGGTGGGCGCCATCATTCCCTGGAACGTGCCGATGCTGTTGATGGCGCTCAAGGTCGCCCCGGCCCTGGTCGCCGGCAACACGGTGGTGGTGAAATCGGCCGAAGAGGCGCCCTTCGCCGTGCTCCGCATCTGCGAGCTCCTCAACCGCGTCCTCCCGCCCGGCTGCTTCAACATGCTCTCGGGCTTCGGCCCGGAATGCGGCGCCCCCCTGGTCGCCCATCCCAAGGTACGCAAGGTCACCTTCACCGGCTCGGTCGAGGTGGGCCGCACCGTCTATAAGACGGCGGCCGAGAAGATCATCCCCGTCACTCTCGAACTCGGCGGCAAGAGCCCGATGATCGTCTTCGCCGATTGCGACTTCGAGAAGACGGTGACCGGGGCGATCACCTCGATGCGCTTCACCCGCCAGGGCCAGAGCTGCCCCGCGGCGAGCCGCATCTATGTCGAGCGCCCGCTTTTCGACCGGTTCGTCGAAGC
>KN173983.1:1889-7512 GCA_000759655.1 Acidicaldus organivorans | reverse complement strand
GCTCGCCGCCCGCGTCGATGCGATGGTGATGGGCGATCCGCTCGATGAGAAGACCGATATCGGCACCATCATCAGCCCCGCCCAATACGAGAAGGTGAAATCCTATATCGAGGAGGGGCTGCGCACGCCGGGGGCGGAGGCGCGGGTGTGCAGCGCCCTGCCGCGCGATCCGGCGCTGAAGAAGGGGCTTTTCCTCCAGCCCCACATTTTCCTCAACCTGCCGCGCGACAGCCGCCTGGTGCGCGAAGAGATCTTCGGCCCGGTCACCTGCGTCTTCCCCTTCGACGATGCGGAGGCGGTGCTGCGCGAGGCCAATGACAGCGAATATGGGCTGGCCGCCTCGCTCTGGACCAATAATCTCCGCCTCGGCCTCGATCTCGCCCACCGGCTGGAGGCGGGGCTGGTGCAGATCAACCAGAACCTCGTCGTCCAGGCCAACATCTCCTATGGCGGGATCAAGAATTCGGGGCTCGGCAAGGAGGCGAGTCTCGAGGCGATGCTCGAGCATTTCATGCACAAGAAGACGATCATGGTGAACTACGCCTGATCCGTCTCGCGGCAGGCTCACGGAAACGATGCGGGGGGTGATCGGCGCGGCGTGGCGCTGGGGGCGGCGGGGGCTTGCCGCGCTCGGCGCCGCTCTCACCCTTGCGCTTCTCCTCATCGCCGCCCTCGTCTGGCTCACCCTCCCCCCCACGCATGAGGAGGTGCGGCTATTCGGGCTTGGCGCGCCGGTGCACGTCGGGCTCGATGCCCACGGCATCCCCCACATCGAGGCTGCCTCCGAGGAGGACGCGGCCCGCGCCCTCGGCTACCTCCACGCCCGCGACCGGCTGTTCCAGATGGAGATGATGCGGCGCGTCGCCTCGGGCCGGCTCGCCGAGGCGATCGGGCCGGCGGGGCTCCCGAATGACCGGCTGATGCGCACCCTCGGCCTCCAGCAACTGGCGGAGGCCGATTTCGCCGCCCTGCCGCCCAAGCCCCGCGCCCTGTTCGAGGCCTACGCCGCCGGGGTCAATGCCTGGATCGCCGCCCATGGCCGCTATGCCTGTCTCGAGTGCATCTTCCTTCCCCGGCTCGAGCCCTGGACGCCGGTCGATTCGCTCCTCTGGGGGCGCTACATGGCGTGGTATCTCGGCGCCAATTACCGGACCGAGCTCGCCCGGATGGCGCTCGCCCGGTCAGGAAAGCTCACGCCGGAGGAGATCGAAGCCCTCTGGCCCGCCCCCGCCGCTCCCACCTCCACCGATCACGCCGCGGGCGCGCGGTTGGCCACCCTCGCCGCCGCCCTGCTTGCGCGCCTTCCGGCCTTTCCCGCGCCCTTCACCGAGCCTTCCGAGGACTCCAACGCCTTCGCCGTCGATGCCGCGCATAGCGCGACCGGCGCGCCGCTTCTCGCCGGCGATCCCCATCTCGGCTTCTCCTTCCCCGGCCTCTGGTATCTGGCGCGGATCGACACGCCCGGGGGCAGCTGGGCCGGTGCCACCGCGCCCGGCGTGCCGCTCCTCGTCTTTGGCCAGAACGGGCACATCGCCTGGAGCTTCACCTCGAACGGGGCGGATACCGAGGACCTGTTCGAGGAAACGCCGGTCGATGCCGATCATTACCTCGGTCCCTCGGGCCCTCTCCCTTATGGGCGGAGGCTCGAGCGGATCCGGGTGCGGGGCGGGACGGAGGAACTCCTCACCGTGCGCGCCACCCGGCACGGGCCGGTCCTTTCCGATCTCATCCCCGGCGAGAGACGGGTGATTGTGCTCGAGGCCACCATGCTCACCGAGGGCGGCGCGGCGGTGCTCGGCCTCTATGATCTCGACCATGCCCAAAGCCTCGACGAGGCGGAGCGCGCCGCGGCCGAGTTCGGCGCTCCGGTCCAGAACCTGATGGTGGCGGACCGCCATGAGATCGCGCTCCTCGTCGTGGGGCGCATTCCGCTCCGCAAATCGCCCGAAACCTTCCCCCCGCTTCCCGGGGCGGATGGGAGCCGGGACTGGACCGGCTATGCGCCCGCCGAGGCGCTTCCCCGCTTCATCGGCTCTGCCTCGGGTTTTCTGGTCAATGCCAATGAGGAAGTGCCCTCGCCCCATCTCTTCCTCGGGCGCGACTGGCCGGGGCCGTGGCGGGCGGAGCGGATCGGCGCATTGCTCGCCGCCCACGAACGGGTCAGCCTCGAGGACCTGATCGCCGTGGAGCGCGATACGGTGAGCCTCTTCGCCCGCGCCATCCTGCCGCGGCTGCGCGATCTCGCACCTCCGCCCGGTCTCGGTGCGACCGCGCTCGGCCTTCTCTCGGGCTGGGACGGCACGATGGCGATCGACCGCCCCGAGCCCCTCATCTTCAATGCCTGGATGCGCGCCTTCGCCCGCGACGTGCTCGCCGCGAAAGGCGTCGCCTTCGGCGATCCCGCCGCGCCTGCCCTCGAATTCACCGCCTCCCTGTTCACCGAGGAGGGGGCGGGGCGCTGGTGCGGGGGGGATTGCCGCCCCCTCTTGCTGCGCGCTCTCGATGAGGCGACGGGCGAGCTTGCCCGGCGTTTCGGTCCTGATCCGAGGCGCTGGCAATGGGGGGCGGCCCATCCCGCCCTCTTCGCCCATCCGCTTCTGGCGCGCCTTCCCGTCCTCTCCGCCCTCGGCCGCTTCGCCATCGCCGCGCCCGGCGACGATGCGACAGTGGATCGCGGCGCGATGGGGGAGGAGGCCACCGATTTCACCGCGGTGCACGGGCCTGCCTATCGCGGCGTCTATGATCTCGCCCACCCGGAGGCGAGCCGGTTCATGATCGCGCCGGGCGAGTCGGGCCATCCGCTCTCACCCCACGCCGCCGATCTCCTCCGCCTCTGGCGCGATGGCGAGATGATCCCGCTTCCCCGCGAGGCGGCGCCGGTTGCGGGCGAGATCGTGTTCCTCCCGAGCCAGGGGTGAGGGCGAGACACCGCCTCCCTTCCGGTTGGGGTCTCAAGCGGTGTGGCGCGCCGCGATCAGGAACTCCCGGTTGCCATCCGCGCCGAGCACCGGGCTTTCGGTCACCCCGATCACCTCCCACCCCGGAAGCCCGCGCCACCAGGCGCTGAGGCGCTGGCAGACCTCGCGGTGCAGGGCGGGATCGCGCACGATCCCCCCTTTGCCCACCCGGCCCTTGCCCACCTCGAATTGCGGCTTGATCAGCGCGATCGCGAAGGCGCCGGGGACGGTGAGGGCGAGCGGGGCGGGAAGCAGGGTGGCAAGCCCGATGAAACTCGCATCCGCCACCAGCACCTCGATCGGATCGGGGATGAGACGCGGGTCGAGATGGCGGGCATTGGTCCGTTCATGGACGACGACGCGCGGATCCTGGCGGAGCTTCCAGGCGAACTGCCCATGCCCGACATCGACCGCATGCACTTTCACCGCCCCATGCGCGAGGAGGACGTCGGTGAAGCCCCCGGTCGAGGCGCCGACGTCGAGAGCGATCCGCCCCGCCGGGGAGAGCCCAAAATGGCGGAGCGCATGCTCGAGCTTGAGCCCGCCGCGCGAGACCCAGGGGCAGTCGCTGCCCCGCACGCTCAGGGGAAGATCGGCAGGGAGCAGGTCGCCCGGTTTCTCGATCCGCCGCTCTCCGGCATAGACGAGGCCGGCGCGGATCAGCGCTTCGGCCCGGCTGCGTGAGGGGGCGAGCCCTTGGGTGAGGAGAAGCTGATCGGCCCTGATGCGTGTCATCGCCCCTTCTCCTCCGCCCGCGTCATTGCCGCCCGGGCGCGGCTTAGTGGCGGCGGGCGACCACGAAGCGGGCGAGGGCGCGGAGAAGCTCTGCCTCCGTCCCGAAGCTTTCCAGGTGGGAGATCGCCTGGCGGGCGAGCATCTCCGCCTGATGGCGGGCGCGTTCGGGCCCGAGCAGGGCGACCAGCGTGGCCTTGCCCGCGGCCTCGTCCTTGCCCGCCGTCTTCCCGGTCTCCTCGGTGGTGCCGAGCGCATCGAGCAGATCATCGGCGATCTGGAAGGCCGCGCCGAGATCGCGCCCATACCAGGCGAGCGCCGTGCGCTGGGCGGGTGCGGCGCGGCCGAGGATGGCGCCGGCCTCGGCGCTGAACTGGATGAGGCGGCCGGTCTTGAGCGCCTGCAGCCGGATGATCTCGGGCTCGGTGAGCGTTTTGCCCTCGGCGTCGATGTCGATCATCTGCCCGCCCACCATGCCGCGCCCGCCCGCGGCGTGCGCCAGGGCGAGAATGAGTTCGAGCCGGGCATTGGGGTCGGAGTGGGTATCGGCCTCGGCCAGCACCTCGAAGGCGCGGGTCTGCAGCGCATCCCCGGCGAGGATGGCGGTGGCCTCGTCAAAGGCGCGATGGGTGCTCGGCTTGCCGCGGCGGAGATCGTCATCGTCCATCGCTGGGAGATCGTCATGGACCAGCGAATAGGCGTGGATCATCTCGACGGCGGCGGCGACGCGGGCGCTGCAGGTGGCGTTGACCTTGAAGAGGGCGGCGGTCTGCATAACGAGAAAGGCGCGAAGCCGCTTGCCGCCGCCGAGCGTGGCATAGCGCATCGCCTCGAAGAGCCGCCCCTCCGGGCCTTCGGGGCGGGGGAGCAGCGTATCAAGGGCCTGCTCGACGCGCGCTGCGGCCTCCTTCATGGCGGCGGCGAGGGCTTCGTCGGACGAGGGCGGGAGGGCAATCGGGCTCGTCGGATCGGGCATGGGGGAGGGGACCTCTCTCGGTTCCGGTAAGGGCTTTCTCTCGGGAAGAGGATCAGGAGGCGCGGCTGCCGCCCGGGCTGCTCTCTTGCCCGGTGAAGGGGCGGGTGCCGATGGGAGCGCCGTCGTCGGCGGCGATGATCACCTCGATGCGGCTCTCGACCTCGGCGAGTTTGGCCTCGCAGTGCTTGCGGAGCAGGGTGCCCCGCTCATAGGCGGCGAGCGCCTCTTCGAGCCGCTGGCGCCCCTCCTCGAGGCTTTTGACGATTTTCTCGAGTTCGGCGAGCGCCTCCTCGAAAGAGAGGGCGGCGATCTCGGCGGCGAGATCCCCTGATGCCGCCTCGCCGCGTGCGGTTTTGCCCGTCTCGTTTCCGCCGTTTTCGTTCGCGCTCATGATCCATCCTCGTCCGCTCCGGGTTAGACGCTCCGCCGCTCTCCGCCACGTCCCCGCCCGGCGCTTTGCAGGGGCGGGGCGCATGGTCTAGCATCGCCCTTGGAAGAGGGGAACCTCCACGTCTGAGGATCGAGAAGCCGCGCCATGAGGGTGTGGCGAGAGGAGAGAAACCATGGAAGACATCGTCATCGTCGCTGCGGCCCGCACACCGATCGGCAGTTTTAACGGCTCGTTTGGCGCAACCCCGGCCCATGAGCTCGGCGCCGTGGCGTTGCGCGCAGCGATGGAGCGCGCCAAGCTCGACCCGGCCGAGGTCGATGAAGTGATCATGGGCCAGATTCTCACCGCCGGCCAGGGCATGAACCCGGCCCGTCAGGCGGCGCGCAGCCCCGAGCCGCAGACCTGGTTGATGCCAAAGGCGGTCTTCTCGTCAGGCACGCCCGCGGCGCGCGCCGCGGGCGTGCCTGACGAGAAGACCGCCTTTGGCATCAACCAGGTCTGCGGCTCGGGGCTGCGCGCCGTCCCGCCCGCCGCGCGGGCGGTGAGGACGGGCGAAAGCGCGGTGGT
>KN173983.1:0-1642 GCA_000759655.1 Acidicaldus organivorans | reverse complement strand
GGCGGCGGGCGGGCAGGAGAGCATGAGCCTCTCGCAGCACGCGGCCCATCTCCGCAACGGGGTGAAGATGGGCGGGCTCGAGTTCGTCGATACCATGCTCAAGGACGGGCTGTGGGATGCGTTCCACGGCTATCACATGGGGATCACCGCCGAGAACGTCGCCCGCGCCTATCAGATCACCCGCGAGGAGCAGGACGCCTTTGCGCTCGCCTCGCAGCAGAAGGCCTCTGCCGCGCAGAAGGCAGGCAAGTTCAAGGAGGAGATCGTCCCCGTCACCGTCAAGACCCGCAAGGGCGAGGTGGTGGTGAGCGAGGACGAATACATCCGCCATGACGCCTCGGCCGAGGCGATGGCCAAGCTCAAGCCGGCCTTCACCAAGGACGGCACGGTGACCGCGGCCAATGCGAGCGGCATCAATGACGGGGCAGCGGCCGTGGTGGTGATGAGCGCGAAAGAGGCGGCCCGCCGCGGCCTCACCCCGCTTGCCCGCATCGCTTCCTTCGCCACCGCCGGGGTCGATCCGGCGCTGATGGGAACCGGCCCCATCCCCGCTTCGCGCAAGGCCCTGGCGCGGGCCGGCTGGAAGATCGACGACCTCGACCTGATCGAGGCCAACGAGGCCTTCGCCGCCCAGGCGATCGCGGTCAACAAGGATCTCGGCTGGGACACCGCCAAGGTCAACGTCAATGGCGGGGCGATCGCGCTCGGCCATCCGATCGGCGCCTCGGGGGCGCGCATCCTCGTCACCCTTCTCCATGAGATGCAGCGGCGCGGGGCGAAGAAGGGGCTTGCCACGCTCTGCATCGGCGGCGGCATGGGGGTGGCGATGTGCGTCGAGCGGGGGTGAGCGCGGTGGACAGGCGGAGATGAGATGCTGAGATGAGATTGGGGGACTGAGATTAGGGGGCCGGGGGATGATGCAAATCATCCCCCGGCGCCGTTTTTGTGTTAAGATTTTGTCGTCTCCAGCAAGGAGCGCAGACAGAGGAGGAAAACATGGACCGGCTGGCATTGGTCACGGGAGGCACGCGAGGCATCGGGGCTGCGATATCGAGGGCGCTCAAGGGCGCGGGCTATCGGGTGATCGCCACTTATGTCGGCAACGAACAGGCGGCCAAGGCCTTCGCTGCCGAGACCGGCATCACCGAATACCGGTTCGACGTGGCCGATTTCGCCGCCTGTGAGGCGGCGATCCGCGACATCAACGAAAAGCACGGGCCAATCGACATCCTCGTCAACAATGCGGGCATCACCCGCGACGCCTCGCTCCTCAAGATGACCCGCGAGATGTGGGATGCGGTGATCAACACCAATCTCGGCTCCTGCTTCAATCTCTGCAAGCTCACCTTCGAATCGATGCGCAACCGCAAGTTCGGCCGCATCATCAACATCAGCAGCATCAACGGCCAGGCGGGCCAGTTCGGCCAGGTCAATTATTCGGCGGCCAAGGCGGGCATCCTCGGCTTCACCAAGGCTTTGGCGCTGGAGGGGGCGCGGTATGGCATCACCGTCAACGCCATCGCCCCCGGCTATATCGATACCGACATGGTGCATGCGGTGCCGGAGGACGTGCTGCAGAAGATCATCGCGCGCATTCCGGTGGGCCGGCTCGGCAAGCCCGAGGAGATCGCCGAGGCGGTGG
>KN173982.1:17547-17950 GCA_000759655.1 Acidicaldus organivorans | reverse complement strand
TATCGCTACCATCACGGCGATGGCGCGGCGGTGGCGGAAGCCTTCGCCCGGACGGCGCACGTCACCCGGCTTTCCTTCCGCAACACCCGCCTCGTCGTGGCCCCGCTCGAGCCGCGTTCGGCCACCGCCGAATTCGATGCGGCGAGCGGGCGCTTCACCCTCCATCTCGGCTGTCAGGGCGTCTTCGGGCTCCGCGCCCAGATCGCCGCTGCCCTCGGCCTCGGGGTGGAGAAGGTGCGTATCCTCACCGGCCAGGTGGGCGGCTCGTTCGGGATGAAGGCGGGCTGCTATCCGGAATATCTCGCCCTGCTGGAGGCGGCGCGGCGGCTCGGACGGCCGGTCAAGTGGACCGATGAGCGGAGCGAGAGCTTCCTCTCCGACACCCACGGGCGCGATCACGAGA
>KN173982.1:17384-17473 GCA_000759655.1 Acidicaldus organivorans | reverse complement strand
TGACCGGCGAACTCGCCCTCGATGCCGAGGGGCGCATCCTCGCCCTACGGCTGCGTGGCTACGGCAATGTCGGCGCCTTTCTCACCAAC
>KN173982.1:13227-17260 GCA_000759655.1 Acidicaldus organivorans | reverse complement strand
CGTGGTCGGCGTCTACCGCACGCCGCTGATCGAGATCGACACCGCCTGTGTCTTCACCACCACCACCCCGGTCGGGCCCTATCGCGGCGCGGGCCGCCCCGAGGGGAACTATTACATCGAGCGCCTGATCGAGACCGCCGCGTTCGAGATGGGACTCGACCCGCTCGAGGTGCGGCGCAAGAACCTGATCCGGCCCGAGGATATGCCCTATGCCGCGCCGAGTGGCATGACCTATGACAGCGGCGCGTTCCCGGCCATCCTCGAGGAGGCGCTCGAACATGCCGATTGGGAGGGATTTCCCGCCCGCGCCGCGGCGAGCGCGGCGCGCGGTCTGCTGCGCGGGCGCGGCATCGGGCATTATCTCGAAGTCACCGCCCCTCCCGCCAACGAGATGGGGGGGATCCGCTTCGAGGAGGACGGGAGCGTCACCATCATTACCGGCACGCTCGATTACGGACAGGGGCACCGGACGCCGTTTGCCCAGGTTTCTGGCAAGCCGGCTCGGCATCCCGCTCACCCGCATCCGCCTGCTGCAGGGCGATAGCGATGAATTGATCGCCGGGGGCGGCACCGGCGGATCCAAGTCGCTGATGGCGAGCGGGGCGGCGATCATCGAGGCGGCCGAGGAAGTCATCGCCAAGGGGCGGAAGGCCGCGGCCCATGTGCTGGAAGCGGCGGAGGCCGACATCGAGTTCGTGATCGACCCCGACCGGGGCGGGAGGTTCGTCATCGCTGGCACCGACCGCGCCATCACCGTGCTCGAACTCGCCCGGAGGCTCCGCGAAAGCCGCGACCTCCCCGAGGGGGTGCCCGCCTCGCTCGATGTGCGGCACGTCCACAAGGGAGCGCCGTCCGCCTTTCCCAATGGCTGTCACGTCTGCGAGGTGGAGATCGACCCCGAGACCGGCGTGGTGCGCATCGACCGCTATGTGGCGGTCAATGATTTCGGCACGGTGGTCAACCCGCTTCTGGTCGAGGGCCAGGTGCATGGCGGCGTGGTGCAGGGCATTGGCCAGGCGCTGTTCGAGGAAATGCGCTATGACGAGAACGGCCAGCCGCTCACCGGCAGTTTCCTCGACTACGCGATGCCGCGCGCCGACCGCATCGTCTCCTTCGTCACCTCCTTCCATCCCGTCCCCGCTCGCACCAACCTGCTCGGCGCCAAGGGCTGCGGCGAGGCGGGCTGCGCGGGGGCGCTGCCCGCGGTGATGAACGCGGTGGTCGATGCCTTGCGGCGCCATGGCATCCGCCATCTCGACATGCCCGCCTCGCCCGAACGGGTCTGGCGGGCCCTGCAGGACGCAGCGGGGCAGAAAGGGGCCGGGGCGGCGGGCGGCCTCTGACCGCGGGTTGCGGAGGCGCCCCTTTTTCCCTGCAACGCTTTCCCTTGCGACGAAGGGGGGGTGCGCCTATTTTGGAGGCTCGTTTCGGCGTCGGGTGCGGATGGGGCGCCTCTCCGAGAGCGCGCCGCGGAGAGAGGGGACAGGGTGGACGCGACCCTCACACTGGTTGACCTCGCGGGCCTCGTCGCCCTGCTGCTCTGGGGTGTGCACATGGTGCAGACCGGGGTGCAGCGCGCCTTCGGCCCCTCGCTCCGCCGCTTCCTCGGCGCCACCCTGGCCCATCGTCTGACCGCTTTCGGCGCCGGTCTCGTCATCACCGCCCTTCTGCAGAGCAGCACGGCGACCGGCCTCATGGTCGCCTCCTTCGCCGCCGAAGGGTTCCTCGACCTCGTCCCCGGCCTTGCCGTCATGCTCGGGGCCAATGTCGGGACCACCCTCATCGTCCAGATCTTCTCCTTCGACGTCTCGCGGGTGGCCACCGTCTTCATCCTTGCCGGGGTGGTGGCGTTCCGCCGCGGCCGGGTGAGCCAGGTGCGCGATCTCGGGCGGGTGGGGATCGGGCTCGGGCTCATGCTGCTCGCCCTGCACCTCATGCTCGGGGTGATCACGCCCTATGAGGACGTCCCCAGCCTTCGCATGCTGCTCGGGGCGATCACCGACCAGCCGCTGATGGACGTCCTCCTCGCCGCTCTCCTCACCTGGGCTGCCCACTCCTCGGTCGCGGTGGTGCTGATCATCATGTCGTTCGCCGCCCGCGGCGTCGTCCCGCCCGATGCCGCCTTCGCCCTCGTGCTCGGCGCCAATCTCGGTACCGCGATCAACCCGGTGCTCGAGGCCCAGGCGGGCGAGGATCCGCAGGCCCGCCGCCTGCCGCTCGGCAACCTGATCAACCGCATCATCGGCGTGACCCTCGCCCTCCTCCTGCTCAGGCCGGTGGGGCGTCTCCTCGTCACCCTGGAGCCCGATCCGGCCCGCGCGGTGGCCGATTTCCACACCGCCTTCAACGCGGTGCTCGCCCTCGTCTTCCTCCCCCTCCTCTCGCCCTATGCCCGTTTCCTGCGCTGGCTCTTGCCGGCGCGCGAGACCGCTCCCGATCCGGGCCGACCGCTCTATCTCGATCCGGCCAATCAGGAAGCCCCCGCACTCGCCATCACCGCCGCGGCGCGTGAGGCGCTGCGCATGGCCGACGTGCTCGGTGAGATGCTGGAAGGGGCGGAGGCGGCGCTGCTGGGCGGGGACCGGCGCCGGATCAGCGCCACCAAGCGGCTCGACGACGTGCTCGACCGGCTCAATGCGGCGATCAAGGCCTATCTCACCACCCTCGATCCAGAGGCGATGAGCCCGGCCGAACACCAGCGCCTCTCGCAGGTGCTGATCTTCGCCACCCAGATCGAATACGCAGGCGACGTGATCGACAAGAACCTGCTCGCCCATGCCCAGAAACGGCTGAAGCGGGGGCTTGCCTTTTCCTCCGAGGGCAAGGCCGAGCTCGAGCATCTCTTCGGCCGCCTCAAGCGCAATGTCCGGCGCGCAGCCGGGGTGTTCCTCTCCGGTGATCTCGCCGCCGCCCGCGAGCTTGCCGCCGAGAAGGAGCATTTCCGCGACATCGAGGCCGCCGCCACCGCTGCCCACTTCACCCGGCTGCGCGAGGGGCGGATCGACTCGCTCGAGACCTCGACCCTGCATCTCGACGTGCTGCGCGATCTGCAGCGGGTGAACGCCCATCTCGTCGCCGCGGCGGCTTATCCGGTGCTCGAGGGCCAGGGCGAATTGCTGCCGAGCCGCCTTCGCCCGGCCGAGACGGGGCTCGAGGAGAACCCGGCGCTGGGCGGCAAAACCGGCCCCTGACCACGAGTCGGCGCCCCTCCCCCCCCTCCCCTACAAATTGGGTTGGAACGGTCTCCGCAAATCTATATATTGACTAACCCCGCTTCCTTCCGGCATGATCCGGGCCGCTTGGAAGGTGGAGAGGAGGACTGCCGTGCTCGATTTCGATGTCCAGTTGCCGGGCCGTCACCAGATTCGCGTCGATCGCAGCCGGGATGCCCTGCTCACCGACTTCGGCAAGGCGACGTTGGCCGACCGTTACCTCCTGCCGGGCGAGTCCTTTCAGGATCTTTTCGCGCGCGTGGCGAGCTACTACGGCGATGACGCCGCCCACGCCCAGCGCCTCTACGACTATATGAGCCGGCTCTGGTTCATGCCCGCCACCCCCATCCTCTCCAATGGCGGGACCAACCGGGGCCTTCCCATCTCCTGCTTCCTCAACGAGGCCGCCGACAGTCTCGAGGGCATCGTCGATCTCTGGAACGAGAATGTCTGGCTCGCCTCGCGCGGCGGCGGCATCGGGAGCTATTGGGGCAATCTCCGCTCGATCGGCGAGAAGGTCGGCCAGAACGGCAAGACCTCGGGCGTCATCCCCTTCATCCGGGTGATGGACAGTCTCACCCTCGCCATCTCGCAAGGAAGCCTCCGCCGCGGCTCGGCTGCGGTCTATCTGCCGGTGAGCCATCCCGAGATCGAGGAATTCGTCGAGATCCGCCGCCCCACCGGCGGCGATCCCAACCGCAAGGCGCTCAACCTCCATCACGGCATCCTGGTGCCCGATGCGTTCATGCGGGCGGTGGAGAACGACGAGGAATGGCCGCTGGTTTCGCCCAAGGATGGCTCGGTGGTGCGCAAGATTTCGG
>KN173982.1:10462-12960 GCA_000759655.1 Acidicaldus organivorans | reverse complement strand
CCGGCGAGCCCTATCTGATCTTCTCCGACCAGGTGAACCGCCACCGCCCCGACTTCCACAAGATGGCGGGGCTCACCGTGAAGACCTCCAATCTCTGCTCGGAGATCACGCTGCCCACCGGCCCCGACCACCACGGCCAGGAGCGCACCGCGGTCTGCTGCCTCTCCTCGCTCAATCTCGAGCACTGGTTCGCCTGGAAGGACCATCCGCTCTTCATCGAGGACGTGATGCGCTTCCTCGACAACGTGCTGCAGGACTTCATCGACCGCGCTCCCGACACCATGCGGCGCGCCAAATATGCGGCGATGCGCGAGCGCTCGGTGGGGCTCGGGGTGATGGGGTTCCACTCCTTCCTCCAGTCGCAGAACGTTCCCTTCGAGAGCGTGATCGCCAAGGTGTGGAACAAGAAGATCTTCCGCCACATCCGCGAGCAGGCGGATGCCGCCTCGCGCAAGCTCGCCGAGGAGCGCGGCCCGTGCCCCGACGCCGCCGAATACGGCATCATGGAGCGCTTCGCCCACAAGCTCGCCATCGCGCCGACCGCCTCGATCTCGATCATCGCCGGCAATGCGAGCCCCGGCATCGAGCCGATCGCCGCCAATGTCTATCTGCACAAGACGCTCTCCGGCAGCTTCACCGTGCGCAACCGCCATCTCGCCCAGCTTCTGGCCGAGAAGGGGCGTGATGACGAGGAGACCTGGCGTTCGATCACCCTCAATGCGGGGAGCGTGCAGCATCTCGATTTCCTGAGCGATCACGAGAAGGCGGTATTCAAGACCGCTTTCGAGCTCGACCAGCGCTGGGTGATCGAGCATGCCGCCGACCGCACCCCCTTCATCTGCCAGAGCCAGTCGGTGAACATCTTCCTCCCCGCCAATGTCCACAAGCGGGACCTTCACCAGATCCATCTGCTCGCCTGGAAGAAGGGGTTGAAATCGCTCTACTACTGCCGCTCGCTCTCCATCCAGCGCGCCGACCGGGTGAGCGAGAAGCCGATCCAGGAACCCGCGCCGCTGGCTGCCGTCGCCCCCGTGCCGGAGAAAGAGGCCGCCTCCGTCTCCGGCGAGAGCGTCAATTATGAGGAATGCCTCGCCTGCCAGTAAGAAAGGATGAAGAGGACGGCCCCCGTCCTCTTCCGGCTCTTTCCCCAATGATCTTCCTCAGGAAACGGGTGCTGCCATGACCTGCCAGCTGATGACCGAAAATCCCGTCTACAAGCCCTTCCGCTACCCGTGGGCCTATGACGCGTGGCTCCAGCAGCAGCGTATCCACTGGCTGCCCGAGGAGGTGCCGCTCGCCGATGACGTCAAGGACTGGCACAAGACGCTCACCCCGGCCGAGCGCAATCTGCTCACCCAGATCTTCCGTTTCTTCACCCAGGCCGATGTCGAGGTGAACAATTGCTACATGCGGCACTACGCGCGGGTCTTCAAACCGACCGAAGTGCTGATGATGCTGGCCGCCTTTTCCAACACCGAGACCATCCACATCGCCGCCTACAGCCATCTCCTCGATACGATCGGCATGCCCGAGGTCGAGTATCAGGCTTTTTTGAAATACAAGGAGATGAAGGACAAGTATGATTACATGCAGAGCTTTCGGGTCGATGACCCCTACGAGATCGCCAAGACCATGGCCGCTTTCGGCGCCTTCACCGAAGGGCTGCAACTCTTCGCCTCCTTCGCCATTCTGCTGAACTTCCCCCGTTTCGGCAAAATGAAGGGGATGGGGCAGATCATCTCCTGGTCGGTGCGCGACGAGACGCTCCATTGCCTGTCCATCATCCGCCTCTTCCGGACCTTCGTTTCCGAAAATCCAGAGGTTTGGAACGACTCCCTCAAGCGCGATCTCTACGAGATCTGCGGCACCATCGTCTCGCACGAGGATGCGTTCATCGACCTCGCCTTCGAGGCGGGGCCGGTCGAAGGGCTCGATGCGGAGACGGTCAAGCGCTATATCCGCTACATCGCCGACCGCCGCCTCACCCAGCTCGGGCTCGAGCCCATGTATGGGATCGAGAAGAACCCGCTGCCCTGGCTCGATGAGATGCTGAATGCCATCGAGCACACCAATTTCTTCGAGAACCGGGCGACCGAATACAGCCGCGCCGCCACCACCGGCACCTGGGAAGAGGCGTTCGCTGCCCCCCTCATCGTCTGAGGCGCCGGCCCGGCTCGTGCGGGCGGGGGGAGCGCGGTCTCTTCTCTCTTCCCCTCGCCGCCACACCCCTGTATGAAAGGGGTGATGAAACTGCGCCGTTTACTTTTGCCGCTGATCGCGCTCCTCGCCGGGCTCGGCTGGGGGGCGCTTTGGCTCACCCATCGCGGCGGAGACGCGCGGGCTCCCTCGTCCGCCGCTCTCGCCTTGCCCGAGGGCGTGACGGTCGGCGGGCCCTTCCATCTCGTCGATGCAAAGGGCCACCCGGTGAGCGATGCCGATCTCCACGGGCGCTGGCTTCTCATCTATTTCGGCTACACCACCTGCCCCGATGTCTGTCC
>KN173982.1:9834-10388 GCA_000759655.1 Acidicaldus organivorans | reverse complement strand
CACCACGTTGCAGACCATGGTCACCGCCCTCGACAAGCTCGGGCCTGCGGGCAAGAACGTGGTGCCGGTCTTCATCACCATCGATCCCGAGCGCGATACGCCCGACGTGATGGGACGCTATGCAGCGGAGATCGATCCCCGTATCTTGGCGCTCTCTGGATCACCGGAGGAGATCGCGCAGGTCGCGAAAGCCTATCACGTGTATTACGCGAAAGTGCCGGGCAAACAGGGGGAGCCTTACACCATGGACCATTCGGCGTTCATTTATCTGGTCGGACCCGATGGGCGTCTCGCCGCCCTTTTCGGCCCGCAGAGTTCGGCTGACGAGATCGCCGCCGCCATCTCGCGCAAGCTCGATCAGCCGAAGGAAGGCGCCTGACATGGAACGTCCGAGAAAATCTGAAGGTATGGAAACGATGCCCCCCTCCGAGCCCCCGCCTGATACTCCCCGCAACGACGGCAGCCCGCCCAAATATTCCCGCCGTCTCTCCGACAAGATCCTCATCGCCTTTCATCACGCCTGTGATCAGGGCGATTATGAGGTCGCCGAGAGG
>KN173982.1:5518-9744 GCA_000759655.1 Acidicaldus organivorans | reverse complement strand
CTGCTCCACGTTCTCGAGTTCATGCTGATGCGCCGCCCCACCCCAGCCGAGGGTAACCGCCGGCGGACCATCGAAAGCCTGGTGGCGGCGCATGAGCGGCTCTGGCCCTTGCGCCATCCCGAACACCAGACGGAGTAGCCGAGACCGGAAGGGCGGGGGGCGCACCCCCTCGGTTCAGGCCAGCGCGGTGGGCCGGATCGTGTAGCGCTCGAGCGCGGCGCGGAGCGCCTCTGGCAAAGGATGGGCGCGGCGGCTTCTTCCATCGAGCAGGACGAGCACGCTCTCGGCGCGGGCGCAGGGCGTATCGCCCCGGAAAATCGCCTGCTGGACGGTGAAGGAGGAGCGTCCGACGCGGACGACGCCGCTCCCGATGTCGAGTTCGTCGCGCCAGTGGATCTCAGCGAGAAAGTCGATGGCGAGGTGGACGATGACGAATTCCGTTCCTTCCGGCACCGCCGCTCGGATCTCGGGAAGGGCGAAGAATTCGACCCGCGCGCTTTCGAGATAGGTGGCGAAGCGGGCATTGTTGACGTGCCCCTGCCGGTCGGTATCGCCGTAGCGGGCGCGCTCCTTGGCCCAGTGCGGAAAGGTAGTGCGCGCGATCGTCTCTTTCATGGTCCGTCCAACTCCTTCTTCCATCGGGGTTCTCACGGCGGCGGGCCAGAGCTCCCGGCAAGCTCGCGGCGCATCAGCACCGCATGCCGCCCTGGCCCGTAATAGTCGCGTCGCGCCCCGCAACGGGTGAAGCCGAGCCCGGCATAGAGGGCGAGTGCAGGCAGGTTGTCCGCCGCCACTTCGAGAAACATCGCGCCCGCTCCCCGAGCCCTCGCCTCATCGAGCGCGGCGAGGACGAGGCGGCGGGCGAAGCCGTGGCGGCGGCAGGCGGGGTGGACGGCGAGCGTCAGGATCTCCCCTTCCCCGCCGGCCACGCGGGCGAGGATGAAGCCGCCTGCCTCGATCAGAAAGCCAAATCCGCCGCCCGTGGCGAGGCTGGTGGCAAACGCCGCCTCGCTCCACGCTTCGCCGGGAGGAAAGCTTTCGGCATGCAGCGCGGCGCACCAGGCGGCGTGCAGCGGGCTCGCCGCGACGAGGCGCTTGTCTCCTTCNCCGCCTGCCTCGATCAGAAAGCCAAATCCGCCGCCCGTGGCGAGGCTGGTGGCAAACGCCGCCTCGCTCCACGCTTCGCCGGGAGGAAAGCTTTCGGCATGCAGCGCGGCGCACCAGGCGGCGTGCAGCGGGCTCGCCGCGACGAGGCGCTTATCTCCTTCCATCAGCCGTGTCCCGGCGCCTCTTCTCCCACCGGCGTGGGCGTCCAGCCAGGCCGGGGACGGAAGGCCACCGTCCCCACATAGAGCGGCTGCGGGGGACGGAATGGCCTCCGCTGGCGTTGGCGCTGCAGCGCCGCCTCGCCCAAAGCCGTGGCCCGCACGCCGTGCCAGGAAAGCCGGATGCAGGAAACCCCCGCTCTCCCGGCGTGGGCGAGGATCAGCTCCGCCCCCGCTCCGGCGAGCCTCGTGCCCTCGGGCGGGAGCGGCAGCGCCTCCGGCCCGAAGCGGGTGAGTTCACCCTCGCTTTCGACGAACACGCCGCCCCGTCCATCCGGTGTGACCACCCAGAGTGGCCCAGGCTCGGGCAAGGCGAGAGTGGCGATGACGTCACCCACCGAAAGCCCGAAGAGGGGCGCGTTCCAGCCGAGCGCCAAGCCTTCCGCCACGGCGAGCGTGGCGCGAAGCCCGGTGAAGCGCCCCGGCCCGACCAGTACGGCGATCGCATCGGCCCGTTTCCCGGCGAGATGGGGAGCGAGGAGAGCGGGGAGGCTTGCGGCCTCGGCGGCCGGTTCGGTGATGTGCGCGACACAGGTCTCCCCGGCGAAGAGGGCGAACGACACCCCCTCCCCTCCCCCCTCGAGGGCGAGCAGGGAGAAGGGACGGGCCCCGGTCATCGGGGGAATGTCCGCTTGAAAGACGCGCTCACTTGAAAGACGCACTCACTTGGGGGAGAGCACCATCACCATCTGGCGGTTTTCGAGACGCGGCATCTGCTCGACCTTGATCAGCCCTTCGAGGTCGTTGCGGACGCGTTCGAGCAGCTTGATGCCGAGCTCCTGATGGGTCATCTCGCGGCCGCGGAAACGGAGCGTCACCTTGACCTTGTCGCCCTCCTCAAGGAACGACTTCATGGCCCGCAGTTTGACCTGGTAATCGTTCTCGTCGATATTGGGACGGACCTTGATTTCCTTGATCTCAATGACTTTCTGTTTCTTGCGCGCTTCGCTCTGTTTCTTCTGAAGTTCGTATTTGTATTTGCCGTAATCAAGGATCTTGACCACCGGCGGGCTGGCATTGGGGCTGATCTCGACGAGATCGAGGCCAGCGGCATAGGCACGGGCGATGGCGTCCCGCGAACTCATGATCCCTACCATCGTGCCGTTTTCGTCGATCAGACGGACTTGCGGGTAGCGGATCTCTTCATTGACACGTGGCCCTTCGCGGGTCGGCACCACGGGCATCATGGGTCGGGTGGCGATGGCGATCTCTCCTTCTGCAAACCTCACCAGAAAACCGAACTCACACCCCGCCCTCACCAGCGGGCGGGGCGGCGCTGCGGGAGGAGTTTTGCCCAAATCCTCCCGCCGAATCAAGTTTCACCCTCACGAAAATCAGGTTTGAGGCGGGGATGATGGAGGCTCCGTCCCCTCCCCTGCTTTCTTTTCCACGCCGCCCGGGCGCAGATCGGGCGGGGTCGCCTCCGCGGTGAGCTCCGCGATCGCCTCTTCGAGCTTCATCACCTCCTGGGCCGCGCCGCCGAGGCGGCGCAGCGCCACCGTCCCCGCCTCCGCCTCGCGCCTTCCGACGACGAGGATCACCGGCACATGGGCGAGGCTGTGATCGCGGATCTTGGCGGTGATCTTCTCGTTGCGGAGGTCGGCCTCCGCCTCGAGCCCGGCCTCGATCAACGCATCACGCACCCGCTCGGCATAAGGATTGGCGTCGGTGACGATCGAGGCCACCACCGCCTGGAGGGGGGCCAGCCAGAGCGGGAACCGCCCGGCATAATGCTCGATGAGGATGCCGATGAAGCGCTCGAAACTGCCGAGGATGGCGCGGTGCAGCATGACGGGGCGGCGGCGGGTGCCGTCCTCGGCGACATATTCCGCATCCAACCGCTCGGGCAGCACGAAGTCGACCTGCAGCGTGCCGCATTGCCAGTCCCGCCCGATCGCATCATTGAGCACGAATTCGAGCTTCGGCCCGTAGAACGCGCCTTCGCCCGGATTGAGCGTATAGCTCACCCCGGCCTCGGCGCAGGCTTCGCGCAGCGCCGCTTCGGCCCGGTCCCACACTTCGTCGGAGCCCGCCCGCACCTTGGGCCGGTCGGAGAATTTCACCGCGAAGGAAGAGAAGCCGAAATCGCGATAGACCTCGGAAAGGAGGTTGACGAAGCGCACCGTCTCGGCGGCGATCTGGTGCTCCTCGCAGAAAATATGCGCATCGTCCTGGGTGAAGGCGCGCACCCGCATCAGCCCGTGCAACGCGCCCGAAGGCTCATAGCGGTGGCAGGCGCCGAACTCGGCCATCCGCAGCGGAAGCTCGCGGTAGCTCCGCACCCCCTGGCGGAAGATCTGCACATGGCAGGGGCAGTTCATCGGCTTGAGGGCGAGGGTCTTCTCCTCCTCGGCCACGGTGGCGATGAACATGTGCTCGCGGAACTTCTCCCAGTGCCCCGAGGCCTCCCACAGGGCGCGATCGACCAGCTGGGGCGTGCGCACCTCCCGATAGCCGGCGCGTTGCAGCTTGCGCCGCATATAGGCCTCAATCCGCCGATAAAGCGTCCAGCCCTTGGCGTGCCAGAAAATGCTGCCCGGCGCCTCTTCCTGGATGTGGAAGAGGTCCATTTCGCGTCCGATGCGCCGGTGATCGCGCCGCTCCGCCTCGGCGAGGCGGTGGAGATAGGCCTCAAGCTCCTCCTTCGTCCGCCAGGCGGTCCCGTAGATGCGGCTCAGCATCGGGTTGCGCGGATCGCCCCGCCAATAGGCGCCCGCCACTTTGGTGAGCTTGAAGGCGGTGCCCACATCGCCCGTCGAGCGCATGTGCGGGCCGCGGCAGAGATCGACCCAGTCGCCCTGGCGGTAGAGGGTGATCGTCTCGGTATCGGGAAGGTCGCGAATGATCTCTGCCTTGAAACGCTCGCCCTTCTCCTCGAAGAAGCGGATCGCCGCCTCGCGG
>KN173982.1:3548-5436 GCA_000759655.1 Acidicaldus organivorans | reverse complement strand
TCCCACACTTCGCGCACGAAGGGTTTGTTGGCGGCGACGATCTCGCGCATCTTGGCCTCGATGCGCGGCAGGTCCTCGGGCGTAAAGGGCTCGTTGCGGGCGAAATCGTAATAGAACCCGTCCTCGATGGCAGGCCCGATGGTGACCTGGGTGCCGGGATAGAGCGCCTGCACCGCCTCGGCCATGACGTGGGCCGCGTCATGGCGGATGAGCGGCAGCGCTTCCGGGTCGCGCCGGGTGATGAAGCGGATCGCCGCGTCGGTCTCGATCGGGCGGGAGAGGTCGCGGAGCTCGCCATCGACCATCACCGCGATCGCATCGCGGGCGAGCCCCGGCCCGATGGCGGCGGCGAGTTCCGCGCCGGTCGGGGCGTGGTCGAAGTCGCGGACCGAGCCATCGGGAAGGGTGAAACGCGGCATGGACGGTCGTCTCCGTTGCGAAGAAGTCAGGCGGGTCTATGCGCCAGCGGGAGGGCTTCGACAACCCTTTCTGCGGGAAGCTGGGCGAGGTCGGGCGCGCGCAGCACCACCGGCCAGCCGCCATCCGGATAGCGCGGCGCGGTGAGCGCCGGATCGCTCGCCCCGGAGAAGAGCACGATCGCCGGTCGGTCGAGCGCGGTGGCGAGATGCATCGGCCCGGTGTCATTGCCGATCACCAGCGCCGCCCCGGCGAGCAGGCGGGCAAGTCCGAAGAGATCGGTGCGCCCGGTGAGATCCTCCGTACCCGGCGCTTCGGCGCGGATCGCCGCGGCGAGAGCCTGTTCAGCGGGGCCACCCGCGATGACGGGGCGGAGGCCCCGCTCCGCGAGATGACGGGCGAGCGCCGCATAACGCCCGACCGGCCAGCGCTTGGCGGGGTGGCGCGGCGCAGCGCCGGGAATGAGCACGGCATAGGGCGGGGCGGGCGCCTTCACCTCGCCCCGCTTCACCAGCCAGGCGAGATCGGGGCTCGGAAATTCCCCAATCCCCGCCATCCGGAGCTGTTCGTGCTGGCGCTCGCGGGTGTGCATGAAGTCTCGCTCGGGATTGGCATGCGGATGGGAACAGCCGGGGGCGATCCCCGACCAGGGCGGCCTACCGGCGAGACGGAAATAGAGGCTCGAGCGGCGCGAGGTTTGCAGGTCATAGACGAAATCGAAGCCGCGCAGGAGGCGGGCGAGGCGCCAGAGGGCGCCGATCTGCCAGAAGCCGGGGCGGGTGTCGATGAGCACAGAATCGAACCAGGGGGCGGCCTCGCCCAAGGGGCGGAAGGGCGCGGTGGTGAGGAGGGTGAGATGATCGCCCGCGTGATGGGCGCGGATCGCGGCGAAGGGGCCGAAGCTCTGGATGAAATCGCCGAGCGCGCCGAGACGGATGACGAGGATGTGGGCCATGGGGAGGACGGCTTTCCTCTCCCCCTCCGTCCCCACCTGTCAAGGCGGCAGGCCGAGACCCGCGCCTCGCCGAGCCCCCTTCAGCTCTCCTGGGCCAGGGACTTGATCAACTCGAAGACGCGCTTGCGCACCTGCGGGTCGGTGATGCGGTAATAGGCGCGCACCAGTTCGAGCGTCTCGCGGCGGCTCATCGTGTCCTCGCCGGTGCCGAACCCTTCCTGCGCCTCGGCGAAGCCCGCGGCGCGGCGCTGGGCCGGGGAGCCGTAATGCGCGGCGAGCGGCTCCGGCATGTCGTCGAAGAAGAAGCTGATCGGGACGTCGAGCACGCGGGCCAGGTCGTAGAGACGCGACGCGCCGACCCGGTTGGTGCCGCGTTCGTATTTCTGAATCTGCTGGAAGGTGAGGCCGAGCGCCTCGCCGAGCCGCTCCTGCGACATGCCGAGGAGGGTGCGGCGGAGCCGGATGCGCGAGCCGACATGGACGTCGATCGGGCTCGGCTTGCTCTCCTTCTCGCCG
>KN173982.1:2611-3489 GCA_000759655.1 Acidicaldus organivorans | reverse complement strand
GCCCGGATAGATCGCCTCATAGCAGATGAGCGGCCCGATCGCGGGAAGGCCCGGCCCGTGCAGCGTCTTGGGTCCCGGGCCGGGGGCGAAACCGCCGCCGGGGACGAGCTGGACTGGGAGTGGCAGCCAGTCCGGCTGGTATTCACCGCCGGGCACCAGATGGTGCTTGTCATAGACCCCCTGCACCGCTCCCCGCGCATCGAGGAGGACGAGCGAATTGCGCGGCCGCCCATCTCCTCCCCACCGCACCGTGCCGATGAGCGCCGGACCCGCGGCGGCCTCCGTGATCGCCGCCCGGGCGCCTTCGTCTTCGAGCAGCGGATAGGGGCTCGCCGTCTCCGGCCAGATGACGAGATGGCGGCTTCCCCCTCGCAGCGCCGCCTCATAGACCCCTTCGCGGGTGAGATCGAGATAGCGGTAGAAAATGGCGCTCGCCCGCGCCGCCGACCATTTTTCCCCCTCCCCGACATTGCCCTGGACGAGAATGGCGGTGAGATGGGGCGCAGGTCCCGGCTTGCGCCCCCACCACAGGGCGGCACTCCCGCCGAGCCAGAGCAGAAGCCCGGCCAGGGAAAGAAGGCCTCCCCGCCGTCCGCCCCAGGCAGCGGGGAGCAAGGCAAGGAGGAGGACCGCTCCGCTGAGGCCGGGCGTTCCGATCACCGCGAGGGGCTGGAGGAGAAGGGCCCCCGCCGGCCCGGGAAAGGCGGCGAGGCTCGCGAGCGGGTTCCAGGGAAAACCCCCGGCGATCTTCTGGCGGAGGAGTTCGGCCGCGATCCACAACCCGGAAAAAGCCAAAAGTCGCGGCAGAGGGGTGGGCACGAGGCGCGCTCCTCCCGCCACGGCGGCGGTAAAAAGGGCCATCAGGACGGAAAGCCCCG
>KN173982.1:0-2553 GCA_000759655.1 Acidicaldus organivorans | reverse complement strand
CCTCAGGAGAGCGCGTTGCGCAACTGACGCTCATAATGGCGGTAATATTTGTCGGTGACGAGATCGGTCTTGACGAGGACGATCACGTCGGTGGTGTTGAACTGCGCATCGATCACCGCGCCCTCGCCGACGAAGCCCCCCAGGCGGAGATAGCCCTTGACCAGCGGGGGCAGGCGCTGGACGACGCGGCGCGGATCGATCGCCTCGACGGGGAGACGGCGCATCTCCACGTAGCGGTGCGGCAACGCGCGCGGCCGGAGCGCGGGCGGGGCGAGATGGTTGTGGTAGAGATAGGTGAGTTCGGCGGCGAGCGCGTCGGGATCGGTGCCGAACAGGCTCGCGCAGCCGAACATCAGGTCGATGCGGTGATGGAAGACATAGGCCGCGATCCCCTGCCAGAGAAGCTGCATCGCGCCGCTCGCCCGGTAATCGGGATGCACGCAGGAGCGGCCGAGCTCCAGGATGTGGCCGGGAAAGGCAAGCAGGCGCGAGATGTCGAACTCGCTCTCCGAATAGAAGGCGCCGAGCCGCGCCGCCGCTTCCCGCCGGATCAGGCGGTAGGTGCCGACCACCGCCTGCGGACCGTTACCCTTCTTGTGGTCGATGACGACGAGGTGATCGGCGATGGCATCGAACCGGTCGGCATCGCGCCGCCGCCGCGCCGCCTCCGGCGTCGGATGCGCGCCCATCTCCTCGAAGAAGACGCGGAAACGGAGCGCCTGCACCGCATCGATCTCGGCCGCATTGGCGGCAAGCCGCACGCCGAGGTGGCCGGAGCGGATCTCCGGGAAACCTTCGCGGGGGCCGAGGTGGAGAGGACGCTCGACGGTCATCGGGGCCGTGGGCAAGGGGAAAAGGAGCGGAAGACGGGGACGCTCACCGCCCCACCTTTCCCGTCTCCGCAACGCGGGCGGGCAGCGGCGTTGCGCCATCCTCCCCCGGCGCGGCGGCCTCATCGCGGGGCGCTGGCGTCTTCGCCGCGGCAGTATTCGCCGGTCGGCCGAACAGTTCGAGACGGATCGAGACGAGCTCATAGCCGAGATTGGCGGCGAGGCGCGAGAGCATCTGCTCGACTTCTGGCCCGAGGAACTCGACGACGTGGCCCGTTTCGATGTCGATCAGGTGATAGTGCCGCCCCTGTTCGGACGCCTCGTAGCGGGCCCGCCCGCCGCCGAAATCGCGCCGGGCGAGGATACCCTTCTCTTCGAGGAGCCGCACCGTGCGATAGACGGTGGCGCTCGAGATCCGTGCATCGAGCGCGCTCGCCCGGCGCGATTTCGGCGGCGGGCGAGGATACCCTTCTCTTCGAGGAGCCGCACCGTGCGATAGACGGTGGCGATCGAGATCCGTGCATCGAGCGCGCTCGCCCGGCGGTAGAGTTCCTCGACATCGGGATGGTCGGTCGCCTCCGACAGCACGCGGGCGATCACCCGGCGCTGGCCGGTCATCTTGAGCCCACGCTCGATGCAGAGACGCTCGATCCGCGAAGCCTCCATCCCTCTCCTCACCTCAGCGCCTCTCACCCGCGCCGCCAGGCGGGCCGGAGAGAGGGGGCGACCTTCACTCACCGTTTCCGTCCTCGACCCAAGCTAGACCAATCCTCCCCCTCTTGTCGAGCACCCCTCTGGTGAAGGCTCGATGACACTCCTGCCCAGGGCCATTTCTGACCGAGCAATCCCGGGCACACCCCCTCCGCCGCAGGCCCCTTCGGCTGGCGCGCCATCAGAAGGCGATTCCGAGGGGCCGACCCGAAGGGGCGCTGAGCCCGCGATCACCTCTGCGGCCTCTTGCGGAAAGCGCCCCTTCGGCTGGCGCGCCATCAGAAGGCGATTCCGAGGGGCCGACCCGAAGGGGCGCTTTCCGCAAGAGGCCGCAGAGGTGATCGCGGGCTCAGCGCCTGCGGGGGCGGCCCCGGCCGCGCGGCTTCGCCGGCTCTTCCTCCCGCTC
This sequence comes from Acidicaldus organivorans, assembly GCA_000759655.1. Lineage (GTDB taxonomy): Bacteria > Pseudomonadota > Alphaproteobacteria > Acetobacterales > Acetobacteraceae > Acidicaldus > Acidicaldus organivorans. The sequence continues at coordinate 606 of KN173982.1, read as the reverse complement.
CTCCGCATGCGCCTCCTCGCTGCGGTGGCGGGTGCCGAGCCCGATCTGCTTGGCCAGCATAGAGCGCTTTTTGGCATAGTTGGGGGCAACCAGCGGGTAGTCGGCAGGAAGGCCCCATTTCTGGCGATAGGCCTCGGGCGTGAGGCCGTGATCGCTTTCGAGATGGCGGCGGAGCATCTTGAAGTTTTTGCCGCATTCGAGGCAGGTGATGAAATCGGCATGGACCGATTTCTTGACCGGCACGGCGGGCTCGGGCGGCGCGGGCGGTTTTTCCTGCCCGAGGGAGGTCAGGGTGCGGTAGATATTCTCGATCAGCTGCGGCAGCGCCTCCCCGGAGACCGGGTTGTGCGAGACATGGGCGGCAACGATTTGGGCGGTGAGTTCGAGGACTTTGGGGTTGGTCTCGGAAGGGGCGTCCATTCTGGGGCGTCTCCTGCGAATGAAGCGAGTAAGACTGAAGCGGCGAAATAGAAACGTCTCGTCTTTTCTTGGCAGAAACTTGAATACTTGGCAAGGCGGAAGAAGAGGCCTTGCCAAAAATTCACCTCATCCTCGCCTCTCCATCTCTTCCTGCCTCCATCTCCCCCCGCCCCCCTCTCTTTTCGC
>KN173981.1:1207-5012 GCA_000759655.1 Acidicaldus organivorans | reverse complement strand
CCCCCGCCCCCCGCCCCGCCCGCTGCCGAAAGCCAGGGCGCGCCGCAGCCGCTCGGGCCAGTGGAGAAGCAGGACCTCGCCCCGCCCAAGAACTGAACGTCAACTGAACGTCGAAGGAAGCGCCCCCAGCCGGACCGGTCCGGAGGAGAGAAGCCCATGATGGAAAAACCCCTCTTCGGCGGCGTCAATGTCGCCATCCTCACCCCGATGCGCGAGGACCTCTCGGTCGATCTCGACCGTCTGGTCCGCCACGCGCGATGGCTGCTCGCCCACGGCGCGACGGGGATCGGCGTGCTCGGCACCACCGGCGAGGCGAACAGTCTCGGGCTTGCCGAACGGATCGACCTCCTCGAAGGGGTAGTGGCCCGCGGCATCCCGGCCGAAACCCTGCTCCCCGGGGTGGGCACCCCGGCCATCCCCGATACCGTGCTGCTCCTGCGCAAGGCGGCCGAACTCGGCTGCCGGGGTGCGCTGGTGCTGCCCCCCTTCTTCTACAAGAACCCAAGCGAGGAGGGGCTATTCGCCTATTTCGCCGAGATCATCGAACGGGCCAAGACCCCCCCCCCGGATCTATCTCTACCACTTCCCCGCCCAGTCGGCGGTGCCCTTCACCCTCTCCCTGGTCGGCCGCCTGCTCGAGGCCTTCCCCGGCGTGATCAAGGGGATCAAGGACAGTTCCGGCGATTTCGCCAACACCGAGGCCTATGTCCGGGCCTTCGCCGCGCAGGGCTTCGAGGTCTATTGCGGCGATGACGGGGCGCTGCACGCCCTCCTCCAGGCCGGCGGGGCGGGAAGCATCAGCGCCGCCTCCAACCTCTCCGCGCCGCTCAACGCCGAGGTGCTGGCGCATAAGGGCACCCCGCGCGCCGAGGCCGCGCAGGCGAAACTCACCGCGCTCCGGCGCACGCTGACCGCCTTCCCGCTCATTCCGGCGCTCAAGGCGCTGATGGCGCGCCTCACCGGCGATGCCGCCTGGCGCAACATCCGCCCGCCCTTCCGCCCGCTCGGCGCCGAGGACGAGGCGAGACTCTTCGCCGCGTTCGACGCGCTCGGTTACGCCTTACCCCGCCTCGGCTGACGGGCGCGAGACCGTCTCCTCCGCCTCCCCCTGCTCTACCTCCCCCCGCTCCACCTCCGGCAGGGCGGGCGCCGACAGGGCGGGACGGTAGCGCTCGGGCAGGGCGGCGAGGCTCTCCACCGTGTCGAAATCGCGGAAGATCGCGTCGTCGTGGATCTCGACCTCGGCGATCTCCTCGAGGTGGCGGGCTAGCAGAGGCCGCGCCCCGACATCGCCGGTGAGCGCCAGGATCTCGGAAAAGAAGCGGCGGTCCCAGAGGATGGGATTGCCCTGCCGCCCGCCCCGCACCGGCACCACGATGCGCCGGCCCTCGTCGGGATCATAGGCCTCGATGAGGCGCTCGATGATGCGGGCGGTGATCAGCGGCATGTCGCCGAGACAGACGATCGCGCCCGCCGCCGTCTCCGGCACCGCGGCGATCCCGGCGCGAAGACTCGCCGCCAAACCTTCCGCATAGTCGGGCGCGGTCACGAAGGTGACGGGACGGCCGGCAAGCGCCGCCCGCACCTCCTCGGCGCGGTGGCCCACCACCACGATCACCGGCCGGGCAGGGCTCGCCAAGAGATTGTCCACCAGACGGGCGATCATCGGCTTGCCGCGCCGGTCGGGAAGGAGGAGCTTGTGATAGGGCGCCATGCGCGAGGATTGGCCGGCGGCAAGCACGACGAGGGCGATCTGCGGCCCGCGCGGGGCGGGAGAGGAGAGAGGGCCCGTCCGCGAGACGGTCTCGGCCGGAACCGCTTGGGCGCGCGGCAGGGGGCGGTTGGAGATGTCCTTGAGCAGCCCCCCCACCCCCCAGCGGGCAATGTCAGCGTCCCTGACCTCGAGCCCGGCGGCGAGGCGGCGGAGGACGAAATCGATGCCGTTGGGCTTGGGGCTTCCCGCGCAGCCGGGAAGGACGAGGGCAGGCCGCGTCCCGATCGCCCCGATGCAGATCAGATTGCCGGGATCGACCGGCATACCGAAATGGCGGATCTCGCCCCCGGCGGCGACGATCGCCTGCGGCCCGACATCGCGCCGGTCCACCACCGCCGAGGCCCCGGCGATGAGGAGGAGATCGGCTCCTTCCGAGATCAAAGCGCGGAGCGCCTCCGCGATCGGGGCGGTCGCGTGCGGCGTGCGGCGGGGGGGAAGGAGCCTTCCGCCCAAGGCGGCGAGCCGCATCGCGGTCGCCGCGGTGACCGATTCGAAGAGCGCCTCCTTGAGGCCGGGAAGCTCGGTGAGGATCAGCCCGGCGGTGAGGGGGCGAAACGGGTGAAGGGCGAGGAGCGGCGGGCCGCGACGGGCGAGCGCGATCGCCGCCTCGAGCCGTTCGCGCGGCACGGCGAAGGGGATGATCTTGATGGTGGCGACCATCTCGCCCTTCGCCACCACCGTCTCGTCGGGCAGGGTTCCGAGGGTGATCGCCTCATCCAGCGCATTGAGCGCCTCGATCCCGGCGCGATCGACGACGAAGAGCCCTTCTCTCTCCGCCCGCAGATTGACCCGCCCGGTGCCGGGACGGCTTGGGCCGAGATGGGGGCCGGCGAGGGCGGCGGCGAGGGCCGCAGCGGCCTCGTTGGCGAGGAGCGGCGGGCCGCGAAGCCGGGCGGCGATGATCTCCTCATGCCCGGCGGCGGCAAGCGCGGCGATCGCCGCCTGATCGAGCACGGTGCCTTTCTTGAGGACGCGGTCGGGAAGACGCAGCGTGTGGGCGAGGATGGCCCCCTCCGCCTCACCGAGCGGGGTGGGGCCGAAGATCATGCCGCCGCCTTGACCGCGGCGAGCGGGGCCCCCCGGCGCACCGCGACGATCTCGGCGAGGATGGAAAGCGCGATCTCGGCCGGCGTCTCGGCCTCGATGGGAAGCCCGACCGGCCCCTTGATGCGGGCGAGCGCCGCCTCGTCATGGCCGAGCGCGCGGAGCCGGGCGAGGCGGGCGGTGTGCGTCTTCCGCGAGCCCAGCGCCCCGATATAGAACGCTTCCGAGCGGAGGGCGGCATCGAGCGCCGGATCGTCGAGCTTCGGATCATGGGTGAGGGTCACCACCGCGCTCCTCCGGTCCGGGGCGAACCGCGCCATCGCCTCATCCGGCCAGCCGGTATCGAGGCTGACGCCGGGGAAGCGCTCAGGCGTGGCGAAGGCGCCGCGCGGGTCGATGACGGTGACAGCAAAACCGGCGAGCTGCGCCATTGGCACCAGCGCCTGGGCGATATGCACCGCGCCCACCACGGCGAGCCGGAGGGGGGGATTGTGGACGTGGAAAAACCAGCTCTCCTCGCCCACCTGCCGCGTCCCGGAGCGGTCTTCGAAGAGCGCCTGCTCCGCCGCCTGGTTGAGGGCGGCGGGGGCGGAAGGGTCGGGGAGCAGATACTGGGCGCCATCGGCAAGGCGGGTGGCGAGCGCCACCGGGCGGCGCGCGGCGCGGGCTTCGAGCAGGGCGCGGGCGAGATCGGGGCTCATCCGAGGCGCTCCACGAAGACCTTGACCCGCCCGCCGCAGGCGAGCCCCACTTCCCAGGCCCGCTCATTGCTCACCCCGAATTCGAGGAGGCGGGGCGTGCCGGTCTCCATCACCTCGCGCCCCACCTCGGCCACCGCGCCCTCAATGCAGCCCCCGCTCACCGAGCCCAGGATGCGCCCGGCGGAGCTGATCGCCATCTGGCTTCCCGCCGGACGCGGCGAGGAGCCCCAGGTCTCGGTGACGGTGGCTATCGCCACTTTCTCCCCCGCCTCCAGCCAGTTCAAGG
>KN173981.1:265-1084 GCA_000759655.1 Acidicaldus organivorans | reverse complement strand
CGGCGGGAAGCACATCATCGACGAAGGCCGTATCCATCGCTCTCCTCCCTGTCGCTCTCCACCCTATGCGGCGCGCCCCCGCCGGAGGGGCGGGGAAGAAGGCCCTGCCACTCCGCGCGCGCCGGCGCGGCCCGGGCCAAAGCGGCGACGAGATCCTCGAGACTGGCGAGATTGTGCACCGGCCGGAACTCATCGACATGGGGCAGCATCGCCCGCACCCCCTGGGATTTGGGTTGGAACCCCTCCCAGCGCAACAGGGGATTGAGCCAGATCAGCCGCCGGCAGGAGCGGTGCAGACGCTCCATCGCCTCAGGAAGCCCCTTCGCCGCGTCGCGGTCGAGCCCGTCGGTCATGAGGAGCACGATCGCCCCCTGCGCCAGCACCCGTCGCGCCCAGCGCCGGTTGAACTCGGTCAGGGCCTCGCCGATCCGCGTCCCCCCCGACCAGTCGGGGACGGCGCGCGCCACCATCTGGAAGGCGACCTCGGGGTCGCGGTAGCGGAGATAGCGGGTGATGTTGGTCAGCCGCGTGCCGAAGAGGAAACTCGTCCCCCGTCCCCGCCGCGCCGTCACCGCGTGGATGAAATGGAGCAGGATCTGGGCATAGCGCGCCATCGAGCCCGAGATGTCGCAGATCACCACGAGCGGCGGGGGGCGGGTCTGGCGGCGGGTGCGGGCGAGGGTGAGGATCTCGCCGCCCGTCCGCCGGGCGAGCCGCAGCGTGGCGCGGAGATCGATGTGCTGGCCGAGCGGATCGAGGCGGCGGCGGCGGGTCGGATGCTCATCGAGGGGGAGGACGAGGCGGGCGATGGCGCGTTTG
>KN173981.1:0-151 GCA_000759655.1 Acidicaldus organivorans | reverse complement strand
GCCGCCTCGATCTCCTCGGCGCTCATCGCCTCGAAATCCATCTGCCGCAGTCGCTCGTCGGGACTGGCACTGAGGACCGCATCGATCCGCCGCTCGGGCTCGGCGGGGGGCGCGGGCCGCTGGCGGGGCGGGGCGAAGGCCTCTGTCAGGC
>KN173980.1:3793-4096 GCA_000759655.1 Acidicaldus organivorans | reverse complement strand
GTTCCCTGCCCTCGCCTCGCCGTCCCGCCCGCCCCGTTCCCCCTCCGGCGTTGACAGGGAGGGGGGGTGGCCTAGAATACGCGCCGATGGTTCCCCCGCGAGGGGGATGAAAAGGGAACACGGTGCGGGCCCGTCCCTAGTCCGTGGCTGCCCCCGCAACTGTGAGCGGAGAGTTTCCCGCCGCAAACCCACTGGAGCGCCAACTCTGGGAAGGGGGCGGGAGGCGCCCGATCCGCGAGCCAGGAGACCTGCCATCGCTCCAGCGCGTCGCATCAGGCGGGGTGCCCTGATGCGCGGCGGTAC
>KN173980.1:3208-3690 GCA_000759655.1 Acidicaldus organivorans | reverse complement strand
CTCCCCGGCCGGGGAGGGTCAGCCGTGGTGTGCGCCCCGCCATGCCTGAGGGTTTCCGATGAGCGAAACGCGCCTCACCCCCCAACCGGCCTCCTCCCCCCTCGTCGCGCCAAGGCTCGCCCCGCGCATTCCCTGCACCATCGTCACCGGATTTTTGGGCGCCGGCAAGACAACGCTGCTCCGCCATCTCCTCACCCATACCACGCGGCGGCTTGCGGTGATCGTCAATGAATTCGGCACGCTCGGCATCGATGGCGAGCTCCTGCGCGCCTGCCCCGCGCCGGGCTGCAGCGAGGAAGACGTGGTGGAACTTGCCAATGGCTGCCTCTGCTGCACCGTCGCCGAAGACTTCCTTCCTACCCTCGAAGCGCTCCTCGCCCGCCCCGCGCCTCCCGAACATATCGTCATCGAAACCTCGGGCCTCGCCATCCCCAAACCCCTGCTCAAGGCGTTCCAGTGGCCCGCAGTGCGGGGGCGGGTGA
>KN173980.1:1084-3060 GCA_000759655.1 Acidicaldus organivorans | reverse complement strand
CGGTGGATGGGGTGATCGCGGTGCTCGACGCCCCCGCCGTCGCCGCGGGCCGCTTCGCCGACGACCCCGAGGCGCTCGCCCGCCCCGCGCCTCCCGAACATATCGTCATCGAAACCTCGGGCCTCGCCATCCCCAAACCCCTGCTCAAGGCGTTCCAGTGGCCCGCAGTGCGGGGGCGGGTGACGGTGGATGGGGTGATCGCGGTGCTCGACGCCCCCGCCGTCGCCGCGGGCCGCTTCGCCGACGACCCCGAGGCGCTCGCCCGCCAGGCCGAGGCCGATCCCTCGCTCGCCCACGACAATCCGCTCGCCGAGGTCTTCGAAGACCAGATCATGGCGGCGGATCTCGTCATCCTCAACAAGGCGGATCTCCTTGAAAGAGAAGCGCTGGAGGCGTTGCAGGGAGAGCTTGCCGCGAAACTCCCGCGCGCGGTGAAGATCCTCCCCGCCGTCGAGGGCAGGCTCCCCCTCGAGGTGCTGCTCGGCCTCGGCGCCGCGGCGGAGGACGATCTCGCCGCCCGCCCCTCGCATCACGATGCCGAAGATGGCGCCCACGAGCACGACGATTTCGAGAGTTTCGTCATCACCCTGCCCGAGCTTCACGCGGCGGAGCCCCTGCTGGCGCGGCTTCCCGATCTCGCCGCGGCGCATGACATCCTCCGTCTCAAAGGGTTCCTCGCCATCCGCGGCAAGGCGCTGCGCGGCATCGTCCAGGGCGTGGGGACGCGCTTTCAGCATTACTTCGACCGCCCCTGGCAGGGGGGAGAGGCGCGCCTGACCTCGCTCGTGGTGATCGGGCGGCGCGGCCTCGACCGCGCGGCGATCGAGGCGGCCCTCGCCCTCTGAGCACGCCATGCATCTCCTCCTCACCGAGCGGCGCGGACTGGAGGCTCTCGAGGCCCCGCGTGATCTCGGGCAGAAACCGGCCGAGATCACCATCCTCTCCTTCGCCGAGAGTGATCTCGCCGCCTTCGCCCGAGCCTGGAAGGCGCGGAGCGAAAGCGGGGAGGAGAGGCCCCGGCTCAGGCTCGCCAATCTCGCCGCACTGCGTCATCCCTTCTCGGTCGATCTCTTCCTCGAAAACTTCCTCCCCACCACGCGGGCGGTGCTGGTGCGGCTGATCGGCGGGGTAGAGGCGTGGCGCTACGGGCTCGAGGAACTCGCCCGCCTCGCCCGCGCGCATTCTCTGGCGCTCGCCGTGATCGGAACCGAGGCGGAGGTGGAAGAACCGCTCGCCGCATTTTCTACGGTGGACCGGGACACCCTCGCCGCGCTTGCCGCGCTCGCTTGGGCAGGGGGGACGGAGAATGCGGCGCGCGCGCTCGACCTCCTCCTCCATCTCGGCGGGCTCGCTCCGCCCCCCGCTATGCGCACCCCGGAGCGCCTTGCCTCTGCCGGGCTGATCGCGACGCGGCACCCCCCTGCGGCCTGGGGCGAGGTCGCGATGATCCTCTATCGCGCCCATCACCTCGCGGGCGATACCGCGCCAGCGGAGGCGCTCGCCGCCGCCCTTGCCGACCGGGGGATCGCAAGCCGGCTCTATTTCGTCCACGGGCTCAAGGACGCGGAAAGCCGCGCCTTTCTCGCCGCCGAGCTCACCCGTGCCCGGCCCGATGCGGTTCTCACCCTCACCGGCTTTGCCGCGCGCGGGACGGGAGGCTCGCCGCTCGAGGCGGCGGATGCGCCGCTCTTGCAGCTCGTGCTCGCCTCGACCGACCGCAAGACCTGGGCCGAGCTTCCCCGCGGGCTCGCCCCCGCCGATCTCGCCATGCAGGTGGTGCTGCCGGAGATGGATGGCCGGCTGCAGGCGGGGCTGATCTCCTTCAAGGAGGCCGAGCCCGCGGGGAAGCTCGGCCCCGCCGATCTCGCCATGCAGGTGGTGCGGCCGGAGATGGATGGCCGGCGGCAGGCGGGGCTGATCTCCTTCAAGGAGGCCGAGCCCGCGGCCTTCGGCCTCGACTGGCCGCTTCACCGTCA
>KN173980.1:342-1008 GCA_000759655.1 Acidicaldus organivorans | reverse complement strand
CACCCCCGATCCCGCCAAAGTGGTGTTGGCCGCCCAACGGATCGTGGGCTGGGTGCGGCTTGCGCGAACCCCGGCTGCCGAGCGCCGCCTCGCCTTCATCCTTTCCGACTATCCCGGCTTGGGCGGCCAGCGGGCCCAGGCAGTGGGGCTCGACACACTCGGCTCGCTCTCGGTGATGCTCGGCATGCTCGCCGAAGAGGGCTATGAGACGGGCCCCTCCCGCCCCGACCGCGAGGGCTTCGCCCGCCTCCTCTGCGAGGCCGAGCCCACCCCCTATCTCAGCCTCGAGTCGTATCGAAGCCTCCTTGCCGGACTTCCCGCCGAGACAGCGGCGCAGATCACCACCGTATGGGGGCCTCCCGAGAACGACCCCGCGGTGCGCGACGGGTATTTCACGGCGCGGCTCTGGCAAAGCGGGCAGATGATCGCGGCGATCCAGCCCGAGCGCGGCGTTATGGACGGGGGCATGACGGAAGGGGGCATGATGGAGGGAGGCGTGGGGGGAGGAGCGCGGCGGGCGCTCTATCACGACCTCGCCACCCCGCCCCGTCACGCTTACGTCGCCTTCTATCTCTGGCTGAGAGAGGTGCGGGCGATCCACGCCCTGGTCCATGTCGGGGCGCATGGGACGCTGGAATGGCTTCCCGGCAAGGCCGCCGCCCTGTC
>KN173980.1:0-290 GCA_000759655.1 Acidicaldus organivorans | reverse complement strand
CGGGCTCTCCGGCGAGGCGGCCATCCTGGGCCGCCTCCTCGAAGACTATGGGGAGGCGAGCGGGCTCGATCCCAAACGGGCCGAGGCGCTGCGCACCGAGATCCTCGAGCGCGCCGCAAGCGCGGGCCTCCTCGAAGAATGCGGAGCAAATGAAGCGCCTTCTCCCGAGGAGCGGCTCGCCCGGCTCGATGCCTATCTCTGCGACATCAAGGAAAGCCTGATCCGCGCCGGGCTCCACGTCTTCGGCACCCAACTCGCCCCGGACCGGGAGGCCGAGTTCCTGGAGGCGC
>KN173979.1:5778-6936 GCA_000759655.1 Acidicaldus organivorans | reverse complement strand
GGCGAAGACCATCGCCACCGTGCCGGGGGCGGCGGGTTCGGGCGGGGTTTTCGCCGAGACGGCGAGCAGCAGCAGGGCGAGCACCAGCCCATGCAGACCGACCGACAACCCTCCGCTTTGCCAATGGGACAGAGAGATCACCCCGCCCGCGGAGTCGTATCTCCCCGGCCGTTCGATTTCCCGAAGCCGCGGCCCCTTGGGGGGCTCTTCGGTTGCCCCCGTTGCGGGGCCCGCCGGCCCAGGTCTGGCGGTGAGCATCTCGTCGGCCACCCGTCCCTCCCTCGTCCGAGGGAGGTTTCCAAAGGATGCGGCCCGTGGCAAGGGGGATCAGGGCTCGTCCTCGAAGGGGAGCCCCACATAGTTCTCGGCGAGCGCCGTCGCCGCGGCGCGTGAGGAGCGCACGAAGTCGAGATCGGCGAGATGGATGCGCCGTTCGAACTCGGTCTCCGCCGGATTGCGGTGCAGCATGGTGGTCATGTACCAGGAGAAGCGCTCGCCCTTCCAGATCCGCCGGAGACAGGTCGCATCATAGCGCTGAAGGCGCGCGTCACTCCCTTCGCGGTAATGCTCGATCAGCGCCCGGGCGAGGACCTTGACGTCGGCCACGGCGAGATTGAGCCCCTTGGCGCCAGTGGGCGGCACGATATGGGCGGCATCGCCGGCGATGAAGAGGCGGCCGTAACGCATCGTTTCGCAGACGAAACTGCGCAGCGGAATGATCCCCTTCTGGAAGATCGGCCCTTTATGCAGCGTCCAGCCCTCGAGCGCGAGCCGCGCCTCGAGCTCCGCCCAGATCCGCTCATCCGGCCAGTTGGCGATGTCGTCATGCGGATCGCACTGGATGTAGAGCCGCTGGATCTCAGGCGTGCGCGTGGAGAGGAGCGCGAACCCGCCCGCCTGATTGGCATAGATCAGCTCATGCCAGGAGCGGGGCGCGCGGGTGAGGATGCCGAGCCAGCCGAAGGGATAGACCTTGTGGAACTCCTCGCGGATCGAGGCGGGGATCGCCTGGCGCGAGGGGCCGTGGAACCCGTCGGCGCCGACGATGAAATCGCACTCCAGCACCTCCTCCTCTCCCTGATGGCGGAAGCGGATGCGTGGGGCGGGGCCGGTGACATCCTCGAGCGCCTCGGCGCGCGCCTCGAAGAGGATGCTGCC
>KN173979.1:5482-5697 GCA_000759655.1 Acidicaldus organivorans | reverse complement strand
GCCCCGCTCGATCAGGCCGGCGATGAGATCGCGTAGTACCTCGTGCTGGGGATAGACGGTGACCTGCTTGCCACCAGTGAGCTCATACATGTCGAGATGGAACCGGGTGCGGGTCCATTGCAGGCTGATGCCGCGATGAAAATCGGCGTGCTGGTCGAGCCTCGCGGCAAGCCCCAGCTCGCGCATCAGATCGACCACCCATTGCTCGAGCACCC
>KN173979.1:4869-5375 GCA_000759655.1 Acidicaldus organivorans | reverse complement strand
TGGAAGGTGATCGCCCCGGCGAGCCAGGCGGCGCCGGCGAACGCCCCGCCCAGCGCGGCGAGCGCGAAGACGGCGCGCTTNNNCGGCGCGGATGGTGCCCTCGACATCCTCGCGCGAGCGCGCCTCGAGCACCACCGCCCCGATCCCGGCGCGATGGAGGAGATGGGCGAGGAAGAGGCCGGCCGGCCCGGCCCCGATGATGCCGATCTGGGTTTTCATGGCGAGGATCCTTCTTCGCGGGCGGACGAGGGGGGAAGCCCGACGCGGTAGCCCACCGGCAGCAGGCGGAGCGCATAGCGCTGCTCGAGCCTTCCCCAGATCCCTTCCGGAATGAAGAGGGCGAAGACGAGGGCGGCGGCGCCGAGCCCGATCAGGTACCAGACGCCGCTTCCGCCGAAGAACGTCTCGACGAGGAAGAACAGCACTGCGCCGAGCACCGGTCCCTCGAAGGTGCCGAGCCCGCCCACCAGCGTCATGAAGATCATGTAGGCGGTCCACTGGACGCT
>KN173979.1:2254-4840 GCA_000759655.1 Acidicaldus organivorans | reverse complement strand
GACCTGGAAGACGCGGACCCCGACCGCCGCCGCCGCCGTCGCATCGTCGCGGATCGCCTGCAGGGCGAGCCCCACCCGGCCGCGGAGGAGGAGGAAGACGATGAGGACGAAGCCTGCCATCGCCGCCAGCGCGAACCAGTAGGTCGCCATGCGCCGCAGCGGGGCAGGGACGGCATCGAGGGCGATCAGCGAAATACCGGTCTCGCCCTGAACCAGGGGGTCGAGATTGACCAGGAGATGGGCGAGCTCCGCCACCACCCACATGCCGATGGCGAAGGCCCCCCCCTCGAGCCTCAGCATCGCCTCGCCGATGGGAAGGGCGATGACCAGGACGGCGAGCGCGGCGAGGGCGAGGGCGGCATAGACGGGAAGACCCGCCACCGAAAGGCGGATCGCCCCATAGGCGCCGAGCCCGAAAAAGGCCTGCTGGCCGACCGAGACCAGGCCGCCGAACCCGGCGAGTAGGTTCCAGCTCACCCCGAGCAGCACATAGACGTAGAGCGCGACCAGCCGCTCGAGCGCGCCCGCGGGAAGGAAGAGGGGGCCCGCGGCGAGGACGGCGAGGAGGAGCCCGATCCCGCCCACAAAGAGGATGGCGCGTTTGTGCCAGCGCTCGATGGCGGGGCGGGAGAGCGGGACGCGGGCGAGAGGGGGGGTGAGCGCGGTCATCGCTTGGTCAGGCGAGGGAGGGGCGGGCACGGCGGAGCCGCGGCCAGGGGAGGAGCCTCGCGATGAGGACGAGGAGGAAGAAGACGTGCCCGGCGGGGAGGAAGCCTTGCGGGTTGACGAGGGCGCCGAGATTCTGGGCGATGCCGAGCAGGATGCCGCCCCAGAGCGTGCCCCACAGCGAGCCGAAGCCGCCGATCACCACCGCCTCGAAGGCGAACAGGAGCTGGGTTCCGCCGCTATAGGGGGTGAAGGTGGCGCGAAGCCCGAGCACTGCCCCGCCAATTGCCGCGATCGCGATGGCGAGCGCGCTCGCCGCCGCATAGACCCGCCGCGCGTCGATCCCGATCAACTCCACCACCTCGGGATCGGCGGCGGTGGCGCGGATGGTTCGTCCGAGGCGCGTATGACGGAGGAAGAGCTGCAGCCCGCCGAGGAGCAGGATGGCCGCGGCGAGGGTGATGAGGTCGAGCTCGCCCACCGAGAGATCCTCGGTGAGGGTGAACCCCGCATAGGCGAGGTCCCCGGCATAGGGGGCGAGCGAGCGGGTATCCGCCCCGAACCCCTCGAAGAGGAGATTGTCGAGCACGATGGCAAGCCCGAACGTGGCGAGCAGCGGCACCAAGGGTCCGGCGCGCAGGCTCCGCGCCAGCACCGTGTGATAGAGGGCGTAGCCGAGCGCGGCCATCACCGCGATGGTGGCGGGAAGGGCGAGGGGGAGCGGCAGGCCGAGCCGGTCGGCGCCGAGGAAGAGGAGGAAGGCGGCGAGCACGATCAGGCTGCCATGGGCGAGGTTGATGATGCGGAGCACGCCGAAGAGGAAGGAGAGGCTTGCCGCGATCAGCGCGTAATAGGCGCCGAGAAAAGCCCCTTGCAGGATCTGGGCAAGCAGGATCACGCCGGGGCCTCCGTCCGGGTTCCGAAATAGGCGGCGAGGAGCTCGGCGCGATCCGCGCCTCTGGCCGGGCCCATGAGGGTGATCCGTCCCTCCAGCATACAGATGACGCGATCAGCCACCGAGAGGGCGCGGTCGAGGTCCTGCTCGACCAGGATGACGCTGAGCTCGCCCCCCAGCATGGGGGCGAGCGCGGCATAGACCCGATCGACCGCCACCGGCGAGAGCCCGAGCGAGACCTCGTCGAGGAGGAGGAGACGGGGATTGGCGAGCAGGGCGCGGGCGATGGCGAGCGCCTGCTGCTGCCCGCCCGAGAGATCGCCCGCCCGTGTGGCGCGTTTCTCGGCGAGCACCGGGAAGGCCTCGTAGATCCGCGCCCGCGTCCAGGGGCCGTTGCGGCCGCGCCCCTCCGCCACGGCGAGATTGTCGGCCACGGTGAGGTCGGCGAAGACGCGCCGTCCTTCGGGGACGAGGGCGATGCCGAGCCGCACCCGCTCATGGGCGGGAAGGCGCGTGATGTCGCGGCCCATGAAATGGACCTCACCGGAGAAGGGCCGCATCGCCCCGGCGATTACCCGGAGCAGCGTCGTCTTGCCCGCGCCGTTGGCGCCGACCAGGGCGAGCGTCTCGCCCGGGCCGAGATCGAAACTCACCCCGCGCACCGCCTGGAGCAGGCCGTAGCCCGCCGAGATCCTATGCACCGAGAGCATGGGCCGTCCTTGCCTTGGAGCCGAGATAGGCGTCGATCACCGCCGCATCGTTGAGCACCTCCTCGGGCGCGCCCTCGGCGAGCACCCGCCCCTGATCCATGCAGACGAGCCGGGTGATGACCTGGACCAGGACGTGGACGATGTGCTCGATCCACACGATGGCGATCCCTTCGGCGAGCAGGGTGCGGATGGTGGCGACCAGCCCGGCCGCTTCGGCATCGGTCAGCCCGCCGCCGATCTCGTCGAGGAGGAGGAGGCGGGGGCGGGTGGCGAGCGCGCGGGCGAGTTCGAGCCGCTTGCGCTCGAGCAGGCCGA
>KN173979.1:0-2040 GCA_000759655.1 Acidicaldus organivorans | reverse complement strand
GCGAGGCGGCGCGGCGGTTGGCGAGCGCCATCATCCCGCTCCGCTCAAGCGCGGCGAGCGCCTCGCCTTCGGCCGCCTCGCCGGAAAGCCCCGCCCCTGCCTGGGCGGCGACGAGGACGTTCTCGAATACGGTCATGCCGCCGAAGGGGCGGGGGATCTGGTGCGACCGGCCGATGCCGCGGCGGCAGCGCGCCGCGACGTCAAGCCGGGTGACGTCCTCGCCGGCGAAGGAGATGCTGCCGCGGTCGGCGCGGAGCGCGCCGGCGAGCACGTTGAGCAGCGTCGTCTTGCCCGCGCCATTGGGCCCGACGATGCCGACCGCCTCGCCGGGCGCCACCCGGAAATCGACCCCGGCAAGCACGGAGAGCGCCCCGAAGCGTTTCTCGAGCCCTGTGGCGGCGAGCAGCGCGCCTTCCATGAAACCGCCGTCCCTGTCCGTTCCCGCCGTTTCACGCCGAGTAGGGCATGAGCTTGTTGCTCACCGGCACGTTGGGATCGTTGGCGTTCTCGATGATCACGTAGTCGAGCTTGAAGCGGCTGCCTGGCTTCGCCTTGATCCATTGCGCGCCGATGATCGGGGTGGCGAAGACGTTGGGCACCGGCCCCTTGGTGAAGTCGAGCTCGCCCATCATGGTCATCGCCTTGAGCCGCGAGAGGCTCTCGGCCACCGCCTTCTTGTCCTTGGGATTGGCGCTCGCCTTGAGCGCGGCGATCCCGGCATCGATGAGCGAGAGCGAGGCGCCGAGCTGCTGCGTCCACTGTTTTCCCGAGGCCGTCTCGTAGCCCTGGGCGAGGGCGTGTCCGTCGAGCCCGGTGAGCGGGGAGCGGTAGGGGAAGTCAGGGTGCCAATAGACGCCCGCGGCGATGTTGTAGCCCAGGGGGCCGAGCGCCTCGATCGAGGAGGGGAAGAGGCCGGTCTTCGCCACCTCGGCGATCTTCACCATCCGGGTGTAGCCCTGCTGCGCCGCCTGCCGCCAGAAAGTGGCGAAATCGGGCGGGATGGGGAAGGTGTTGAAGATCTCGCAGCGGTTGCGCTTGAAAAAGGCGATCTGCGCCGAGTAGTCGGTGGTGCCGTCCTCGTAGGGGCCGGGATCGAAGATCTCGAATCCCGCCTCTTTGAGCTTGGGGGCGAGATGGGCGCGGATGGCGTTGCCATCGGCGTCGTTGGGATAGAGCACGCCCACCCGGCGGTTGGTCTTCACCGGCCCGTTCCAGGTCGAGATGTAGCTTTTGGCGAATTCATCGACGCCGAAGGAGAAGAGATAGGTCCAGCGGAAGGGCGAGGGCTGGCCCGGCTTGGCGCCGCGCCCGAAATACCAGGCCTCCCACGGCATGATGGTGGAAAGCGAGGGCACCCCGGCCGCCTCGCAGGCATCGGAGACCGGGTTGACCACTTCCGGGGTGGAGGTGGAGAGCATGAGATCGACGCCCGCCTCGTTGATCAGGCTGTGGGCGAGCTGGCCGGCGCGGGCGGGGTCGGACTGGGTGTCGCGGTCGAGGATCTCCACCGTGTAGGTCTGGCCGTTGATGGCGATGCCGTTGGCGAGCGCCTTGCGCGCCACGTCGAGGACGTAGCCGTCCGTCTCGCCGAACCCGGCGAGCGCCCCGGAGCGGGGGCTCAAGAAACCGATGCGGAGATGGTTCGCCCCTTGGGCGCGGGCGCGGCGGGGGAGCGGGGTGAGGAGGGCGGCGCCGGCGGCGGCGGTGAGCAGGGGACGCCGGCCGAGGCCGCGGTTCGGGGATGGGGCCGCGGTCTCACCGTCGGCCGGGGTGGGGTTGGTCTCTGCGCTCATCGGTTCTGGTTCCTCCCTGTAGGTGGGGCCGTTTCCCCAGTCCATGTTCCTCAGTCCACGTTCCTCACTCCACGCCATTCCCGGCCGGGGGGGCAGACCATCGACCCCGGCCGAAATGGTTATGAAGCCCAATCTTTCTGCCCCAAACCCAGGCGCTTGGCAACCGCATCCCCGGCGCGATGGAATGGGCGGAATGGGCGGAATGGGATGGATTGGGATGGACGGGGAGGGGGCGGGAGCGTAAGGG
>JPYW01000801.1 GCA_000759655.1 Acidicaldus organivorans | reverse complement strand
GCCCCCGCCCGCCGCGCCCCGGCGCGGCGGGCGGGGGCGGTGGCGCGGCGGGGGAAGCGCCCCTATATTGAGGCCGAGCATGCGCCTTGGCCGCGGATGGCCCGGGCTCCGCAGAAGGATCAGAGACGATGGAAATGGTCATCGGACAGAACGGCGCCGCGGCGGCGGAGGCCGTCATCGAAGGCGATCAGCGCAATTTCATGCGCGACGTGGTCGAGGCGTCGCGCAGCGTCCCCGTCCTCGTCGATTTCTGGGCGACCTGGTGCGGCCCCTGCCGCCAGCTCGGCCCCACCCTCGAGAAAGTGGTGCGCGCCGCGGGCGGCCGGGTGCGCCTCGTCAAGATCGACGTTGACAAGAACCAGGCCCTCGTCGCCCAGCTCGCCCAGCTCGGGCTTCCGCTCCAGTCGGTGCCGACGGTGGCCGCCTTCTGGCAGGGCCAGATCGTCGATCTCTTCCAGGGGGCGCTGCCCGAATCCGAGGTGCGCCGCTTCGTCGAGGGTCTGCTCAAGCTCGCCGGCGGTGCGATGCCGGCCACCGATCTCCTCGCCGAGGGCCAGGCGGCGCTGGAGCGGGGCGATGCGGAGACGGCGCGCCAGCTCTTCGCCGCCCTCATCGAGCAGGATCCCGAACAGGCCGAGGCCTGGGGCGGGCTCGCCCGCGCCCTGCTCGCCTTGGGCCGCGATCACGAGGCGGAAGCGGTGCTCAGCCGCGTCCCGGCCAAGATCGCCGAGCACGCGGCGGTAAGCGGGGCGAAGAGCGCGATCGCGCTCGCCCGCGAGGGACGCCGCGCCGCCGCCGAGATCGAGAAATCCCGCGCCCGCCTCGAGGCCAATCCCGACGACCACGAGGCGCGCATCGAACTCGCCCGCGCCCTTAATGCGCTCGGCGAGCGGGAGGCGGCAGCCGAGGAGCTCCTCCTTTCCATCAAACGCGACCCGCACTGGAACGACGATGCGGCGCGGCGCGAGCTCCTCAAGTTCTTCGAGGCCTGGGGGGTGGAGGATCCGGTGACGGTGGCGGCGCGGCGCGAGCTCCTCAAGTTCTTCGAGGCCTGGGGGGTAGAGGATCCGGTGACGGTGGCGGCGCGGCGCGAGCTCCTCAAGTTCTTCGAGGCCCGGGGGGTGGAGGATCCGGTGACGGTGGCGGCGCGGCGCAAGCTTTCCTCGCTGCTATTCCGCTGACGGCGATGGACGGGCGTGGGGAGAGGTTCCCCTCGCCGCTCCCCGTCTTTCCGCTGACGGGCGCGCTGCTGCTCCCCCATGCCCGGCTGCCGCTCCATATTTTCGAGCTCCGCTATGTGGCGCTCATCGAGGATGCGCTGGCGGCGGGGCGGGTCTTCGGCATGATCCAGCCCGACCGGGCGCGTCCCGCTTCCGAAGCCGGTCCGGCGCTCTCTCGGGTGGGCTGCCTCGGGCGCATCCAGGCCTTCAGCGAGACCGAGGATGGGCGGTTTTTCATCACGCTGCAGGGGCTGATCCGCTTTGCCGTCCTGGGCGAGGCGGAAGGCCGGCGCGGCTACCGGCGGGTCTTCGCCGATTACGCACCCTTCGCTGCCGATCTCGCCCCGCCGCTCCCCCGCCGCGAGGGGGTGGACCGGGCGCGGCTCGTCGGGCTTGCCAGAGCGCTTTTTGCCCGTCACCGTCTGGCGCTCGATGAGCGGGCGGTGGCGGGGCTCGGTGATGATCTTCTGGTGGCAACGCTCGCCCAGACGCTGCCCTTGACCCCTCCCGAGAAACAGGCGCTGCTCGAAGCGCCCGACGTCCCGGCGCGGGCGGCAGCGCTCACCGCTCTGCTCGAGATGGCGGCGGCGGGAGATGAGGGCGGGGGATGCCCGAGCTGAGGCGATGGGGCTTGCCGACCGGTCCGGCAGTCTGGTCATGGAATGGAGGATGCGCGATGTTTCCTGATCCCGAGACCCCGCGTGAAACGGCTTTCCCCGGCGGGGCGGAGGCTCCTGCGGGTGGTGAGATGCCGCTCGATCCCAAGCTTCTTGAGATTTTGGTCTGCCCGCTCACCAAGCAGCCGCTCCGCTATGACCGGGTGCGCAACGAGCTGGTGAGCGAGGCGGCGGGGCTTGCCTATCCGGTGCGCGACGGGATCCCGATCATGCTGCCCGACGAGGCCCGCCCGCTCGCCGATTAATCTCCTCCGCCGTTCGGCTCTTTGGCCGGCGTTCGTGCCCCTTGGTGCCGGTCTTACGAAAAGACGGGGCAGGAAGAGCCCCTTCCCGCCCCCTCCAATGGCCAGATGGTGTGACCGGTTCAGAGGAAGTGGATGGCGCTCGAGGGGATCACCGCATTCTGAACGGTAATCTTTGTCCCATCAGCAAGAGTGATTACAGTAGAGCCATTCACCGTTTGCTCGCTCACTTGACTCGGCCGATAACCAGAAAGATCAATCTCATCATATGCCCCTTGTGCCCCCCAATTAGTAATAACGTTATTTCCACCATCCTCTCCGGCAATGAACTGGAAGAAATTGTGGCTATTAGGGCCAACACCACCCACTAGCATTGCGTTGCCGTTGCCAGAAAGGAAATAATTGTAGAATTGCCCTCCAACCAAGGTTGCCGATTGTCCAGCCGCTTCCCTATTAAAGAAAATATCCCCGCCCCCCGAGTTTGCACCGTTGCGCGTAGTGTTAGCTCCAGAAGCAACCAAAATATTGCCTACCTGATTACCATCAAAAATAACATCACTCCCTTGATCTCCAAACACTGTCGCGGTTGCGTTTCCCGTTGCTCCGGTCAACGTAGAAACAGAACCCAAAGCACCAACAAAAATAAAACTTCCCTGAGTTCCAGGCTGGTAAACCCCTGTAGATTGATTAAGAGCAAAAATTGTTACATCCCCAGCTTCCCCCTGGAAATTTACACCAGTAACAGAAGGCTGAGTGACAAAAATCGTTTGCCCACTTCCTCCATAAACTGTATTTGCGCCAGCACTCGCAAAAACAGTTGCCGCCCCCGAACCAAGACTAACTTTATTGCCAGAATTATTTGCAACTACCATCAAAGGCCCCTTTGCCCCCTGCACCGTACTCCCAGAACCATTAAGAAACAAACTATCATTGCCAGATGTTGCTACAACAGAATCGTTATTAAATAGTCCAACCACTGCCGCACCTCCGTTTAATGTAATCTGCGAATTGTTTTCAAGATTTTCTACCGTTTCTACATCACTACCGTTCCAAACAAAAGTAGAACCAGAAGATGTCCCACTCGAATTTAAGACTAAACTACCACCATTTTGAATGTCAATGGTTCCTCCCTGCGGCAAAGGCTCATTTATATCAAGAGTTGCTCCACTTGCTACCGTAATTACTGGAGGATTACGTCCGAAACTTCCTCCAATATCCCAAGTTGCTCCAGGTTGAACATAAAGGCTATTAAATCCAACATAATTAGATAGAGCATCTATTGTTCCTGCATGGCTACCACTTGATAAAGTAATGCCATTAGTAGCACCGTTCGCCAATGAAGGAGGCAATTCTATTGCTATTACCGATCCTTGAAAGGATGCCCCAGGGTCAATTACCAAATCGAAAGAAGAAAATCCGCCAGAAACCGCCGTTCCGCTAGAACCGACAATTGTTCCAGCATTAACCAAAGTAACTGCAGAACCAGCTGTTGGAGCACTTCCCGCGGCAACACCAATATTACCGCTAATTAAAGCCCCAGCCTCATTAGTAATTGTTCCATTAGCAAAAGAAATGGCATCATAAGTAGACTTATAATAACACCTGAGTTAATTGCATTAAGATTACCTAATGTTGTAATACCAGAAGTTCCGCCGCTAATCGTTGCTTTAGATGAATTAGTTAGATAGAAAGAATCCAAAGATTGAATTCCATATTTATTACCACTTATTTCAGCCCCGGATGTATTGGTAATCTCTCCACCTCCAACAAAAACACCAACACCATATGTGCCAGATCCAGAAATTGTTCCCGCATTAGTTAAATAAACATGGGCCAAAGATTCAACGCCATATTTTTCACCGCTGACAGTCACACCAGATGGATTACTAAAAGTTCCACCCGCCGCCAATGAAACCCCGACGGCAGATGTGCTTGCCGATTCGATCGTCCCAGCGGGAGACAAAATTGTGCTATTAGTAATCGTGCTATTAGTAGTCGTGCTATTAGTAATCGTGGTAATTGTACCGGACATCGACGTTCCTCCTCACGGGGTCATGACGGCGCCGGGATGATGCAAATTTGAGCCAAAATTGTCAACACTTTCAGCCCCTGATCCGCGCTCAAGGGGTGAGACATCTCCGGGGGCAAGACAACCCGGCAGGGTGTATCTCTTGTCGGCGCGCGCGGCAGGGTGGGGGACGGCTGCCAAGCTCTTCAACCCACCCCACCCCTGCCCGGCCCCAAGGGGCGGCGGCGAGGCTGTCCGCCTTGGCGCAACGGACTGATATGGCAAGGGGGGCGGTTTGTTTGCACCGCAACACAGCCCTGCGTTTGTAACCTTGCTGTCGGTAAGCAGCGTTATTACATCGGGGGTGTCCGACGGGAGCCCACCCCGGACCCCGCCGATGAAGAAGGAAAGGACAGCGACCATGCGTAAATGGATCTTTGCCGCGATTTCGGCGTTGGCTCTGACCACCTCGGCGGCCACCGCGGTTCACCAGGCCCCCGCTCAGCATCAGAATCTCGCGGCGGGCCGTCCGCCGGCCACCGCCTCTCAGCACGAGGACCTCGCCTGGGGTGGCCGGGCGCCGGCGGTGAGCACCGACCGCCCCTATCAGACGGCCGCGGGCTATGACTACGAGCGGCCCGAGACCGACCAGGCGAGCCCGAACGGCAGCGCCAACGCCTGACGCTTTGTGACGCAGCGGCCTCTCTCCGCAAGGAGACGGGGCCCGCGGACCCGAAAAACCCGCCCGCGAGGGCGGGTTTTTCGGGTCCGCTTTCCTGTCCGTCGTTCCCGATCACCGGTTCGGCAGCGCCTGCCACACCTCGACCCCGCCGCGGGCGATCATCTCGAGCGCGATAGCGAGCACGCTCGCCCAGCCGAGCCACACCAGGAGGCGGAACCGCGCAAACAGCCGCGAGAGCAGCCCCGAGGCGAAGGCGGTCAGCACCACGCCCAGCGCAAGCCCCGCGATCAGGATCGCCGGGCGCTGGCCCGCCGCCCCGGCCACGGCGAGCACGTTGTCGAGGCTCATCGAGAAATCGGCGAGCGCAATCGCAAGCAGGGCGCGGCCGAAGGAGCGCGCCGGGCGGAGTTCGACCCCCTCCTCCGCCCCGCCGGCAAGCTCGCGATACATTTTCCATGACACCCAGAGGAGCAGGATCCCGCCGGCGAGGGTGAGGCCGAGCACGGCGAGCAGCTGTAGCGCCACCAGCGAGCCTGCCCCGCGCAAAAGTGCGGCAAGCATCGTGCCCAGCACCAGCCCGAGCCGCTGCTGGCGGGGCGGAAGCCCGGCTACGGCGAGCGCCACCACCACCGCGTTGTCCGCGGCCAGCGCGAGATCGGCGAGCACCACCTGGAAGAGGGCGGTGAGATCGGCAAGCCAGGGGATCGAAGGAAAGGCGAGCGGTGGGAAAAGGGGGGTCATCGCGAAGGATCGGGGAAGGGAGGAGAGGAAAAGGAAGCGGTGGGGACGCGGCTTGAGGGAGGGGGCAGATG
>KN173978.1:14497-15262 GCA_000759655.1 Acidicaldus organivorans | reverse complement strand
GGGCGGGGATGAGGGGCCCACTCCGGCGGGAGGCGCGCCCGCGCCTCTTCCCGCCAAGCCGCATGGGGCAAGCCCGACATGAGGAAGCGGGGCATGCAGAAGGGAGGCATGAGGAAGGGAGGCCTGGGGGAGGGGTGGGGCCTGAGGAGGGAAGAGGGATGACGGCGCTTTCCTCACGTTTCGTGCTGCCCGAGGCGGGGGGGGAGCCCACGCTCCGGTGGCGGGCGCCGCGCAGCGGCCCCTTCGGCGTGCTGGATATCGGCTCGACCAAGGTGGTCTGCCTGATCGGCCAGGTGGCGGCGAACGGGGAGATCCGGGTGGCCGGTCTCGGCTGGAAGCGGGCGCAAGGGGTCAAGGCAGGGGCGATCGTCGATCTCGATGCGGCGGAGCGCATGGTCCGCTCGGCGGTGGCCGAGGCCGAGAACCGGGCCGAGCACCGGCTGCAGGAGGTGACCGTCACGCTGGCCTGCGGCAGCCCGGAAAGCCGCCTCTTCAACCTGCAATGGCCGATCGGCGGGCGGGCGGTGAGCGATCACGACATCCACCGCCTGATCGAGGAAGGCGCCCGCCGCGCCGCCACTGAGGGGCGGCGCATCGTCCACACCTTGCCGCTCGGCTTCGCGCTCGATGAAACCGAGGGGGTGATCGACCCGCGCGGTCTCTGCTGCGAGACGCTCGGCCTCAAGCTCCATGTCATCGATGTCGCGCAGGGGGCCCTGCGCAATCTGACCCACACGCTGGGCCGGGCCGATCTCTCGCTCGAGG
>KN173978.1:14266-14402 GCA_000759655.1 Acidicaldus organivorans | reverse complement strand
CCGGCTCGATGCCTCCGGTCTCACCCGCGACGGGGCGAGCCGTGTCGTCCTCACCGGCGGGGCCTGCCAACTTCCTGGGCTCCGCGAGCTCGCTGCGCGGATCCTGGGCCGGCCGGTGCGGCTTGGCCGCCCGTTG
>KN173978.1:13859-14229 GCA_000759655.1 Acidicaldus organivorans | reverse complement strand
CGGGGGTGGCGGCCCCGCTTGCCGCAGGGCTCGGCGTGCTCACCCCCGATGAGCGCGAGCTCGGGGCGACGGTGGTCGATATGGGGGGCGGCATCACCGCGATCGGCATTTTCATCGAGGGCCAGATCATCCACGCCGCGCAGATCCCGGTGGGCGGCCAGCACGTCACCGGCGACATTGCGCGGCTCCTCTCGACCAGCCTCGATACGGCGGAGCGGCTCAAGACGCTCTACGGCAATGTCGAGGCGAGCCCCGATGACGAGCGCGAGATGCTGCCCGTCGCTCTCGCCGGGGAGGATCCTTACGCCTTCGAGAAGATCCCACGGCGGCACCTGATCGAGATCATCCGCCCCCGCGTCGAGGAGACGCT
>KN173978.1:13227-13762 GCA_000759655.1 Acidicaldus organivorans | reverse complement strand
CCGCTCGCCGGAGTGCCGGAGGACCGCCAGGGGCCGGGGCTCGCCGTGGCCGCCGGGCTGCTCTTCTGGGCGAGCGGGCTCGATGGCGGGGCTGGCCGGCCGGGGGGAGGAGAGTTCCGGCGCCCGCGGGGAGGGCTTCTGCGCCGCCTCGCCGGCGCCTTGCGGGAGCGGTTCGGATGAAGAGCGCCCGCAGTGCGATCCGTTTCGTTTGTTTGACCGTTTCTTCGAGGAGAGGGGGAAATCGCCCATGACGCTCAACCTGACCATTCCGCAGCAGCTTCACGCTGATTTCCGGCCGCGGATCTGCGTGATCGGGGTTGGCGGCGGCGGCACCAATGCCGTTGACAACATGATCGCCTCCAACCTGCAGGGGGTGGATTTCATCGTCGCCAACACCGACGCCCAGCAGCTCATGCACTCGCGCGCCGACCGGCGTATCCAGCTCGGCCCCCACATCACCCAAGGTCTGGGGGCGGGCGCCAAGCCCGAGATCGGGCGCGCCGCGGCCGAGGAGGCGGCGGACGAGATCGCCCGC
>KN173978.1:12780-13199 GCA_000759655.1 Acidicaldus organivorans | reverse complement strand
CGCGCGCTGCCGAGCAGGGGATCGAGGAGCTCCAGCAGCACGTCGATACGCTGATCGTCATCCCCAACCAGAACCTCTTCCGCCTGGCCAATGAGCGGACGAGCTTCCGCGAGGCGTTCAAGATGGCCGATCACGTGCTCTACATGGGGGTGCGCGGGGTGACCGACCTCATTGTCATGCCGGGCCTGGTCAATCTCGATTTCGCCGACATCCGCACCGTGATGGTGGAGATGGGCAAGGCGATGATGGGCACCGGCGAGGCGGAGGGCGAGAACCGCGCCATCCGCGCCGCCGAGGCCGCGATCAACAACCCGCTCCTCGAGGAGACCAACATGGCGGGCGCCNTGCACATGCTCTTCATCACCGCCGGCATGGGCGGCGGCACCGGCACCGGCGCCGCGCCGGTGATCGCCCGCATG
>KN173978.1:12630-12700 GCA_000759655.1 Acidicaldus organivorans | reverse complement strand
GCGCGCGAGCGCAACATCCTCACCGTGGGCGTAGTGACCAAGCCTTTCGCCTTCGAGGGAATGCGCCGGG
>KN173978.1:10802-12600 GCA_000759655.1 Acidicaldus organivorans | reverse complement strand
CGCGGCCTCCTCATCAACATTACCGGTGGCGAGGACATGACCCTCTACGAGGTCGATCAGGCGGCCAACCGGGTGCGCGAGGAGGTGGACGAGGACGCCAACATCATCTTCGGCTCGGCGATCGACGAGGAGCTCAACGGGCGGATCCGCGTCTCGGTGGTGGCAACCGGCATCGACACGCCGAAGGCCGAACGCGCCCGCCTGGTCGCGGTGGGAGGCCTTCCCGTCGCCGAGGAGCAGGCCCCCGCCGCCCCGGTCGAAGCGGCTCCGGCCGCGCAAGCCGAAGCCGGGCCCGAGCCCGAGGAGATGCCGCGCCGTCATGCGGGCGCGGGCCTGCGTCCGGCTCCCCTCGCCGAGCCTGCCCTTTCCACCCCGCAAGGGATGCGCGCGGCGAGCGAGGAGGTCATCGCCCGTCCGGTGCAGCGCCCGGTGCCGCTCCGCGCCCAGGCGAGCCCGCAGGCCGCCGAGGCCGCCACTCCCGCTCCCGCGCGCGGCCTCTTCGCCACACCGGGAAGCCGCCCGGCGTCCGCGCCCGTGCCGCCGCCCGCGCCAACCGGGCGCAGCCTGTTCGGGACGGTGACCGGCGTGTTGCGGCGGAATCTCGGCGGGATGCGCGCCCCCGCCGCCGAACCCGCCCCCGAGCCGCGCCCGGTGGCGGCAGCCGAGCCGCCGCGCCCGGCCCGTCCGGTGGCGGAGGAGGATCCGAACCTCGACATCCCCGCCTTCCTGCGCCGCCGCTCCTCCTGAGTGCGGCGCAAAAAAGACAGCTCGACAAAGGGATAGATCCCCATCTTCAACGAAACATTCAGAAATAATGTTTGACTGGCGTCACGCTCCGGGCTCGCCTAGCTTGGAGGGTGACGCCCGCTGCCTTTTCGCCTCCTGCAACCGCGGCGTGTAAGACCGGCCCCGTGAGGGACGGGTCGCGGTGGGTGGGAGGGGTAGGGAAACGGCAGGGCGGATCAAATCGGAGCCGGCATCGATCGGGATCGCCGGCGTCAGGGACAGGATGACGAGCATGGCCGACCGGCGGGCATGGCCCGGTAAACGGATCACGTTGCGGGAAAAGGAGAAGGGGATCCGCGCGCCCCTTCGCCAGCGCACCCTGAAATCCGAAATCGGCTGTGTGGGCGTGGGCCTGCATTCGGGGCGCGAGGCACGCCTCGTCCTCAAGCCCGCTCCCGCCGGGCACGGGATCGTTTTCCGCCGCACCGATCTCGGCCTCTCCATCCCCGCCCGCTTCGATACGGTGATCGAAACGCGGCTTTCCACCGAGATCGGCCTCGCCGGGATCCCCGAGGCGCGCATCGGCACCATCGAGCACGTCATGGCGGCGCTCGCCGGGCTCGGCATCGACAACGCGCTGATCGAGGTGGACGGGCCGGAAGTGCCGATTCTCGATGGCTCCGCCGCCCCCTTCGTCTTCCTCATCGATTGCGCCGGCATCGCCGAACAGGACGCGCCCCGCCAGGCGATCGAGATCCTCGCCCCGGTGCAGGTCGCGCATGGCGAGGCGGAGGCCGCCCTCCTTCCCGCCGCGGGGGGTGCGGGTCTCGACATGGCGCTCACCATCGTCTTCGCCGCGCCTGCCATCGGCACCCAGTCGCTCGCGCTTTCCCTCGGCGCCGAGACGTTCCGTCAGGAGCTCGCCGCGGCGCGCACCTTCACTCTCGCCGAAGAGGTCGCCCGGCTGCACGCGGCGGGGCGGGGCCTCGGCGGGGGGCTGCACAACGCGGTGGTGGTGGATGGGGCGCGCATCCTCAACCCCGAAGGCCTGCGCCAGCCCGACGAGTTCGTC
>KN173978.1:9436-10703 GCA_000759655.1 Acidicaldus organivorans | reverse complement strand
GCTCGACGCGGTGGGCGATCTGGCGCTGGCCGGCGCCCCGCTGATCGGGCGTTTCAGCGCCCGCTGCACCGGGCATGCGCTGAACAACCGCCTCTTGCACGCGCTTTTCGCCGACCCCACCTCCTGGCGCAGGGTGACGCTGGCCGCGCCCGCCGATTTCGCCGCCGCCGCCTGAAGGGCGGGTTGTAAACGCCGCACCCTTTTCGCTTGGCCCGCGGTTGGCGAAAGGGGCGTTTCGTGCTAGCCCCATGACCCGCTCAGGCGGCAGGGCGGGCAGACGCAGGAACTTTGGGACCGGATGGCGGACGTAGAAAGAGCGGAAAAGCCGCGCGGGATGAGACAGGCGGGATGAAACGGGGCGGTATGGGACGGGACCGGTCAAGGTGGAGGGGACGGAACGCGCGGACATGGCGTGGTCTGCGGGCCGGCCTTGCCATGCTTGGCCTTGCGCTGCTCGCCGCGTGCAGCTCCTCCAACAGCGACGAGGACGTCTCCAAGATCCCCGTGGAGCAGCTCTACAATCAGGGCCTCGATGCGCTGAACGCCAAACGCTACACCTTCGCGATCAAGCGCTTCCATCAAGTCGAGAGCAACTATCCCTTCTCCGCCTGGGCTGCCTCCGCCCAGCTCATGGAAGGCTACGCCCAGTATCTCAACCACGCCTATACCGACTCGGTCGGCACGCTGGACCGCTTCATCCAGCTCCATCCGACCAACAAGGACATCGCCTACGCCTATTACCTGAAGGCGCTCGACTATTACGAGCAGATCGTCGATGTCGAGCGCGACCAGAAAGTGACTGAGGAGGCGCTCGCCGCGCTGCGCGACGTCGCCAACCGCTTCCCCGACACTGCCTATGCGCGGGATGCCCGCTTCAAGATCGATCTCTGCCTCGACCACCTCGCCGGGCACGAAATGGCGATCGGGCGCTGGTACGAGAGCCAGAAACTCTATGCCGCGGCGATCAACCGCTACCAGCGGGTGATCCAGAACTACCAGACCACCAACATGGTGCCCGAGGCGCTTTACCGCCTCACCGAGGTCTATCTCGCCATCGGCCTTCCCGATCAGGCCAAGGAGACGGCGAGCGTGCTGCACCACAACTATCCGAACAGCCCGTGGTACAAGGATGCCTGGAACCTGCTGCTCGCCGATCATCTGGTGAGCGGGCCGGGCGATCAGGGCGAGGCGGCGAATGAAGGCTTCTTCGCCCGCACCTTCGGCTGGATCTTCTGAGCGGCAGGCCCAGGGAGGGGCATGCTCCGCG
>KN173978.1:8983-9272 GCA_000759655.1 Acidicaldus organivorans | reverse complement strand
CGCTCGCCATCCAAAATCTGGCCCTGATCGAGGACGTCGATCTCGTTCTCAGCGGGGGGCTCACCGTCATCACCGGCGAGACGGGCACCGGCAAATCCGTTCTCCTCGAAGGGCTCGGCCTCGTGCTGGGGGCGCGGGCCGATCCCGCCCTCATCCGGCATGGCGCGGAACAGGCGAGCGTGAGCGCCGTCTTCGCCCTTCCGCCCGCTCATCCTGCCCGCGCCTTTCTCGAAGAGCAGGGGATCACGCTCGAAGAGGACGAGGTGATGGTGCGCCGGATCCTCACCCG
>KN173978.1:8067-8946 GCA_000759655.1 Acidicaldus organivorans | reverse complement strand
GGCGAGCGTGAGCGCCGTCTTCGCCCTTCCGCCCGCTCATCCTGCCCGCGCCTTTCTCGAAGAGCAGGGGATCACGCTCGAAGAGGACGAGGTGATGGTGCGCCGGATCCTCACCCGCGAGGGCCGCTCGCGCGCCTTCATCGAGGCCGCGCCGGTGAGCGCGGGCGTGCTGCGGGGCTTGGGCCGTCTCCTCGTCGAGATCCAGGGCCAGAACGAGCAGCTGGCCCTGGCCGATCCCGCCGAGCATCGTGCCCTGCTCGATGCGTTCGGCGTCCCTCTCCGCCTGCGCGAGGAGGTTGCCGCGACCTGGCGGCGGCTGCGTGAGGCGGAGCGGGCGCTCGCCGAGATGGACGCTGCGCGCGCCGAGGCGGAGCGGGATCGTGATTTCCTCGACCACGCG
Organism: Acidicaldus organivorans; assembly: GCA_000759655.1. GTDB lineage: Bacteria > Pseudomonadota > Alphaproteobacteria > Acetobacterales > Acetobacteraceae > Acidicaldus > Acidicaldus organivorans. The sequence continues at coordinate 8,546 of KN173978.1, read as the reverse complement.
CTCGCCGAACTCGACGCGCTTGCCCCGGCCGAAGACGAGGAGGAGCGGTTGGCCGCAGAACGCGCCCGGCTTTCCCGTCTCGTCCATGAGCGGGAGGCCCTGCATCTGGCCTATGCCGAACTCATGGGGCGCGAGCGGCGTAGCGGCTCCGTCCAGGCCGCGCTCCAGGCGGCGCTCCGCGCGCTCTCCCGCTCTGGCGGGCGCGAGGAGGAAAGCCCCGAGCGGCGCGCCCTGATGGGGCTTCTGGAGACGGCGCTCGCCGCGCTGGAGGAGGCCGAGCGCGAGCTTGCCGCCTTGCTGCGCGAGGGGGACGCCGCTCCCGAGCGCCGCCTCGAGGAGATCGAGGAGCGGCTTTTCGCGCTGCGCGGAGCGGCCCGCAAGCACCGGGTGAGCGTGGCCGAACTCCCTGCGCTCCGCGCCACCCTTGCCGCNGGAGATCGAGGAGCGGCTTTTCGCGCTGCGCGGAGCGGCCCGCAAGC
>KN173978.1:7249-7781 GCA_000759655.1 Acidicaldus organivorans | reverse complement strand
TCGCGGCGGAGCGCGAGGCGGCGCGCCGCGCCTACGGAGAGGCGGCTGCGGCGCTGAGCGCCGCGCGGGCGAAGGCGGCGGAGGCGCTCGCGCGGGCGGTGAACGCCGAGCTTGCGCCGCTCCGCCTCGGCGCGATGCGTTTCGTGGTCGAACTTGTCGCAGCGGAGGGGAGCGAGGGGCCGGAGGGGCGGGATCGCGTCCGCTTCCTCATCGCCCCGCATCCCGACCTGCCGCCTGCCCCGCTCGACCGGATCGCCTCGGGCGGCGAACTGTCGCGGCTGATGCTCGCCCTCAAACTGGTGCTCGCCCGGTTTTCTCCGGTGACCACGCTGATTTTCGACGAGGTCGATGCCGGGATCGGCGGGGCGACGGCGGCGGCGGTGGGCGAACGGCTCTTGCGTCTCGCCGCGGAGCGGCAGGTGGTGGTCGTCACCCACAGCCCGCAGGTCGCCGCAGCCGGGGAGCATCACTGGCGGGTCAGCCGCGAGGCGAAGGGAAAGCGCGTGCTGACCCGTCTCGAGAAGCTCTCGCG
>KN173978.1:6992-7231 GCA_000759655.1 Acidicaldus organivorans | reverse complement strand
CGCGCCGGGACGAACGGGCAGGGAGAGGAGCTGGGGGATGACGGCAAAGAAGACCCTCGACGAGATCGCGCTCAAGCCGGTCGCCGCGCTCACCCGCGAGGAGGCGCAAGCGGAGCTCGCCCGTCTCGCCGCCGAGATCGCCCGCCTCGATGAGGCCTATTACGTCACGGACGCGCCCTTGGTGACGGATGCGGAGTATGACGCGCTCCGCCGCCGCAACGCCGAAATCGAGGCCCGTT
>KN173978.1:5680-6959 GCA_000759655.1 Acidicaldus organivorans | reverse complement strand
CACCTTCGTGGGCGAGCCCAAGATCGACGGGCTCGCCGTCTCCCTCACCTACGAGCATGGCCGCTTCACGCAGGGGGCGACGCGGGGCGACGGGATCGAGGGTGAGGACGTCACCGCCAATCTCCGCGCCATCCCGAGCATTCCCGCCCGGCTCCACGGCAAGGCTCCCGCCCTGATCGAGATCCGCGGCGAGGTCTTCATGACCAAGGCGGATTTCCTCGAACTCAATGCGGAGCAGGAACGGCTCGGCGAGAAGACCTTCGCCAATCCGCGCAACGCCGCGGCAGGCTCGCTCCGCCAGCTCGACCCGCGCATCACCGCAAGCCGCAAGCTCGGCTTCTTCGCCTATGCGATGGGGGCGGTGAGCGAGCCGGTGGCGGCGACGCATTGGGAGTATCTCGGCCGGCTGCGCGATTGGGGCTTCGAGGTCAACCCGCTCTCGCGCCGGCTCGAAGGGCAGGAGGCGTGCGAGCGCTTCCAGGCGGAGATGGCGGAGCGGCGCGCCGATCTCGCCTATGACATCGACGGGGTGGTTTACAAGATCGACGATCTCGCCTGGCAGCGCCGCCTGGGCTTTGCCGGGCGCGACCCGCGCTGGGCAATCGCCTGGAAATTCCCCGCCGAACGGGCGAGCACCCGGCTTCTCGACATCCGCATCCAGGTGGGGCGGACCGGGGCGCTCACCCCGGTTGCGGTGCTGGAGCCGGTCAATGTCGGCGGCGTGCTGGTAAGCCGCGCCTCGCTCCACAACGAGGACGAGATCAAGCGCAAGGATGTGCGGATCGGCGACTGGGTGGTGATCGAGCGAGCGGGCGACGTCATTCCGCAGATCGTCGCCGTGATGAAGGAACGCCGCCCGCCGGAGGCGAAGCCCTTCGTCTTTCCCGACCATTGCCCGGTCTGCGGCAGTCTCGCGGTGCGCCCACCGGGGGAGGCGGTGCGCCGCTGCACCGGCGGGCTGATCTGCCCCGCCCAGATCATCGAGCGGCTCATCCATTTCTGCTCGCGCCGGGCGTTCGACATCGAGGGGATGGGGGAGAAGACCATTCAGGAATTCTACGAGGACGGGCTCATCAAGTCGCCCGCCGATATTTTCCGCCTGCACCGGATCGAGAAGAAAATCGCCGAACGGCCGGGCTGGGGCGAGGTCTCGGCCCGCAAGCTGATCGCGGCGATCGAGGCGCGGCGGCGCATCGCGCTCGAGCGGTTCATCTACGCGCTCGGCATCCGCCGGGTGGGCGAGACGGTGGCCAAGCTGCTCGCCCGCCACTACCAGAGC
>KN173978.1:3046-5612 GCA_000759655.1 Acidicaldus organivorans | reverse complement strand
GGCGGCAGGGGCGCAGCCGCTTGCCGGCAAGACGGTCGTCTTCACCGGGAGCCTCGCCTCGATGACGCGGGCCGAGGCGCGGGCGCGGGCCGAAGCGCTCGGCGCCATCGTTACCGACAATGTCTCGAAGCGGACGGATTACGTGGTGGTGGGCGAGGATCCGGGCTCCAAGGCGCGCCGCGCCCAGGAACTCGGGATCCGCATCCTGAGCGAGGCGGAGTGGCTGGCGCTCGCCGGGGGCGGAGGCGAGGCGGGCTGAAACCCGGCGCTCACCGGCGGGCTGCGGCGCGGGCGGGAAAGGAGGTCTCCCCAAAAACGAAGGCGGGGACGGGCCCCGCCTTTCGTGTGATGTTTTCGGTCCGTTGATATTTTCGGTCGATTGATGTTCTCGGGCCGGCGCCTGGGACGGCTTGGGGCGCCTCAGCTTGCCACTTCCGCTTCGCGTTCGGTCCCGTCCTCGTCATCAGGCCGCGGCAGAACCGGCGCGCTCGCCTCGATGAACTCGAAGTCGAGCTTGCCGTCCTTGAGGCCGACCTTGACCGAGCCGCCGCGGGCGAGCCGTCCGAAGAGGAGCTCCTCGGCGAGCGGCTTCTTGATGTGCTCCTGGATGACGCGGGCGAGCGGGCGGGCCCCGTAGAGCGGATCGTAGCCTTTTTCGGCGAGCCATTCCTTGGCCGCCGAGGAGAGCTCGATGGTGACGTTGCGGTCGGCGAGCTGGGCCTCGAGCTGCATGACGAATTTCTCGACCACCCGCGCCACGATTTCCGGGGTGAGGCTGGCGAAGGGGATGACGGCGTCGAGCCGGTTACGGAACTCCGGCGTGAACAGCCGCTTGATCGCCTCCTCGTCCTCGCCCACGCGCGCCTCCCGGCCGAAGCCGATCGCCGGCTTGGCGAGATCGGCCGCCCCGGCATTGGTGGTCATGATCAGGATCACGTTGCGGAAATCGACCGTCTTGCCGTTGTGGTCGGTGAGTTTGCCGTGATCCATCACCTGGAGCAGGATGTTGAAGAGATCGGGATGCGCCTTCTCGATCTCGTCGAGCAGCAGCACGGAGTGCGGGTGCTGGTCGATGGCATCGGTGAGCAGCCCGCCCTGATCGAAGCCGACATAGCCGGGGGGCGCGCCGATCAGACGGGAGACCGAGTGCCGCTCCATGTATTCGCTCATGTCGAAGCGGATGAGCTCGATGCCGAGCGTCTTGGCAAGCTGGCGGGCGACTTCGGTCTTGCCCACCCCGGTCGGGCCGGAGAAAAGATAGTTGCCGATCGGCTTCTCCGGATCGCGCAGCCCGGCGCGGGCGAGCTTGATCGCTGCGGTCAGCGCCTCGATGGCGCGGTCCTGGCCGAAAACCATCGCCTTGAGGTCGCGCTCGAGATTGCGCAGCGTCTCCTTGTCGTCGGTGGAGACCGATTTGGGGGGGATGCGGGCGATCTTGGCGACGATCTCCTCGACGTCGCGCAGCGTGACCGTCTTCCGCCGCTTGTTCTCGGGCAGCAGCATGCGCGAGGCGCCGACCTCGTCGATCACGTCGATCGCCTTGTCGGGCAGTTTGCGGTCGTGGATGTATTTGGCGGAAAGCTCGACCGCGGCGCGGATCGCCTCGTCGGTGTAGCGCACCTTGTGGTGCTTTTCGTAATTGGCCTTGAGGCCACGCAGGATCTTGATGGTATCCTCGATCGAGGGCTCGTTGATGTCGATCTTCTGGAAGCGGCGGACCAGGGCGCGGTCTTTTTCGAAGTAGTTGCGGAATTCCTTGTAGGTGGTGCTGCCGATGCAGCGCAGCGTGCCGGAGGCGAGCGCCGGCTTGAGCAGGTTGGAGGCGTCCATCGCCCCGCCCGAGGTGGCGCCGGCGCCGATCACGGTGTGGATCTCGTCGATGAAGAGGATGGCGCCCGGATAGTTTTCGAGCTCGTTCACCACCGCCTTGAGCCGCTCCTCGAAGTCGCCGCGATAGCGGGTCCCGGCGAGCAGCGCTCCCATGTCGAGGGCGAAGATGGTGCATTTGGCGAGCACCTCGGGCACGTCGCCCTCGACGATGCGCTTGGCGAGGCCTTCGGCGATCGCCGTCTTGCCCACGCCCGGATCGCCGACATAGAGCGGGTTGTTCTTGGTGCGGCGGCAAAGGATCTGGATGGTGCGCTCGATCTCCGCCTCCCGGCCGATGAGGGGGTCGATCTTGCCGGCGAGCGCCTTCTTGTTGAGGTTGACGCAATAGGCGGAAAGCGCGTCCTGGCCGCGCTTGGAGTGTTTCTCCTCGCGCTCGCTCTCGTGATCGGGGCCCGGCGTGCCCTGCACCGGGCCCCGATCACGAGAGCGCGCGCGCGGAGAAACACTCCAAGCGCGTCCTGGCCGCGCTTGGAGTGTTTCTCCACGCGCTCGCTCTCGTGATCGGGGCCCGGCGTGCCCTGCACCGGGCGGGGCAGGGAGCGGCCGGGCGCCTTGGCGATGCCGTGGCTGATGAAGTTCACCGCATCGAGCCGCGTCATGTCCTGCAGCGAGAGGAAATAGACGGCGTGGCTCTCGCGCTCGCTGAAGAGGGCGACGAGGACGTTGGCCCCGGTCA
>KN173978.1:1985-3020 GCA_000759655.1 Acidicaldus organivorans | reverse complement strand
GCAGGGAGCGGCCGGGCGCCTTGGCGATGCCGTGGCTGATGAAGTTCACCGCATCGAGCCGCGTCATGTCCTGCAGCGAGAGGAAATAGACGGCGTGGCTCTCGCGCTCGCTGAAGAGGGCGACGAGGACGTTGGCCCCGGTCACCTCGTCGCGGCCCGAGGACTGGACGTGGATCGCCGCGCGCTGCACCACCCGCTGGAATCCAGCGGTGGGTTTGGGATCGACGTGGCGGTCGCTCACCAGCCCGGCGAGGTCCTTGTCGAGGAACTCGACGAGATCGGCGCGCAGCTTGTCGAGGTCCACCCCGCAGGCGCGGAGCACCGTCGCCGCGTCGGGGTCGTCGGCAAGCGCGAGCAGGAGGTGCTCGAGCGTGGCGTATTCGTGGCGGCGCTCCCCGGCGAGAGAGAGGGCACGGTGGAGAGTTTGTTCGAGGGTCCTCGAGAGCATGCGGCTACCGCTCCTTCACCTGATCCATGGCTGCGGCTTGCTCACTCCCGCAGGCGGAAGGGGAGAAGTCGCACATGTTGCTCGATAAGATGGGGTGGGCGGGGCAGATTTTGAACGCGCGGATTGGGAGCGCGTCGCAAGGGTGAGCGCGGAAGGGAGGCGGCTGCCCCGCGGCCAGGCCCGCCCCGCGCGGAGGGTCATTCCTTCTCGATCGTGCATTGCAGCGGATGCTGGTTCTGCCGGGCGAGATCCATCACCTGGGTGACCTTGGTCTCGGCCACCTCGTAGGTATAGACCCCGCACACCCCGACCCCACGCCGGTGGACGTGAAGCATGATGCGCGTCGCCTCCTCGCGGGATTTGTTGAAGAATCGCTCGAGGACGTGGACGACGAACTCCATCGGCGTGTAATCGTCGTTGAGCATCAGGACCTTGTACATCGAGGGCTTGCGCGTCTTGGGCCTGGTGCGCACCACGACGCTACTCGCCGGCCCATCGTTTTGCCCACCAAACTTGTCGCTGTCGCTCATGGACTCTCTACCTCAAGCCGCCTCGACTGCTCCGCCCCAGCCTCGCCGACCGGGCCG
>KN173978.1:0-1877 GCA_000759655.1 Acidicaldus organivorans | reverse complement strand
GAGCCGGGTTGCCTCCAGGAATTCCTTCGGGCGAGGCAGGTTTCCCCCACCCTAACCCGAACACCCTTAAGATATCGAAAACATCCGCGCCGATCAAAGCCTCCCTGCAGGCGATCGCGCGAAATTTTCGCCCCCCACCCCGAGGGGGTGCTCATGCGGGAGCCTCGGGCACGGTCATGCCGATGAGATCGCTCACCCGCACCAGCGCGGAAAGCCGCGCCTCGTCCCAGCCTTCGGTGCCGGAGGGACGCATCGGCAGCACCATCCAGCGGTAATCGGCGGTCGAGTCGACCACCGTGATCTCCGTCCCCGCGGGCAGCACCGTACCCCATTCGGCGAGCAGCCCGCGCGGATCGCGCACCGCGCGCGCCCGGTAGGCGGCGGATTTGTACCAGAAGGGCGGATAGCCGAGGACGGCGCGGGGATAGCAACTGCATAGGGTGCAGACGATGAGATGGTGCTGCCCGGGGCGGTTCTCGAGGACCCCGAGCGGCGGCGCTCCAGTGAGGCTCACCCCAAAAGCCTCGACGGCGCGGGCGGGCTCGGCAAGCAGGAGGGCGCGATAGGCGGGGTCGGTCCAAGCGCGGGCGACGATCTGGGCGCCGATGAGGGGGGAGGCGCGCTCCGTCTGCGCGATCTGGGCGGGGATCTCTTCCGGCGCGACGAGGCCCTTGGCGAAAAGCACCCGCTTGAGCGCGGCAAACAGCGCCTCGGGCGGGGTGGTCTCGAGAAGCTTGCGGTCGGCCGCGCTCAGAGGGGCGTGAGCCATGGCTCGAAGATCTCGACGAGGAGGGTCTCGCCGCTCACCGGCTCGGGCCACAGGGCTTCGGGGCGGAAGCGGACGTGATAGAGGGGCAGGCGCGGGGCAGGGCGGTCGAAGGCGAGATCCTCGGGATTGGGGAAGACGCCGAGCAGGGCGGCGATCTCGCCCGCGCGGCCACGAAGGTAATGGGGCGTGCGGATATGGACCGGCCCGCGCTGCTCCGGCCAGTCTTCCCGCACCCGCACCTTGTCCCCCACCCGGAAACGGCTCATCGGCGCCTTTCCTCCCCCGCCATTCAGGCGGGCGCGGCGAGGGCGGCGCGGAGCTCATCACCGCTGATCACCCCGCGGGAGAGGAGGACGAAGGCAAGCGCGACCGCCCAGCGCTGGTAATAGGAGAGCGCGAAGTAGCGTTCTTCAGGGATCGATTCGATGCCGCGGCGGAGCTCATCGACGCGGAGCAGCCCGTGATGGGCCAGCACCTGGCGCAGCGCATCGACCTCGCGGTCGAAGGGCGAAAGCGTGTGCTCCTCGCGCTCGACCGGGGTGCACAGGAAGCGGCGGACGCCGCCGAGATCATGATGCGCCCGGAAGGGAGTGTCGCCCGGTTCAGCCGCAACCGCCATTTTCCCTCCTTCGCGGCCCTTCGATCGGAGGGGCGGCCCATTCTTCCGCCCGCGTCCTACTCGATCACCTCATCGGGGAGCGTGCCCCAGAACCCATCTCGGCGCAAGTAGCCGCGGTAGGATTTGACCTCGACCTCGCACCAGGCCGAGCCCTGCGGGCAATGGCGAAGCCGTCCCACCACGCCGGGGGCGAGGCGGGCGACGACCGCCGCCTGGTCATTGGGAGCGGCGCGCAGGATCTGCTCGTGGCCGGTGACGAGAAAGCCGCGCCGCCCCGAAAGCGTGGCCTCGTGCACCCAGCCCTCGACGCCGTCAGCGTCCCGCACCAGCCGCCAGACGTCGAATTCGCGCTCGATCTCCACCGGCAGGCCGCGGCGGCGATAGACCCAGAGGATCGGATAGCGGGTGCCGGGGCCGCTGCGGAGATTGACGTCATCGGTGCGGAGCGAGGCGAAGCGGGGCAGGGGAAGACCGGTCACGCTGCCGCGG
>KN173977.1:8314-9747 GCA_000759655.1 Acidicaldus organivorans | reverse complement strand
GGGGGGGGGGACGGCGCGGGCGCGCCCTCCGGGGAAGGCGCCCCCCCTTCGTCCCTTCCCTCCGCTGCCTGTGAGGGGAGAGGAAGCGCCGTCCCGTCGGATGGACGGCGGCGCTCGAAATGGAGCACGCGCGGCTCGGCATTGCGGGCGATGAAAAACTGCCGCCCCATGCCGACATGCGCGAAACCGAGGCGGCGCAGCAGGGCAATCGAGGCCTGATTGTCGGCCGCCACCGTCGCCTCGATCGAAGCCAGCGGGAAGGTCGCAAAAGCCCATTCCAGGACCCGCTCCACCGCTTCGCGCCCGATGCCGCGACCCCAGAACCTCCGCGCCACCCAGTAGCCGATCCGCCCCCGCTTGCCCCCATCCTCGAGCCGGAGCCCGACCCCGCCCAAAAGCCCATGCTCTCCCTCACGCGCGGTGATGGCGAAATGGAAGGCGATGCCGGCGGCGAGCGCCTGGCGGCTTTTCGCGATCCAGTCATCGGCAAGCGGGCGGGGATAGGGAAAGGGAACGCCGGCGAGGTTGCGGCAGACCTCGAAATCATTGATCAGCCGGTGCAGCGCGCCCGCATCCGCCGGAGCAAACGGGCGCAAGGCGAGACGCTCGGTGGCGAGCCAGAGATCGGTGGGGGATTCGGCGTTCATGGAGTGTTTTTCTCGGGGAGTTTTTCTCTGGGCCGGTTGCGGGGCCCGGTCAAGAGCTTACTCAACAAGAGCTTACCCAACCGGAGCCCGTCCCCAAGAGCCCGCCTCAAGAGAGGGGCCCGCCTCAAGAGAGCCTGCCCCATCCCGCCCCATCGCCCCGCTCGATTGCGGGCGCGGGGCGGGCGTGCTAGGCGCGCTCGCCATGACGCGGCGGATCGCTGAGCACCCGATCATGCGCCGGCTGCTCGCCGGCCTCATCCGCGCCTATCTCCGCTTTGCTTTCGCCACCACGCGCTGGCGTTGCGAAGGGTTCGAGCAGGCCGCTCCCTATCTCGAAGGCGCCCCGGCCGTCGCCGCCTTCTGGCACGAGATCCTCCCCGTGATGCCGGTGCTGCGCCGCTTCGCCCGTGGCCGCATCCAGGTGCTGATCAGCAGCCATCGCGACGGGAAACTGATCGCCGAAGTGGTGCGGGGGCTCGGTTTCGAGGTGGCGGAGGGGTCGAGCCGCCGCGGCGGGGCGGCCGCCGCGCGGCGCTTGCTCGACCATCTCGCCACAGGCGGGCAGATCGCCATCACCCCGGACGGCCCGCGCGGGCCGCGCCGCCACGCCGCCCCGGGCGTGGCCGAACTCGCCGCCCGGGCGGGCGTGCCGGTGATCCCCTGCGGCGCGGCAACAAGCCGGCACTGGCGCCTCCCTTCCTGGGACCGCATGCTGTTCCCTCTGCCTTTCGGGCGGGGAGCGATCGTGCTCGGCGCGCCGATCAAGGTGCCGGAAGAAGAGGCGGC
>KN173977.1:4887-8242 GCA_000759655.1 Acidicaldus organivorans | reverse complement strand
GGAGACTGCCCTTTCCCCGATCACGGCGGCGCTCAGCGCGGCCTGCGCGCGGGCCGAGGCACTATGCCGAGGCTGAGCGCCGAGGCGCGGCTCTTTGCGCAGGGCTGGCGGGCCTTTGGCACCGCCGCCGCCCTGCCGCTTCGCCTCTGGCTCGCCGGGCGGGTGCGCCGCGGCAAGGAAATCGCCGCGCGCCTTCCCGAACGGCGCGGCCTCGCCCCCGCCCCCCGCCCCGAGGGGCCGCTCCTCTGGCTGCATGCGGCGAGCGTCGGTGAACTCACCGCCGCTCTTCCGGTGCTCGCCGCCCTTCGCCGCGCCGCGCCCGACCTCTTCCTCCTGGTGAGCAGCGGGACGGTGACCTCGGCGCGCCTCTTCGCCGCCCGCGCCGCGGCGCTCGGGCTTGGCGAAAGAAGCGCCCATGTCTTCGTCCCGCTCGACGTCGCGGGATGGGTGCGCCGTTTCCTCGCCCATTGGCGGCCCGATGCGGCGGTGCTGATGGAAAGCGAGCTCTGGCCCGCCCTCATCTTCGAGACCGCCGGGCGCGGCATCCCGCTCTTCCTCCTCAACGGGAGGCTCTCGGCGCGGAGTTTCGCGCGCTGGCGCCGCTGGCCCAACTTGGCCCGCGCCCTGCTTGCGGCTTTCTGCACCATCTATGCCCGGAGCGCGGAGGACGCGAGCCGCTTCCGCGCGCTCGGCGCCGAGCGGGATCGACGGGAAGCGGCGGGGCGGCGAATTTGAGATTGCCCCAAGTCTCGACCCGCTCGGCGCCGAGCGGGTCGAGACTTGGGGCGATCTCAAATTCGCCGCCCCGCCGCTTCCCGTCGATCCCGCTGAGCTCGCAAGCTGGCAGGGGCGCCTCGCCGGACGGCCGGTGTGGCTCGCCGCCTCGACCCATCCCGGCGAGGAGGAGGCCGCCGCCCGCCTCCACGCCCGGCTCGCCCCGCGTTTCCCCGGCCTCCTCAGCCTGATCGTTCCCCGCCATCCGGAGCGGGGGGCCGAACTCGGCGCCCGCCTCGGCGCGCCCTGCCGCAGCACGGGTGCGCCTCCCCCCGACGGGGCGGGGCTCTATATCGCTGATACGCTCGGCGAGCTCGGGCTTTTCTACCGCCTCGCCCCCATCGTCTTCATGGGGGGAAGTCTGGTGCCGCATGGGGGGCAGAACCCGCTGGAGGCGGCGCGGCTGGGGGCGGCCCTCCTCACCGGCCCCCACCATCAGAATTTCACAGAAGCCGTCGCCGCGCTCTCCGAGGTGGGCGCGCTCGAGGTGGTGGCGGATGAGCGGGCGCTCGAGGAAGCGCTCGCCCGGCTGCTCGCCGCGCCAGAGGCCGCCCGGGCGAGGGGTGCCCGAGGGATGGCGCTCTTCGCCGCCGACGATCTTCCCGAACGCTACGCTGTCCACCTCGCCGCGGCAGCACTCGCGCGCAAGGACGCGGGATGAGCCTCTTCTCTCCCCCTGATTTCTGGAGTGAAGAGGGCCGCCTCGCCCGCCTGCTCGGGCCCCTGGGCGGGCTCTACGGGGCGGTTTCCGCCCGCCGCGCCGCCCGTCCCCCGGTCTTCCGGGCCCCGGTTCCGGTGATCTGTGTGGGCAACGCGACGCTCGGCGGAAGCGGCAAGACGCCAGTTGCGCTCGATCTCGCCGCGCGCCTCCTCGCCCGCGGCCGGCGCCCCGCCTTTCTCTCCCGCGGCCACGGGGCGCGGCACGGTCCCCGTCCGCTCCGCGTCGATCCCGCCCGCCATCGGGCCGAAGAGGCGGGAGACGAGCCGCTCCTGCTTGCCCGCCGCGCCCCCACTTTCATCGATCCCGACCGGGTGAGGGGGGCGAAGGCGGCGATCGCCGCCGGGGCCGACGTGCTGGTGATGGATGACGGGCTGCAGAATCCGCGTCTCGCCAAGACCGCAAGCCTTCTCGTCATCGACGGCCCGGCCGGGTTCGGCAATGCCCGCCCCTTTCCCGCCGGTCCCTTGCGCGAGCCGCTCGCCGCGCTCTGGCCACGGGTGAGCGCGGTCGCGCTGATCGGCCCGCCCCGCCCCGGCCTCCTCGCCCTCCTGCCTCCCGCGCTTCCCTGTTTCCGCGCCCACCTCGTCGCCGGCCCCAGCATGGCGGCCCTGCGCGGGGTCCGGGTCTTCGCCGCCGCCGGGATCGGCCGGCCCGCCAAGTTCCGCGAAAGCCTCGTCGATGCGGGAGCGGAGGTCGCGGGCTTCCTCGATTTTCCCGACCATCACCGTTTCCGTCCCAAAGACGAGACACGGATCCTCGCCGCCGCCCGCCTCGCCCGCGCCCGCCCCGTCACCACCGAGAAGGACTGGGTGCGGCTTTCGCCCGCCGCCCGCGCCGCCATCGCAGCCGCCGGGGTGGAGCTCGCCTGGGAGGACGAGGCGGCGCTCGAGGCCTGGCTAACCGGGGTGCTCAGAGAGGGGCCCGATGGCGGCTGAGCCCCTTCCCCGCCCGCGGCACGCGCCCCTCCTCCGCCGCCTGCTCTGGCGCCTCGAATCGGGCCTGGCCGGCGCTCTCTTCGCCTTCCTCCGCCTGCTCCCCCCCCAAACCGCCTCCCAACTCGGTGGATTCGTGGCGCGCAGTCTCGGCCCCCGCCTTCCCGTCTCGCATGTCGCCGAACGCAATCTGCGCCGGGCGCTGCCCGAACTCGATGCCACGGCACGAAAGCGGATCATCCGTGAGGTGTGGGACAATCTCGGCCGCACCATGGCCGAATTCCCCCACCTCGCCCGGCTCGCGCCCACCCCCTCCGGCCCCGGCTTCGAGGTGGTGGGAGGGGAGGTGCTGGAAGCGATGGCGGCGCGTGGCGGGCCGGTGATCTTCGTCTCCGCCCATTACGGCAATTGGGAGATGCTGCCCCCCATCGGCGCCCGTTATGGAATTCCGGCGGCGAGTTTCTACCGGGCGCTCGCCAATCCGTTCCTCGACCGCCGGATCGGCGCGCTGCGCGCCGCGGCGATGGGCGCGGAGGCCGTTTCCAACTTCCCCAAGGGGGCGAGCGGCGCCAAGGCCGCCTTCGCCCATCTCGCCCGCGGCGGCTATCTCGGCCTGCTCGTCGATCAGAAACTCAATGACGGGATCGAGGCGCGGTTTTTCGGCCTCCCGGCGATGACCGCGCCCACCCCGGCGAGTTTCGCGCTACGCTTCCGCTGCCCGATCGTGCCGAGCCGAGTAGACCGGCTCGGCCCCGCCCGCTTCCGCCTCACCGTCGAGCCGCCGCTCGAGCCCGACCCGACGAGAGAACGGGAGGCGGAGATCGCCCGTCTCACCCAGGCGATCAATGACCGGTTGGAGGCGTGGATCCGCGCCCGACCCGGCCACTGGCTCTGGCTGCACCGGCGCTGGCCGGAGCCGCCTCGCCCG
>KN173977.1:969-4837 GCA_000759655.1 Acidicaldus organivorans | reverse complement strand
GCGGCGCTTGAGCGCCGCCTCGGCGGTGCGCACCGCCTGCAGCGGCAGGGGCGCGCGGCCCACCACCCGCCCCCCCACCACGGCGAGCCAGTCGCCATTCTCGGGGGGCGGCGGGCGGAGCTGGACGAGCCTCGCCTCCGCATCCAGGGCCACCGCCCAGTAGCGGCGCCAGCCGGCCTCGAGCGGCCCCTTCAAACGAACGACGCGGGCGATGGCCTCGCCCGCGTCATTGCATCCAATCCATTCGAGCGTACGGGGCGTATCGCTCTCCTCGTCGATGCGTCCCCGCGTCCAGTGGAGCAGGGAGCCCGCCATCATCCCCTCCGGCTCATGCGGTCTTGGCCATGATCTCGTCGGCGATGTTGCGCGGCACCGGATCGTAGTGGTGGAACTGCATGGTGAACGAGGCCCGTCCCTTGGTCATGCTGCGCAGGTCGGAAATGTAGCCGAACATTTCCTTCAAGGGAACGTGGGCGCGGATGATCACCGTCGAGCCGGCGCTTTCCTGGCTCTGGATCATGCCGCGGCGGCGGTTGAGGTCGCCCACCACGTCGCCCACGTGATCCTGCGGGGTGGTGATCTCCACATCCATGATGGGCTCGAGGATGATCGGCCCCGCCTTCTTCATGCCTTCGCGGAAACAGGCCTTGGCGGCGATTTCGAAGGCGAGCGCGCTCGAGTCGACGTCATGGTATTTGCCGTCGATCAGGGTCGCCTTGAAATCGACGGTGGGGAAGCCGGCGAGCACCCCGGTCTCGGCCTGGGTGCGGATGCCCTTTTCCACCGCCGGGACGTATTCCCTCGGCACCGCGCCGCCCACCACCTGGTTCTCGAAGACGATGCCCGCATTGCGCTCGAGCGGCTCGAAGGTGATCTTGACCTCGGCGAACTGGCCGGCGCCACCCGTCTGCTTCTTGTGGGTGTAGGTCTCGGTATGGGCGCGGGTGATGGTCTCGCGATAGGCCACCTGCGGGGCGCCGATATTGGCCTCGACCCCGTATTCCCGCTTGAGGCGGTCGATGATGATCTCGAGATGGAGCTCGCCCATGCCGGAGAGGATGGTCTGGCCGGTCTCGGGATCGGTGCGGAGCTGGAGCGAGGGGTCCTCGGCAGCGAGCTTCTGCAGGCCGATCGTCATCTTCTCGACCGAGTCCTTGGTCTTGGGCTCGACCGAGATGTCGATCACCGGCACCGGGAAGGCCATGCGCTCGAGCACCACCGGATCCTCCGGCGCGGCGAGCGTATCTCCGGTGCGGGTGTCCTTGAGGCCGACGAAGGCGACGATGTCGCCCGCCGAGACTTCCTTGATCTCCTGGCGCTTGTCGGCGTGCATCTGGAACATCCGCCCGATGCGCTCCTTGTGGCCGCGGGTGGTATTGAGCAGCATGTCGCCGGTACGCGCCGTGCCGCGATAGACGCGGACGAAGGTGAGCGAGCCGTATTTGTCGTTGATGATCTTGAAGGCGAGCCCGGCGAAGGGCCCGTTGGGGTCGGCCGGGATGCGACGGCGCTCGGCGTGCTCGTCCTCGCCCTCCTCGGCGGCGATCTTGATGCCGGGGATATCGACCGGCGAGGGGAGGTAATCGACCACCGCGTCGAGGAGCGGCTGCACGCCCTTGTTCTTGAAGGCCGAGCCGCAGAGCACGGGACGGAAGACGCCGCTCAGCGTGCCCGCCTTGATGCAGCGCTTGAGCGTGGCGACCGAGACATCGCCGTGCTCGAAATACTCCTCCATCGCCGCGTCATCGACCGAGAGCGCGGTATCGAGCAGGAGCTGGCGGTATTCCTTGGCCTGCTCGATCATGTCCTCGGGGATGGGGGCGTCGTGGTATTTGGCGCCGAGCTCGCCCCCCTCCCAGATGATCGCCTTCATCTCGACCAGATCGACCACGCCTTGGAGGCGGTCCTCGATGCCGATCGGGAGCTGGATGGGCAGCGGCACGATGCCGAGCTTCTCGCGCAGCGATTCGACGGCGCGGAAGAAATCCGCCCCCACCCGGTCGAGCTTGTTGATGAAGACGATGCGGGGGACGTTGTAGCGGTCGGCGAGGCGCCAGTTGGTCTCCGACTGCGGCTGCACGCCGGCTACGCCCTCGATAATGAAGATCGCCCCGTCGAGCACGCGCAGCGAGCGGTTGACCTCGATGTTGAAGTCGATGTGGCCGGGCGTGTCGATGATGTTGATGCGGTGTCCCTTCCACTCGCAGGTCACGGCGGCGGAGGTGATGGTGATGCCGCGCTCGCGCTCCTGCTCCATGTAGTCGGTGGTGGTGGTGCCTTCGTGCACCTCACCGATCTTGTGGGACACGCCGGTGTAGTAGAGGATGCGCTCCGTGGTCGTGGTTTTGCCCGCATCGATGTGGGCAGTGATGCCGATATTGCGGATTTTCTCAAGCGGCGTTCCCGGCACGAGCGACCTCCATACCACAAAAGGGCGCGGCGAGTGCCCTCGCGCGCCCGTTCCTCATTCAGATGGCGTTCTCTACATAGCATCAAGAAGAGCCCCGCGCTAGTCTCTTCCTCCGCTCGCCCCCCTCATCCTCTTGGATGGCCGCCATGCGGCCGGGGAAGGGCAGGGGAGGCACGAAGGTTTTGGATCGATCTCGCGAAGAAGGTCTGGCCAAGAGGGAGGGAAAGATGCGGCTTGCCGGGAAAGTGGCGCTGATCAGCGGAGCAGCCTCGGGGATCGGGCGGGAGACGGCCGCCCTCTTCGCCCGCGAGGGCGCGAAAGTGGCGGGGGGCGATATCGCGCCCTTCCCTTCCGATTTCCCCGGCCTTCCGCTGCGCCTCGACGTCACCCGCGAGGAGAACTGGGAGGAGGCCTTCGCCGCCGCCGAACGCGAGCTCGGCCCGGTCGATGTGCTGGTCAACGCGGCGGGGATCGCCGAAAGCGGCTCGATCGAGGAGGCGAGCCTCGAGTCCTGGCGCCGGGTGATGGCGGTCAATGCCGAGGGGACCTTCCTCGGCTGCCGCGCCGCGGTGCGGGCAATGAAGGAGCGGGCGATGAAGGGGCGGGGTGGGGCGATCGTCAACATTTCCTCCGCCGCCGGCCTGGTCGGCGACCCCAGGCTTGCCGCCTACTGCGCCTCAAAAGGCGCGGTGCGGCTCCTCACCAAGTCGGTCGCCCTCCATTGCGCCCGCGCCGGGCTCGGGATCCGCTGCAACTCGGTCCACCCCTCCTTCGCCGAAACGCCGATGCTCGAGCGGATGTTCGACGCAGCGCGCGACCCCGCCCGGCTCCGCGCCGGGCTCGAGCGGGCGAGCCCCTTGGGGCGGCTCGGCACGGCGCTCGAAGTGGCGGAGGCCATTCTCTTCCTCGCTTCCGATGCCGCCTCCTTCATTACCGGGGCTGAGCTCGCCATCGATGGGGGTCTCACCGCGGCATGATCGATCATCTCTCGCTCGGCGTCGCCTCCCTCGCCCGCGCCCGGCGATTCTACGACGCTGCGCTCGCCCCGCTCGGCTACCGCTACCTGCGCGGCGAGGCGCACACCGCGGGCTATGGGGCGGAGGATGCCGTCTTCTGGCTGGTCGAAGCGCCGCGCCCGGTGCCGCCCGACCCCCGCTCAGGCCTTCATGTCTGCTTCCGCGCGCCCTCGCGGGAGGCGGTCAGAGCCTTCTACCAGGCGGCGCTCGCCGCTGGCGGGCAGGATGACGGCCCGCCCGGACCCCGCGCCTATGAGCCGCACTATTACGCCGCCTTCGTCATCGACCCCGATGGCTACCGGATCGAAGCCTATTGCGGCCTTCCGCCATGATCCCGCTTCTCATCGACACCGACCCCGGCGTGGATGACGCGCTCGCCCTCTGGGCGGCGCTCGCCGCACCCGAACTCTCCCTCCTCGCCATCACCGTCACCGGCGGCAAC
>KN173977.1:0-745 GCA_000759655.1 Acidicaldus organivorans | reverse complement strand
CTCGCCCGCGCCCGCCTCCCCTATCACGCCGGCGCCGCCCGCCCCTTGCTCGGCGCCTTCGAGAGCGCAAGAGGCGTGCATGGCGGCAACGGGCTCGCCGGACTCCTCCTGCCCCCGGCCCGCCGCCCGCCTCGGGCCGGGCCGCCGATGCCATCCGCCAGGTGCTGCGCACACATCCCGCGCCGGTGACCCTGCTCGGCCTGGGCCCGGCCACCAATCTCGCCATCGCGCTTGCCGCCGAGCCCGAGCTTGCCTCCCGCGTATCCCGCCTCGTGCTCATGGCGGGCGGCGAGACGAAAGACGGACGGGCCGAGTTCAATGCCCGCAACGATCCCCTGGCGCTCGCCATTCTGCTCGATCTCGGGCTCGAGGTGACCCTGGTGCCGCTCTCCTGCACCGAGAGCGTGCGGCTTACCGCCGCCGATCTCTCCCGTTTCGAGCGCCCGGGCGGGGCGGTGCTCGCCGCGGCGCGCAGCATGCTCCGGGCCGGGCTCGCCGCGCGGGGGACGATCACGCTTCATGACCCCGCTGCGCTTTTTGCCATCACCCAGCCCGAGCTCTTCACCATGCGGCGCGTCCGCCTCGACGTGAGGCTCGAGGGTGCCCGCCGCGGCGCCCTCGACATCGGGGAGGGCCCGCCCAACGCCTCTCTTGCCGAGAGCATCGCCCGCGAGGCTTTCCTTGATGCCCTCGCCGCCTCCCTCGCCCGTCTTCCCTGATCCTCTTTCCCCACGCTCCCCACCCC
>KN173976.1:20792-23753 GCA_000759655.1 Acidicaldus organivorans | reverse complement strand
AAGGGGAAGAAGGTCCATCTTGCTGGGCAGGATTTTTTCTCCGAAGGTTCCGCCCCGCGAGGGCGCCGGCTCTGCGGGACCCAATGCTCTGGTATCCAGTTCTCTGGGGTTTGGTTCTCTGGGGTTTGGCGTTCCGAGGTTCGGGCTCGTCAGGGGTTTGGGCTCGTAAGGGGCCTCCTTCGACATCACGACGGGAAGAAGAGGGATGCGCGGTTCGCTGAGGAAACTGGGGTGGGGGCTTCTCTTGGCCACGGCATGGCTTGCCGCCTGCGCGCCGCGCCCTGACCCTAACGACAAGGAGGCGGTCGAGGACTACCGCCAGACCAACGACCCGCTCGAGCCCACCAACCGCTTCTTCTACAAGGTCAACAACGAGATCGACGCCGTTACCCTGAAGCCCGCGGCCGAAGCCTATCGCTACGTGGTGCCCGAGGGCGCGCGCGAGAGCATCCACAACGCCATCGTCAACCTCGCCTATCCCACCGTCTTCTTCAACGACGTGGCCGAAGGCAAGCCGCGGCGGGCGGGCGATACGCTGATGCGGTTCATCATCAACTCGACGGTGGGCGTGGCCGGGCTGTTCGACGTGGCCAAGCATTTCGGCTATGAGAACCACGAAGCCGATTTCGGCATGACGCTGGCGCTGTGGGGGGTGCCGCCGGGACCCTATCTCTTCATCCCCGTTCTCGGCCCCTCCGATCCGCGTGACCTGGTGGGGTTCGGGGTGGACATCGCCGACTGGCCCTTTACATGGATCGGCAATGGCACCACCGTCTATGCGCTGGAGTGGGCCTATTACGGAATGACCGCGATCGATACCCGTGAGCGCGTGCTCGATACGCTCGATCAGATGCAGAAGACGGCGCTCGATCCCTATGCGACGGTGCGCAGCCTCTACCGCCAGCACCGCCAGAGCCAGATCGAGGCGATCCGCAACGACAACCGCGCCACCATCCCGGCCTGGTTCCCCGAACCCCCGGCCAAGGGAGGCTCTTGAGCGGGGCTCCCTCCCACCCCGTCGGTTCCGGCCTTCATGACGAAGAGGATGTGATGCTGAGACGACGCCTTCTGCTCCAAGCCCTGCCCCTGATCGGCCTCGCCCGCTTCGCCCAGGCGGCAGCCGATCCCGCCGCGTTCGTCAAAGAGGTGGGTGACCAGCTGGTGGCGGTGATCAACAGCCCCGGCTCCTTCAGCGACAAACGGGCCCAGCTCCGCGCCATCGTCGATCGCCACGTGGACGTCGAAGGCATTGCCCGCTTCTGCCTCGGCCGCTACTGGCACCGCGCCACGCCCGAGCAGCAGCGCCAATACGTCTCGATCTTCCACGACGTGCTGGTCAACAGCATCACCGGCCATCTCGGCGAATACAAGGGCGTGCATTACACAATGGGCCGGGTGACGCCGCATGACGACAACACCGTCTGGGTCCCCACCACCATCTATCGCCCAAACAACCCGCCCGCCGATGTGCAATGGGTGATCGCAAGCCAGGGCGGGGATTTCAAGATCGAGGATCTGGTGGTGGAGGGGACCAGCCTGCGCCTGACCCAGCGCAGTGACTATGCGAGCTACCTCCAGCACCACAACGACGATGTCGGGGCGCTGATCGAGGCGATGCGCCGCCTGCTCGCCCAGCAGAGCGAGCAGAAGGGCTGAGCGGCGAGGAGGGGGGATGAACGCCGGCGCACGCCTCCCCTGCCTCCCCCTCACTCTCTGCGCTTTTCTCCTCGCCTGCGCCGGATCCTCCCCAGCGCCTCTCCCGCAAGGCACGCCAGAGGATCATCCCGCCACGGAAGAGACCGAGCAGGCGCGGAACGTCGATCCCGCCGAGACGCTCAACCGCCGCCTCTACGCCTTCAATGACTGGGTCGATGAAAAGGCGATCAAGCCCGCGGTCCGCGCCTATCACGATTACGTGCCACAGACGGCGCGCGAGGGGGTCCACAATTTCCTCACCAATCTCTCGCAGCCCTCGATCTTCGTCGATCAGGTGCTGAGCGGCAACCCGCGCCGGGCGGGCGACGTCATCATGCGCTTCCTCACCAACTCCACGCTCGGCATGGGCGGGATCTTCGACGTGGCCAGCCGCCTCGGCTATGCCGCCCACCCGACCAGTCTCGACATCGTGCTCGGGGTATGGGGCGTGCCGTCCGGCCCTTATGCCTTCCTTCCCTTCCTCGGCCCGACCGACCCCCGCGCCGCGGCGACCTTCGTGGGCGGGCTGCCGCTCGATCCTTTGATCTGGGTTGCGAGCGGCACCACCGAGACCACGCTCGCCTTCTCCCGCTACGTCTTTTCGGCCGGTGATCAGCGCGAACACGCCGACTACGATCTCGACCAGATCAAGCGGAGTTCCCTCGACCCCTACGCCACGTTGCGCAGCCTCTACCGCCAGCACGAGGCGAGCATGGTGGCGCGGGAGAAGGTGGACGATCCGCCCACCCTCCCCGCCTGGTTCAGCCCGCCTCCGGCGGCCAGACCGGCCCCTGCCAGCGAAACACCCCCCGCCGTTCGCTGACATAGACCACCATTTCCTGGCCCGCACGCTGGAAACGCTCGGTCTCGCGCATGCCGATGCCGCCGAGCACCATGCGGGAGGCGAAATTGTCGGCCCGGGCGATGCCGATGATGCGCGCAATGCCGGCCTCGTCGTGGGCGAAGCGGAGCGCGGCGAAGGCCGCCTCGCGGGCGAGCCCCTGCCCGCGCGCCTCCGGCCAGAAGGCGAAGCGCACCGCAAGCCCCCGCCCGTCGGGGCGTTCCATGATCCCGGCAATGCCGACGAAACGCCCATCCTCACGCCGGCGCACCGAGAACATCCCGACCCCGCGCCGCCCCCAGAAGGCGATGTCGGCGGCGAGTTCGGCCTCCGTCTCCTCGCGCCGGCGCACCGAGAACATCCCGACCCCGCGCCGCCCCCAGAAGGCGATGTCGGCGGCGAGTTCGGCCTCCGTCTCCTCGGGC
>KN173976.1:20622-20691 GCA_000759655.1 Acidicaldus organivorans | reverse complement strand
CGGCGCACGCCCCCCAGCATAACGGCGAAGACGCGCGGATCGGCCTTGAGCGCGATGAGGTCGGGGAGA
>KN173976.1:18191-20523 GCA_000759655.1 Acidicaldus organivorans | reverse complement strand
CGGAGAATGAGCCGCCCCGTGCCGATCACGGCGCGGGAGGGCGAAGCGGCGGTCATGGCGGAGGGCGCATCCCCTCCCCTAGCGGGTGAGGGGGCGGTAGCGGATGCGGTGCGGCTCGGTGGCCTCCGCGCCGAGGCGGCGGCGCTTGTCCTCCTCGTAGGCTTCGAAATTGCCCTCGAACCACTCGACGTGGCTGTCCCCCTCGAAGGCGAGGATGTGGGTGGCGAGGCGGTCGAGGAACCAGCGGTCGTGGCTGATGATCACCGCGCAGCCGGGGAAGCTCATCAGCGCCTCTTCCAGGGCGCGCAGCGTATCGACGTCGAGATCGTTGGTGGGCTCGTCGAGCAGCAGCACATTGGCCCCCGATTTCAGCATCTTGGCGAGATGGACCCGGTTGCGCTCGCCCCCCGAGAGCTGGCCCACTTTCTTCTGCTGGTCGGTGCCGCGGAAGTTGAAGGCGGCGACATAGGCGCGCGAGGGAATGGCGCGTTTGCCGAGCACGATGACGTCCTCGCCGCCGCTGATCTCCTCCCACACCGTCTTGTCGGGATCGAGCGAGTCGCGGCTTTGATCCACATAACCGAGGCGGACCGTCTCGCCGATGCGCAAGACCCCGGCATCGGGCTTTTCCTGACCGATGATCATGCGAAAGAGCGTGGTCTTGCCCGCGCCATTGGGGCCGATCACACCGACGATGCCGCCCGGCGGCAGCTTGAAGCTCAGATCGTCGATGAGGAGCTGATCGCCAAATCCCTTGCGCAGATGCTCGGCCTCGATCACCACCTCGCCGAGCCGGGGCCCCGGCGGGATGACGATCTCCGCACTCTGGGCGCTGGCCGCGTCCTGCGAGCGGGCGAGCAGCTCTTCGTAGCGCGCGATGCGGGCCCGGCTCTTGGCCTGGCGGGCGCGGGGGGACGCCGCGATCCATTCGCGTTCAGCGGCGAGCGCCCGCTGGCGCGCGCTCTCCTCCTTCTCCTCCTGGGCGAGGCGCTGGCGCTTCTGTTCGAGCCAGGACGAATAGTTGCCCTCGTAGGGAATGCCGCGGCCGCGGTCGAGTTCGAGGATCCAGCCGGTGACGTTGTCGAGGAAGTAGCGGTCATGGGTGACGACGATCACCGTGCCTGGATATTCGCGCAGCGTCCGCTCGAGCCAGGCGACGCTTTCGGCATCGAGATGGTTGGTAGGCTCATCGAGCAGGAGGAGGTCGGGTTTTTCGAGGAGGAGACGGCAGAGCGCCACGCGCCGCCGCTCGCCCCCCGAGAGATGGGTGACGGGGCTGTCGGCGGGCGGGCAGCGCAGGGCGTCGAGCGCGATCTCGACCCGGCGTTCGAGCTCCCAGCCCTCCTCGGCGTCGATCTTCGCCTGGAGCTCGGCCTGTTCGGCGAGCAGCGCCTCCATTTCGGCCTCCTCCATCGGCTCGGCGAAGCGGGCGGCGATCTCGTTGAAGCGCTGGAGTGCGGCAAGAAGCGGTCCGAACGCTTCCATCACGTTCTCGCCCACCGTCTTGGCCGGATCGAGGGTGGGCTCCTGCGGCAGGTAGCCGACGCGCACCCCTCCCGCTGCCCAGGCCTCGCCGCCGAAATCGCGGTCGATCCCCGCCATGATGCGGAGCAAAGTGGATTTGCCCGCCCCGTTGACGCCGATCACGCCGATCTTGGCGCCGGGCAGGAAGGAAAGCGTAATGCCGCGGAATACCTCACGCCCGCCCGGATAGGCCTTGGTGAGGTTCTTCATCACGAACATATATTGATAACTCGGCATGGAGGCTCCCAGAAGACCGGACGAGGGCCGGACGAAGAATGCTGAAGAAGGGCCTATTTAGGGAGCGGCGCGCCCGCCATCAATGCGAGGAGGCACCTCCGCCGACACCCGCCCTCGACGAGAAGGGGAGAGGCGGCCCAAGGAAAAGGGACGGCCAACTCGCCCTCACGCGCGCCGCCCGTGAGCCTGCGCCCGGCAGGACTCGAACCTGCAACCAAGCCGTTATGAGCGGCCCGCTCTGACCAATTGAGCTACAGGCGCATGGCACCTTTTCCTCTTTGCCGCTGCGAAGGGGATTGGCAAGAGGGGCGGCGCGCGCGTATGGTGCCCACCTTGCTGCACCGCACAATCACGAGGTGGGTCATGGATATCGGCAAAATCACCCCAGGGCGGAACATCCCCGAGGACATCAACGTGGTCATTGAGATACCTCAAGGCTCGTCGGTGAAGTATGAGGTGGACAAGGAGTCGGGCGCGGTCCTGGTCGATCGCTTCCTGTTCACGCCGATGACCTACCCCGCCGCCTACGGTTTCATGCCGGGCACGCTCGCCGCCGATGGCGACCCGCTCG
>KN173976.1:15758-18160 GCA_000759655.1 Acidicaldus organivorans | reverse complement strand
CGAGAAGGTGATCGCCGTGCCCCACGACAAGATCCATCCGCAATACCAGCACGTGGCGACAATCGACGATCTGCCGGTGATCAACCGCCAGGTGATCGAGCACTTCTTCTCCCGCTACAAGGACCTCGAAGAGGGGAAATGGGTTAAGGTGCGTGGCTGGGCCGGCCCCGAGGAGGCCAAGGCTTCGATCATGAGAGCGGCCGCCGCCTAT
Source organism: Acidicaldus organivorans (assembly GCA_000759655.1). Taxonomy (GTDB): domain Bacteria; phylum Pseudomonadota; class Alphaproteobacteria; order Acetobacterales; family Acetobacteraceae; genus Acidicaldus; species Acidicaldus organivorans. The sequence continues at coordinate 17,949 of KN173976.1, read as the reverse complement.
GTGGAGGCGAAAGGCGTGGCCGCCGAGTAGTCCCGCTTTTTCTCTTTCCGTTTTTTTCGGCTCGCTCTCCGCCCGGCCCGATGACGGCCGGGCGTTCGTTTTTTCCGTTCCGTTTTCTCCACAGCTTACGGCATGAAGCCTTGCCTGGAGATAAAGCCTTGCATGGGGCGGCATCCCTCCTTTAGGCTTGTCCCATCCAGCCTTGGGGCCCGTCCGGAACCCCCGTCATTGCGCAACACAATAAAAGGAAACGACACCGCATGTTTTTCGCCGAACTGATCGTCATTCTTTGCGGGCTCGCCGCCCTCGTCTATGGGTGGCGCACCGCGCAGGAGGTGCTCGCCGCGCCCGCGGGCACCGAACGCATGCAGGAAATCGCCAGCGCCATCCAGGAAGGGGCGCGCGCCTATCTCAACCGCCAATACACGACCATCGCCGGGGTCGGTCTCGTCATCCTCATCCTGCTCGGCCTCACCCTCGGGTGCGGGTGGCGATCGGCTATTTCATCGGTGCGGTGCTCTCGGCGACCGCAGGCTATGTCGGGATGAACGTCTCGGTGCGGGCCAATGTGCGCCCCGCCGAGGCGGCCAAGAGCGGGCTCAGCGCCGGGCTCTCGCTCGCCTGCAAGGCCGGCGCCATCACCGGGCTCCTGGTGGTGGGCCTCGCCCTCCTCGGCGTGACGCTCTACTACCTCATCCTCCGCGCCTCCTATGGCGATGAGCTCCGCCCGGTGATGGAGGCGATGGTGGCGCTCTCCTTCGGCGCCTCGCTCATTTCGATCTTCGCCCGCCTGGGCGGCGGCATCTTCACCAAGGGCGCCGATGTGGGGGCCGACCTGGTCGGCAAGGTCGAGGCCGGCATCCCGGAGGACGATCCCCGCAACCCGGCGGTGATCGCCGACAATGTGGGGGACAATGTCGGCGACTGCGCCGGCATGGCGGCCGACCTCTTCGAGACCTACGTCGTCACCGTGGTCGCCACCATGCTGCTCGGGGCGATCTACTTCACCGGCGCGGCGCGCGACTGGCTGCTGCTGCTACCCCTCCTCATCGGGGGCGTCTGCATCGCCGCCTCGATCGCCGGGACGTTCTTCGTCCGCCTTGGTCCCGACGGCAACATCATGCGCGCCCTCTATCGCGGCCTGATCACCACCGGGATCATTTCGGTGGTGGCGATCGCCGTGGTCATCGCGCTGATGGTGGGCTTCTCCACCCCGATCGCCACCTCCCTCGGCACTTCCATCACCGGGGGCGGGCTCTTCCTCTGCGCGCTGATCGGGCTCATCGTCACCGGCCTCATCGTCTGGATCACCGAATACTACACCTCGACCGCCTACCGGCCGGTGCGGGCGATCGCGCTGAGCTCGACCACCGGGCATGGCACCAACGTCATCCAGGGGCTCGCCGTCTCGATGGAGGCGACCGCCGCCCCGGTGATCGTGATCTCGGCTGGCATCATCGCCGCGACCCTCACCGCCGGGCTCTACGGGCTCGCGCTGGCCGCCACCACCATGCTGGCGCTTGCCGGGATGATCGTGGCGCTCGACGCCTACGGGCCGGTCACCGACAATGCGGGCGGCATCGCCGAGATGGCCGATCTGCCCAAGGAGGTGCGGGTGACCACCGATGCGCTCGATGCGGTGGGCAACACCACCAAGGCGGTGACCAAGGGCTATGCGATCGGCTCGGCGGGGCTTGCCTCGCTCGTCCTCTTCGCCGCCTACACCCAGGACCTCAGCCACTATTTCCCCCATCTCGACGTGCGGTTCGAGCTTTCCGATCCCTTCGTGGTGATCGGGCTCTTCATCGGCGGCCTGCTCCCCTATCTCTTCGGGGCGCTCGGCATGACCGCGGTGGGCCGCGCCGCGGGCGCGGTGGTGGTCGAGGTGCGGCGGCAGTTCCGCGAGATCAGCGGGCTGATGGAGGGGAAGGCGCGGCCCGAATATGGCCGTGCGGTCGATCTCCTCACCCGCGCCGCCATCCGCGAGATGATCGCGCCCTCCCTGCTCCCGGTGCTCGCCCCGATCGTGCTCTTCTTCGTGATCGACGCGATCGGCGGGCCTTCCGCCGGGTTCCGCGCCCTGGGCGCGATGCTGCTCGGCACCATCGTCACCGGGATCTTCGTCGCCATTTCGATGACCTCGGGGGGCGGGGCGTGGGACAACGCCAAGAAATACATCGAGGAGGGGAAT
>KN173976.1:15108-15605 GCA_000759655.1 Acidicaldus organivorans | reverse complement strand
GACGGGCGACACGGTGGGTGATCCGTACAAGGACACCGCCGGGCCCGCGGTCAACCCGATGATCAAGATCACCAACATCGTGGCCCTGCTGCTGCTCGCCATCCTCGCCAAATGGATGGGGGGCTGAGCGCCGGCTCATCGATCTTCCGATCCGTCGGTAAAACGAAGCCGGGGAGGACGGCACCCTCCCCGGTTTCTTTATCCGCTTCTTCTTCCGTCCCCCCTCTCCCGCGTCGCGCCCTTCGCTCCGCCCCTTTACCGCTCCTTAAGGGAGCGCGGGGTAAGTTCGCCCCATGCGTGAAGACATGCTCGCGAGGCTTGAGGCCCTCAACGACGCGCTCGGCGCCGTCCCCGTTTACGAGATCGCCGGACGGGTGGTGGGGGTCGCGGGGCTTTCGGTGGAAATCGCCGGGCTCTCCGCCCTCGCTGGCATCGGCCAGCGGGTGCGGATCGAGGCCGATGGCGAGACCTGGCTTGCCGAAATCGTGGGCTTCGGC
>KN173976.1:11799-14718 GCA_000759655.1 Acidicaldus organivorans | reverse complement strand
GCGCCCTGCTCCGCGGCCAGCCTAATCCGTTCGAGGATTTCGGCGGGCTCGCGGTGAGCGAGGCCTGGCTCGGGCGGGTGGTCGATCCCCTGGGCCGCCCGATCGACGGGCGCGGCCACCTCCCCCGAGGAGGGGAACTGCGCCCCCTCCGCGCCAATCCGCCGCTCGCCACCGAACGGGCCCGCCTGGGCGGCAGGCTCGATCTCGGCGTGAAGGCACTCAACGTCTTCGCCACCGCGGCCCTCGGCCAAAGGCTCGGGCTTTTCGCAGCGAGCGGCATCGGCAAATCGACCCTCCTTTCGATGATCGCCCGTTTCGCGGTGTGCGACGTGGTGGTGCTCGCCCTGATCGGCGAGCGGGGGCGCGAGGTGCGCGAATTCATCGAGGAGCATCTCGGCGCCGAAAAGGCGGGGCGTAGCGTGGTGGTGGTCGCCACGTCCGACGCGCCTCCCCTGCTCCGCCGCGACTGCGCCTATGCCGCGACCACCATCGCCGAATATTTCCGCGACCAGGGGCGCTCGGTGCTCCTCGTCATGGACAGCCTCACCCGCTTCTGCCAGGCTTTGCGTGAAATCGCCCTTTCTTCGGGCGAATTCCCCGCCGCCCGCGGCTTTCCGCCCTCGGTCTTCACCGAACTCCCCCGCCTGCTGGAGCGGGCCGGGCCGGGGCGCGAGCAAAAGGACGGCACGGCGGGGCAGGTGACCGGGCTTTATACGGTGCTGGTCGATGGCGATGACCATGACGAGCCGATCGCCGATGCGGTGCGCGGCATCCTCGATGGCCATATCGTCCTCTCCCGCCGCATCGCCGAGGCAGGCCGCTACCCGCCGATCGACGTGTTGCGCTCGCTCTCGCGCACCATGAGCCAGGTCACGCCGCCCGAGGAGATGGCGCTCGCCCAGCGCGGGCGCGCCCTGCTCGCCCGCTACGGCGAGATCCGCAGGCTCTGGGAAATGGGCGTCTATGAAAAGGGCCGCAATGGCGAGTTCGACGCCATCCTCGATCTCGGCGCCCACCTCGAGGCCTTCCTCGCCCAGGGACAAAACGAGCCCTCCCCCCTCGAGGAGGGGTTCGCCGAACTCGCCGCCCTGCTCGGCACCGCCCCCACCCTCTCCTGACCGCGGCTCACCTCACCGCCGCTTGCCTCGGTGGAACGGAGAGGGGCAGAATGGGGCGCACGAGAAGACGCCAAGGCGGGAGGAGACATGACCGACGGCATCCCCAAGCTCGTGCCGGTGCTGCCCAATCACCGTTTCGACGAGGCGCGGCTCAAATCCTGGCTCGAAGCCACGTTCGGCGAGAGGGCGGAGCCCTTCGCGGTCCGCCAGTTCCAGGGCGGGCAGTCGAACCCCACCTTCCACATCCAGTTCGGCCCGCGCCAGTTCGTCCTGCGCAAGAAGCCGCCCGGCCCGCTCCTTCCCTCCGCGCATGCCGTCGATCGCGAATACCGGGTGATCAAGGCGCTCTCTGGAACAGGCATTCCGGTGCCGCATGTCCATCTCCTCTGCACCGATGAGAGCGTCATCGGCCAGATCTTTTATCTCATGGATTACATCCCGGGCCGCGTCTATGCCGACCGCGCCCTGCCCGGTCTCGGCCCGGCCGACCGTGCGGCGATGTATGACGACATGAACCGGGTGCTTGCCGCCCTGCACCGGCTCGATCCGGCCGCACTGGGGCTTGCCGATTACGGCAAACCGGAGGCCTATGTCGCCCGCCAGATCCGTCGCTGGACGCAGCAATACCAGGCCGCCCCCCCCGAGCCCTCGCCGGAAATGGACGCGCTCATCGCCTGGCTCGGAAGCCACACCCCGCCCGCCGACGAGACCGCGCTGGTGCATGGCGATTTCCGCCTGGGCAATCTGCTGTTCGATCCGGCTGCCCCCCGCATCCTCGCCGTGCTCGACTGGGAGCTCTCCACGCTCGGCCACCCGCTCGCCGATCTCGCCTACAACATCCTCACCTACTACCTTCCCGAGGCAGCCGGCGCGTTCGGCATAGCGCGTCACGTAGTCCCGCTCGCCGATCTCGCCTACAACATCCTCACCTACTACCTTCCCGAGGCAGCCGGCGGGTTCGGCGCGCTCGATCCCACCACACTCGGCATTCCCGCCGAGCGGGACTACGTGACGCGCTATGCCGAACGCGCCGGCTGCCTCGGGAAGGTAGTAGGTGAGGATGTTGTAGGCGAGATCGGCGAGCGGGACTACGTGACGCGCTATGCCGAACGCGCCGGACGCGGGGAGGTGAGCGGCCTCACCTACATGATCGTCTTTTCCATGTTCCGGCTCGCCGCCATTCTCGCCGGGGTCTATGCCCGGGCGCTGCAAGGCAACGCCGCCGATGCCGGGGCGCTCGAGCGGGGCAAGCTCTTCCGCGAGGTGGCGCGCCGCGCCCTCGATGTGGCGGAAAGCGCGCCTGCCTACCCGTGACCCCTCTCCGTTCCGGAGGCGAAACGCTCAACGGGCCGCCGCATTCACCTCGAGAAGGGCGCGGAGCCCCGCGAGCAGCTCGTGCGGGCTCGGCGGGCAGCCGGGGATGACGAGATCGACCGGCAGCACCGCCGCCACCCCGCCGGCAACCGCGTAACTGCCGCGAAAACACCCGCCATCCTTGGCGCAGTCGCCCACCGCCACCACCCATTTCGGATCAGGGGCGGCCTCATAGGTGCGCAGCAAAGCCTCGCGCATGTTGAGCGCCACCGGGCCGGTGACGAGGAGCACGTCGGCATGGCGCGGTGAGGCGACGAAGCGGAGACCGAAGCGCTCGAGATCGTAATAGGGGTTGGCAAGCGCGTTGATCTCAAGCTCGCAGCCATTGCACGAGCCCGCATCGACCTCGCGGATGGCAAGCGACCGCCCGAGCCGCGCCCGCACTGCCCGCCGCATGGCCTGGGCGAGTGCGTCGAGCGCCGGATCG
>KN173976.1:0-11707 GCA_000759655.1 Acidicaldus organivorans | reverse complement strand
GCGGCGGGCGGCGGGGCCTCGGTCAGGAGCCGAGTGAAGAGACGGCCAAAACGCGAGCGGGTTGGCATCGGTCACCCCCTTCCGCGGATCGCATCAAAGATCGTGCCCCGCATAGGCGCAGTTGAACGATTTGTTGCAGAGGGGAAAGTCGGCGACGATGTTCCCCTCGATCGCCGCCTCGAGCAGCGGCCACTGGAACCAGGAGGGATCGCGCAGATGGGCCCGCGCGATCCGCCCCTCTTCGAGGCGGAGCCAGACGAGGACGTCGCCGCGAAACCCCTCGGTGAGCCCCACCCCCTCCCCGGTCGCCGCTTGGGGCATGGGCGCTCCGACCGGGCCCTCGGCAATGTCGGGGAGCAGCCGCGCGATGAGATCGAGGCTTGCCGCGGCTTCGAGAAAGCGCAGACGAAGGCGCGCATCGACGTCACCGCCGGTGAGCACCGGAATACGAAGCCCGAGCGGCTGATAAAGGGGATCGAGGTGGCGGGCATCGAAGCTGCGGCCCGCGGCACGGCCGATGAAGCCGCCCGCGCCAAAGCGGCGGACGAGGGCGGGAACGGTGCGGCCGGTCCCCAGCGTGCGGTCTTCGAGCGAATTGGTGCGCTCATAGAGGGCGAGAAGCCGCGCGAGCTCGGCACGGAGGGTCGCAGCGAGATCCGCGAGCCGCGCCTTGCCCTCGCGGTCGAGGCCACCCGCCACACCCCCCGGCACGATCACGTCGCGCAGCAGCCGGTGTCCGAAAAGATCCGCCGCCGCGCGCAGGACGTCCTCGCGCAGCACCGCAGCCCGCGCCGGAAGCGGGGCGAAGGCGGCGTCCTGGGCGATCGCCCCGATGTCGCCGAGATGAAGGGCGAGCCGCTCGAGCTCGAGGAGAAGGGCGCGGAGCGCCGAGGCCGGGCGCGGCACCGCGACGCCAGAGGCCGCCTCCAGGGCCTGGACGAAGGCCCATTGATACGCCACCACGCTGTCCCCGCTCACCCGCCCGGCGAGCGCGAGGCCCTCGCCGGGCGCGCGCGCGCCCATCAGCGCCTCGATGCCGCGATGGGTGTAGCCGAGCCGTTCCTCGAGCCGCACCACCGTCTCGCCCACCACGCTGAAGCGGAAATGGCCGGGCTCGATGATCCCGGCATGGACCGGCCCCACCGGGATCTGGTGCACCCCCTCCCCTTCGGCGGGAAGAAAGGCGTAAGGGGCAGGAAGGCGCGCCGCGCCGGGGGAGGGCGCCAACGGATGGGAAAGACCCCAGCGCCCGTGATCGAGCCACGGGCGCGGATCAGGCAGTCCCTCGGGGAGAATACCGGTGAGATCGAAAAGCGCCCGCTCGAGGCGAAGCGCGGCGGGAAGGCGCAGAGAAAGGGCGGGATAGCGCGGCGCATCGAGCGGCAGGGCGATGACGCCGAGCCGTCCCATCGCTTCGTCGAGGAGCGCCATCCGCACCCAAGTCTCTCCTTCGGCGCAGCGCTCTCCCCAAAGGCCGAAGAGGGTAAGCCCTCCCGCGGCGAGCGCCGCCACCGCCTCCTCCCAGAGCGCAGGCGTCACCGCCGTGACCGGCCAGGGCGGGGCGGGGCCGAGGAGGGCGGCGAATTCGGCTGAAAGCGGGATCTGCTCCGTCATCGTCCCCCCTCCTCAGCCGATGCCATGCGCCAGTACATCGAGCCAGGCGGCGAGCCGCCCCGGCATGGCAAGCCCCGCCCAGAGAACGAGCGCGAGATGGAGGAGCGCCGGCCCCACCGTGCGCCAGGAGGTCTCGCGCGCGCCCCCCCGTTGCGCGGGAGCGGGCACGGCGGCGGATGTCGGGAAAGCGAGCGCGCCAAGGCGGAGCAGGAGAGCGCCTGCCGCAAGCAGCAGCCCGAGCACGAGCGGCAGTGCGAGCCAGGCGGTGGCGGTGCGGAGCGTGGCGCTGATGAGGAGAAACTCGCTTGCGAAGAGGCCGAAAGGCGGCAGCCCCGCGATGGCGAGCATGCCGATGGCGAGCGGCACGCCGAGCCGGGGGTGAGTCGCGGTGAGCCCGCCGAGATCGGCGATCTTCTGGCTGCCGCGGAGCTGGGCGAGGCGGCCGGTGAGGAAGAAGAGCGCCGATTTGGTAAGGCCGTGCATGAGGAGATGCCAGAGCGCGGCGAAATTGGCGGCCGCGCCCCCAAGCCCGAAGCCGAAGGCGAGCAGGCCCATGTGCTCGATCGAGGAATAGGCGAAGAAGCGCTTGAGATCGCGCCGCCGATAGAGCATCAGCGCGGCGAAAAGGAGGCTCAGCAGCCCCAGTCCGATCATGATCGGCTGAGGGGCGAGCGCCGCCGGATTGGCGTTGAAAATCCCCTTGAAGCGGATGATGGCGTAGAAGGCGACGTTGAGCAGAAGCCCGGAGAGGACCGCGGAGACTGGGGTCGGACCTTCGGCATGCGCATCGGCGAGCCAGGCATGGAGCGGCACCAGGGCGGCCTTGGTTCCGTAGCCGAGGAAGAGGAAGACGAAGGCCAGGTCCATCAGCCCCGGATCGAAGGCGCGGGCGTGGGCGAGCAGCACGTCCCAGCGCATCGCGGCACTCCCCTCGCCCACCACCGATGCCGCCGCGAGATAAAGCAGGATGGTGCCGAAAAGGGCGAGCGCGATGCCGACGCTGCCGAGGATGAAATATTTCCACGCGGCCTCGAGCGCGGCAGGGGTGCGGTAGAGGCCGACGATCAACACCGCGCTCAGCGTGCCGAGCTCGATGCCGAACCACATCATCCCGGTGCCATCGGCGAGCAGGGCGAGGGCGAGCGAGGCCATCAGCCCCTGGAACATGGCGTGATAGAGACGCCGCCCGCGGGCCGATAGACGCCCGGCGCGGCGCTCGAGGGCGAGATAGCCGTCGCTGAACAGGCTGGAGGTGGCGCCGATGAAGGCGCTCAGCAGCAGGAAGAAGAGACTCAAGCCATCGGCGGCGAGGAATCCCGCCCGCCGCGGCGCGGGGCTCAGGGCGAGGGCAAGGGACGCAGCGAGCATCGCCGCGCTCGTCCCGATATTGAGGAGGCGGGCGAGCGTCTCGGCGCGGATGACGAAGAGCACCAGGGCCGCCAGCGCCGGGAGGAGGGGGATGAGAATGAGGAGAGCCGCGCTCATCCGCGTTCTCCCTGATGCGGCTCGAGAGCGGCGACATCGACCGTATCGAAGCGCTCGCGGATGCGGAAGATGAAGACGCCGGTCACGATCAGGCTGATCAGCACGGCGAGCGCGGTGCTGATCTCGACCACGAGCGGCATGCCGCGCGCCCCGCTCGCGGCGAGCACGAGGCCGTTTTCGAGCGACATGAACCCTACCACCTGGGCGATGGCATTGCGCCGCCCGACCATGATCAGGAGGCCGAGCAGCACCACGGCGAGCGCGAAGGCGACGTCCTCGCGGGCGAGCGCGGCGGCGGCGGGGGTGAGGCGCGCGGTGGTGATGAGGGCGAGCGCGGTGAGGGCAAGCCCGAGGAGGAGGCTTTGCGGCACGCTCAGAGCCGTTTCGATCTCGTTCCGGATCCCGAGCCGCGCGATGATGCGGCGGAGCGCCCCGGGGATGATCAGGCTCTTGACGATGAGGGCGAGCGAGGCGGCGATGAGGAGATGGGGGGCATCCTGCAGATGGGCCTGCCAGCTCACGGCGAGCGCCAGCAGCAGCGCCTGGAAGGCGAAGAGGTCGATCAGGCTGCCGAGGCGGTCCTGATAGAGGAGGAGGAAGCTCATCAGCAGCAGCCCACCCGCGAGAAGCCGGTCGAGATCGAGGGCGAATGCCATCGTCCTAAAGTCCTTCGCTCGCGAAAACCTGGGCGAAGAAGAGGAGGAGCACGCCGAGCGCGCCGAGCATGAGGGCGACCGCGAGAAAGTCGGGGACGCGGAAGACCCGCATCTTGGCGAGCGAGGTTTCGACCAGGGCGAGCAGGGCGGCTCCGATCGTGATCTTGCCGAGGACGGCGATCGCCCCGAAGAGCAGGGCGGGCGCCGTCCAGGGCGGTGTGGCGAGGCCCCAGGGGACGAAGAGGGCGGCGATGAGGGTGAAATAGACGAGGAGTTTGAGGGCGGCAGCCCATTCGATGAGGGCGAGGTGACGCCCGCCATATTCGAGGACCATCGCCTCATGCACCATGGTGAGCTCGAGATGGGTGGCGGGATTGTCGATCGGGATGCGCCCGCATTCGGCGAGCGCCACCATGGCCAACGCGAGCAGCGCAAAGCCGAGCGAGACGCGCAGCCCTCCCGCGCCGAGGCTTGCGGCGAGCGCCGGGATGTCGGTGCTGCCGCCGAGGCTCGCCAGGATGAACACCACGAGGAGAAGGGCGGGCTCGGCGAGGGCCGCGATCATCACCTCGCGGCTCGCCCCGATCCCGCCGAAGGCGGTGCCCACATCGAGTCCGGCGAGAGCAAGCAGGAAGCGGCCGAGGCCGAGGAGACCCACGAGCGTGATCAGATCGCCTCCGAAAGGAAGCGGCGTGGCGAAGGTGGGGACGAGCAGTGCGGCGAGTGCGTTCGCCGCGAAGACGCCGTAGGGCGCGGCGCGAAAGAGGGGCGAGGCGGTCTCGGCCAGCACGAGGCGCTTGCGGAAGAGACGGAGGAGATCGCGGTAGGGCTGAAGCAGCGAAGGGCCGCGGCGGCCGAGCCGGCGTGCCTTCAGGGTGCGGACGAGGCCGGCCAGCGCGGGGGCGGCGAGGAGGACGAAGGGCGCCTGCGCCGCNCTCGGCCAGCACGAGGCGCTTGCGGAAGAGACGGAGGAGATCGCGGTAGGGCTGAAGCAGCGAAGGGCCGCGGCGGCCGAGCCGGCGTGCCTTCAGGGTGCGGACGAGGCCGGCCAGCGCGGGGGCGGCGAGGAGGACGAAGGGCGCCTGCGCCGCCTCGATGAGGAAGGTGGAGGTCATGTCCATAGGGCGACGACGAGGAGAAGGGCGGCGAGCAGGCCGAAGACGATGCCGAGATATCGCCGCACGGTGAGGAACTGCAGCGGATTGAGGCGATCGGCGAGGGCGAGGACGAGACGGATGGGCGGACGGTAGATCCCCTCCCACACCAGGTCCCGGAGACGGACCTCGAAATGGGCCGGCGTGAGCGCGCCGGGGGGCGGCATCTCGACCCGCTCCCGCGCGGCGAAGACGAGTGGGCCGAAGACGCGGCGGATCGGTGCTGCGAACCCTCCGGCAGAGTATTGGGTGGCGGGCGAGGGGTCGGGAAAACCGCAATCCCAGGCGGGTCCCCGCCGCGGGGGCGCGCCCCGCCGGCGCAGGAGAAGGGCTGGCAGCAGCATGAAGATTGCGAGAGCGAAACCGAGGGCGAGCCCCGCGTAATGGGGAGGCGCGCCGGGGATGGGGCTTACGCTGAGGCCCGCACTGAGAGAAACTTGCGGAACCCCCGCGCTGCCGAGGCGCCCGGTGACGACGGGGCCGAGCGCCCGGAGCACGGGCCCAGGCAGGATGCCAAAAATCACGCAAAGCGCGGCAAGGCCAAAGAGGGCGGCAAGGGCCGCTCGCCCTGCCTCCACCACCGCTCCGGCACGCGGAGAGCGCGCCCGACCGAGGAAAGTGATGCCATAGGCTTTGACGAAACAGGCGGCGGCGAGCGCGGCGGCAAGCGCGAGGGCCGCCGCGGCGAGCGGACCGAGGAGCGCGAGCGGCGAGCTCCCCAGGCGCGGCGTTTGCAGCATGGCCTGGAAAGCCAGCCACTCGGAGACGAAGCCGTTCAAGGGCGGCAAGGCCGAGATCGCCATGGTCCCGATGAGGAAAGCGAAAGCGAGGCGTGGGGCGCGGTGGATCAGGCCGCCGAGTTTTTCCATATCGGCGCTGCCCGCGCTCTCCCGGACCACGCCTGCGCCGAGGAAGAGGAGCGTCTTGAACAGGGCATGGTTGAGGACGTGAAAAAGCGCGGCGGCCAGCGCAAGGGCGGCCGCGGCAGGAACGCTCTTCTCAAAGAGCAGCGCGAATCCGATGCCGAGGAAAATGATCCCGATGTTTTCTACGGTGTGGAAAGCGAGCAGGCGCTTTAGATCATGTTGCATCAACGCCGAAAGCACGCCGTGCAATGCCGAAAGCACACCGAGCAGGATGATCGCTCCAGCGAGCGCATTGATCGGTGCGGCGCCGGTAGGGAGGATCACGTCGAAGACGAGGCGGAGAAAGGCATAGACGGCGACCTTGGTCATCACCCCGCTCATCAGCGCCGAGACCTGCGACGGCGCGGCGGGATGGGCGAGCGGCAGCCAGACATGGAGCGGCACGAGGCCCGCCTTGGACGTGGTGCCGAGCGTGACGAGGGTGAGAGCAAGCGCGAGCGCTCCCGCCCCCGGTGCGAGGGGGGGCGGGGCGAGGCGGCCGCCGATGCCAAGCAGAACGAACGCAGCGAGAAGGGCGAGCGTGCCCGCGCTCGCCATCATCAGGTAGACATAGCCCGCTTCCACCGTTCCCTCACGCCGGGGCTCAGCCACCACCAACGCCCAGGAAGCGACCGACATCCCCTCCCAGCCGAGGAGAAACGTGTAGGAATCGGCGGCAAGAAGAGTGAGGCTCATCGCGCCGAGGAAGAGCGGGAAAAAGGGGGAGACGCGCCGCGGTTCGGCATCCTCGAGCGAAAGCGCGGCAAGGCTCGCGAACACGCCCCCGCCATCGACGACGGCGAGGAAAAACCCGCTCAATGCATCGAGCCGCAACAGGGAGCGCGCCCCGGGAAGACCCAAAGGCAGGCTCTGGGTCAGCACGGCGCCCTGAAAAAGGACACCAAGCCCGGCAAAAACCCCCAAAAAGGCGCCAAGCGCGCTCAGCCCGTAGACGAGGGATCTCCCCCGCCTTGGGCTCGCGATCGCACCGAGCATGGCGGCGGTCAGCCAAAGCAGGGCGGCCAAGCCCAATGCCGGAAAAGCGAGCGCGCTCATTTGGCGCTCTGCTTGAGCCGCACGCCACGCCCGCCGCCGCTGCTCACCGCCCCCTCGCCGATGAGTTCGATCCCGGCGGCATTGAGGGCAGCGATCAGCTTCATCAGCGACTCGACATTGCCGCGGATGACGCCCTCGCTCGCCTCCATCCGCTGGATGGTGGGGAGGGAGAGCCCCGATGCCTCGGCAAGACGCCGCTGATCCCAGCCCAGCAGGGCGCGGGCGGCGCGCAACTGGCCAGCGCTGATCATGAGGCGCAGGGCTCCGCCGGGGCGAGCATGCCGAGCCCCAAGAGACGGGGCGGCAAAAACGCGTGTTTGGAGATCTGACCCATGTTCTGATGTCTAAGACATCAGTTTCGCATGGTCAAGCTTCCTTTGTTATATCGAAGCACGTAGAGATCACGTTTCAAACCGGATATGCGATGGATGCAATCGGAGGGGCGGGCGCGCCTCAGCGGTGGCGCTTATCCTGCCTGTTCCCCTGATCTTTCGGCACCGCCTGCCAAGCCATCATCCCGCCGCGCAGCACGAAGACCTCGCCTCCGTCGGGGCCGCAGAGGAGATCGGCGGCGAAGGCGGCGCGCCGGGCGCTGTGGCAGACCAGCACCACCGGCGCGTCCCGGCAGGAAGCGCGCAGGGAGGCTGCCTCCCGCCGCAACTGATCGAGCGGCACGTGCCGCGCCCCGCGGATCGGCGGCAGGGTGCGCAGCTCCGGCGCACTCCGCACATCGATGATGGTGCAGGAGCGCTTTTCCTTGAGCCAGCGGGCGAGCTCGGACGCCTCAACCCATTGCCAGCGCCGCCGCAGCCGGCGCCAGAGAGACGGGATGAGCAGCAGGCTCGCCGCCAGGGCCAGACCGATCAGCACGTCACGCATCACGTCCCCTCCTTCGCGGGTCCATCTTTCTCCGCTATAGCCGAGCCAGTTATAGACGAAAGCGCCCGGCGCCATCCCCAGCGCGCTCGCCCAAAAATAAGAGGGAAACGGGAGGGTGGTGAGGCCCAGCGCGTAATTGAGCAGGTTGAAGGGAAAGAGCGGGACGAGCCGCACCCAGAGCACGAAGCGCCATCCTTCCTCGGCGATGCCTTCGAGCAGCGTGGCGAGCATCCCCCGCGCCCGCCGCTGCACCCAATCCTGGGCGAGGTAGCGGGCGATGAGAAATGCCGCGGAAGCCCCGCTGAGCGCGCCGGTGAGGCTGAGCGCCGTACCCCAGAGCGGGCCGAAGAGGAACCCTCCAGCGAGGCTGAAGGCCGCACCGGGCAAAAAGGCGATGGTGGCCAGCGCATACGCGGCGACGAACAGGAAGGGCGCACCCCAACCGGCGGCGGCGAGCGCTTCATGCAGCGTGTCGAGGTTGAGCCGGGCGCGGAAGAAAAAAGCCGCGCCGATGAGACCAGCGAGCAGCAGGAAAAGCAAAATCCGGGCTGATTTCACCGCGTCCCGTCCTCCCCTCCCATCGGATAGGGATCGCTTTCGGGGGCACGAAACGGGATCAGCCACATCCGCCAAAAACCGCGATCGGCGTCGGTGCGGAAATAGGGAAGACCAAGCCGCATCCGTTCATGTCCCTCGCGCGGTTCTTTCCGGTAGGTGCCGAACAGCCGGTCCCACCAAGGCAGATTGAACCCGAAATTGCTGTTGGTCTCCTCCGGATGAACGGAGTGATGGACACGGTGCATGTCGGGCGTGACCAGCACCCAGCGCAGTCCCGTCTCCAATCGCGGCGGCAGGGCGAGATTGGCGTGGTTGAACATCGAGGTGAGATTGAGCACGGCCTCGAAAATCACCACGACGAGCGGGGCGATGCCGAAGGCCGCGATCACCGCCATTTTATAAAGGGCGGAGAGAATGATCTCGAAGGTGTGGAAACGCGCTCCCGTCGTGACGTCGAGCTCGGGATCGGCGTGATGCATGCGATGGAGCCGCCACAGCACGGGAAGGGCATGGAAAAGCACGTGCTGGACGTAGATGGCGAAATCGAGGAGCAGGAATCCGCCGACTGCGGCAAGAAGGGGGGAGACGCGCAGGGCATGGAAAAGACCGATCCCTTCTTCCGCAGCAAGAAGGGAGACCCCGAGCGGACCGAGTGGAATGATCCCCACGATCAGCCCATTGAGAAACGTGATGGCGAGATTGGCCGGCCAGCGGGCGTGGCGGGGTAAAAGGCGGGGCCGGCGCGGCGCGAGGCTCTCGAGCATCGCCAATCCGAGGAGGGCTGCGAAAAAGAGCCCTGCCCGCCACAGCGGCGCATGCACGATGAGCCAGTGATGCATCGTCCCCTACCCGTTCCTCCCTGAAGGTGGGAAAATCGCGGGTCAAATCAAGCGCCCTTCATCCGCGCCACTGAGGACGCCTACAGAGCAGCTCGCGCCTTCAAAGCAAGGCGCGCCGAAGCATGGCGGGAAGAGTCCGCAGCAAACATGCGTCGCAAACAAAAGGGCCGCCTCGGCGGCGGCCCTTCGCAAGTCAGTCGCGGGCGGCGCGCGGCAAGGCTCGCCTCACGCCCCGGTTTCGCTCGCCTCAAGCGCCGCTGCCTCTTCCGCTGCGCTCATCGTCTGCTGGGCGCGACGCCGGCCGCCTGTGCGCTTGCGGCCCGTGGTGCTGCGTGCCGGGGCTTCCGCCGCCCCATCCGCCTCGCCGTGTCCGAGACGCGCGGCAAGCTCAGCGACCTGGCGCTTGAGTTCGGAATAGCGCGTCCGTAACGAACCGAACTTCTTTTCCAGATCCTCGACGCGGGTGGCGAGCGCGCCCTTGAGCGCCGTCGCCGTCACACTCTTCTTCGCTGCGACGCTGCTCACCTTGCGCGCTACCTTGGCCACCGTCTTCGCGAGTTTGGTGGCCGTGGTGCTGCGCCGCGGGCTTGCCGCCGTGCGCGTCGCCGCTTTCGGCGGCCGGCCCCGCTTCGCCGGGCTCGCCGCCGAAGTCTTTTTCGCCGTCACCGTGGTCTTGGCCTTGCTGCGCGCTCCGGTACGTGCGCCGCGAGCGGATGTGGTACGTGCCATTTTTTTCTCCCTGATCTCGAGGGTTGCGGGCCTTCGATGCGCCCGCTGTTCCTATGGTGTGCGTCGGTCTCTAACGCAAGAATTTTTTCTTGGCAAATACTCTTTTTCCGTTTTTCCCACGACCGCACACTTTTTCCTTCCCCCCTCTTTTCCTTCCCCCCGCGTTCTCCATCGAGAAAAAGCCCTCCGGCAGACCCCTCCAACATCTCGACATCGGCCCCGCCGCCAAGGTTGGCGCGCAAGCTATGCAGGAGAGGCGCGATCGACTTCCGGGACGGGATGAGCAATAAATGGCGCGTCGCTTTGCCCCGTCTCGCCTCAGGAGCCTCTGCCATGAACGAACTCCGCATTCCCGTTTCCCGTCTGACCGCCTTCATCGCCGATATTTTTACCGCGGCGGGATGCGCCCGCGACGAGGCCGAACGGATCGCCCATTACCTCGTCTCGGCCAATCTCGCCGGTCATGACAGTCACGGCGTGATCCGGGTGCCGCGTTACATCGCCTGGCTCAAGGAAGGCGCGGTGAAGCCGGGTCAGACCCTCACCATCGTCAACGAAAGCCCCACCCATGCGCTGGTGGATGGCAATCGCGGTTTCGGCCAGACGGTGGGGCCGCTTGCCGTCGATCTCGGCATCGAAAAGGCGAAAGCCCATGGTCTGGCTGCGATCGCCCTGCGGCGTGCGGGACATCTCGGACGGATCGGCGACTTCGGAGAACGGGCTGCCGCCGCGGGACTGGTATCATTACATTTCGTCAATGTCGCCGGTGGCGAACTCGTCGCCCCCTTTGGCGGCGTCGAGCGGCGTTTCTCCACCAACCCGGTCTGCATCGCTTGTCCCCGTCCCGGCGCCGAACCGCTCGTCCTCGATTTCGCCACATCCCGCGTGGCGGAAGGCAAGGTGCTGGTCGCCTCACAGGGGGGCAAGCCCGTGCCGGAGGACTCGCTCATCGGACCGGATGGCACGATCTCCGGTGATCCGAGCCTGCTTTACGGCCCCCTCGAGGGCACGCTGGTGCGCGATGCGACCAAAGGTCCGGGCGCGTTGCGCGCCTTCGGCGAACACAAGGGATCAGGGCTCGCCTTCATGTGCGAGATCCTCGCCGGATGTCTCACCGGCGGGGCGACCTCGGGGCCGATGCCGGCGGGGCCACGCCATATCACCAACGGCATGTTCTCGATCTATATCGACCCGCAGCATTTCGCGGGCGCAGGCTTCGCCGCCGCGGTCGAGTCTTACGCGCGTTACGTCAAATCATCGCGCCCCGCGACACCGGGGAGTGAGGTGCTGCTTCCCGGAGAGCCCGAGCAGCGCCGTCGCGCCGAGCGTCTCCGCGACGGCGTGCCGCTTTCCGCCATGACCTGGCAGACGATCTGCGATACCGCGGCTTCGCTTGGTCTTACTCCGCCCGCGCTCGGCGAGGATAACGGCGAACGGGCGGGCGATCGGGGATGAGCCGTCGATTGAGAAAGGGGGGAGGATGGGCTAGTTTGGCCGGGATGTCATACGCCCCTCGCCCTTTCCACGCCGTTCTCTGCCTCATCGCCGGAGCCGCGCTCTTCGGCGCGGTGCCTGCCCGCGCCCAGTCCTTCGCCCCAAAACTCGCCCAGGTGACGGTCAATCCGGGCGCGGTGGAGGAACTCACCCAACCCCCGGGCTCGAATGCGCCCAGCGGTTCGGAGACGAAAAGCCAGGAAAAGAAGACCCCGGAAAAGAAGGCGCCCGCCAAGGATAAGGCCGAAAAGCCGGAGAAGAAGGGAACGGCGCGGAAGACGGCGCCTGCCCAACCGCCTGCCAAATCCGCCGCGACGAGGCCCCTTCCCGCCCCGAGC
>JPYW01000765.1 GCA_000759655.1 Acidicaldus organivorans | reverse complement strand
GGGCTGGGGGGTGGGGCCGATCGAATATATCGATGGCGAGATGATCGAAGCCCCCGCCGGGCCCGCCGCGATCGAGGCGGCGATCGCCGCCACCCTGCCGCTCGCCGCCACCTGCTGGGTGCGCATCCTGCCCTGAAGCCCGAGAAAAGCTGAAGCTCGAGGAAAGCTGAAGCCCGGGGAAACCTGAAGCCCGCAGCGTCCCCGCCCTCCTCCTTTCGTTCCGCTTTCAATCCGCCTCGCACCGGAGACCCGCATGGACCGCAACATCGTCTATCCAGGGGCCATCCCCCAGGATACCGACATCCTCGACATCAACCGCAACGTGATGATCGCTTTGGGCTATCTCGCCCAGGCGACGCTCGGGACGAACACGGTGGTGGACGGGCTCGCCATCGGCCCCACCGCGCCCCCCTCGATGAGCCTGGTGGTGGGCCCGGGCGTCATCACCGCGCTTACCGTGATCGACGCCAACGCCTATGGCTCGCTCCCCGCCGACACCACCGATCCCCTGCTCAAGATGGGGATCAACACCACGCCCACCACGCTCAGCTTCACCGCCCCCACCACCGCCGGCCAGAGCATCGACTATCTGATCGAGGCGAGCTTCCTCGAGGAGGACACCGATCCGGTGGTGCTCCCCTACTACAACGCGGCCAATCCGGCGGTGCCGTTCAGCGGCCCCGGCAACAACGGCGCCGCCCAGAACACGGTGCGCATCGAGCGGGTGGCGCTCGCCGTCAAGCCCGGCGTGCCCGCCGCCTCCGGCTCGCAAACCCCGCCCGCCGCCGATCCGGGCTGGATCGGGCTCTACGTGGTCACCGTCCCCTATGGCGCGACCAGCCTCACCCAGAGCGCGGTCACCACGCTCCCCACCGCCCCGTTCATTCCCTACAAGCTTCCCAGTCTCGCCCCCGGCGTCTCCAATCTCCAGGCCTTCGCCCAGTCCGGCACCTTCGTCGTCCCCGCCGGGGTGAACCGGGTGCGGGTGCGGCTCTGGGGCGGGGACGACGAAGGTGCCGGACTGGGCGAAGGCC
>KN173975.1:8836-10660 GCA_000759655.1 Acidicaldus organivorans | reverse complement strand
TGCCCGCGGGCAAGACGGCGAGCAGGCCCTGCGGGCCGAGATAGAGCTCGCGCACCTCACGCCCGGAGGGGAGCATGGAGATCACCACCTCCGCCCCCCGCGCCGCCTCCTGCGCCGAGGCGGCGGCCTCACCGCCCGAAGCGGCGAAGGCCTCGCACGCGGCGGGGACGACGTCGTAGCCCAGCACGTGATGGCCCGCCTTGAGCAGGTTGCGGGCCATCGGCAGGCCCATCTTGCCAAGGCCGATGAAGGCGATCTTCGTCATCCGCTCCTCCCCGATTCCTCTCTCTGATTTCCTGCCCGCGCCCCCGGCCCCCCGCCTCAGCGCCCGAGCAGATGGCGGGCGATGATCACCCGCATGATCTCGTTCGTCCCCTCGAGGATGCGGTGGACGCGGAGGTCGCGGAAATAGCGCTCCACGGGATAGTCCTTGATGTAGCCGTAGCCGCCGAAGAGCTGCAGCGCCTCATCCGTGATGCGGAAGCCGATGTCGGTTGCGAAACGTTTGGCCATCGCCGCGCGCAGCGTTGCATCCGGGGCTTTGCGGTCCAGGGCGTGGGCGGCGCGGTGCACCATGAGGCGGGCTGCCTCGAGCTCGGTCGCCATGTCGGCGAGCCGGAACTGGGTGGCCTGAAAATCGGCGATGCGCTGGCCGAACTGGCGGCGCTCCTTGACATGGGCGAGCGCGGCCTCGAGTGCGGCGCGCGCGCCGCCGAGCGAGCAGGCGGCGATGTTGATCCGCCCGCCATCGAGCCCGGCCATGGCAATCTTGAACCCCTCCCCCTCGGCGCCGATGCGGTTTTCGACCGGAACGACGCAGTCCTCGAAAATGACCAGCGCGGTGGGCTGGCTGTTCCAGCCGAGCTTGCGCTCCGGCCGGCCGAAGGAGAGGCCGGGCGTGCCCTTCTCGACCAGGATGCAGGAAATGCCGCGCGGCCCCTCCTCACCGGTGCGCG
Organism: Acidicaldus organivorans; assembly: GCA_000759655.1. Taxonomy (GTDB): domain Bacteria; phylum Pseudomonadota; class Alphaproteobacteria; order Acetobacterales; family Acetobacteraceae; genus Acidicaldus; species Acidicaldus organivorans. The sequence goes on along the minus strand of KN173975.1, from coordinate 9,704 downwards.
CCATCACGGCGTAGAGGTCGCTCGCCCCACCCCCGGAGATGAAGGCCTTGGTGCCGTTGAGCACGTAATGATCGCCGCGCCGCTCGGCCCGGGTGCGGAGCGAGGCGGCATCCGAGCCCGAACCCGGCTCGGTGAGGCAGTAGCTCGCGATCCATTCGGCGCACATCATGGCGGGCAGAAAGCGCCGCTTCAGGGTCTCGTCGGCGAAGCGGTCGATCATCCACGCCACCATGTTGTGGATGGAAAGAAAGGCCGCGGTGGAGGGGCAGGCGGCGGCGAGCTCCTCGAAAATGAGCGCCGCTTCCATCCGGCCGAGCCCGGCGCCTCCCATCGCCTCGCTGGTATAGATCCCGGCGAAGCCAAGGGCGGCGGCCTCCCGCAGCACCTCTCTGGGGAAGATCTTTTCCTCGTCCCAGCGGGCAGCATCAGGGAGGAGGCGTTCGGTGGCGAACTGGCGGGCGAGGTCCTGAACCGCGCGCTGCGCTTCGTCGAGCTCGAAATCCATCCGTCACCTCCCGGCAGCGTGCTGCCCCGTTTTACACGCCCATTTTATACCCGGCCTTGCCTTGCCGGGAGGCTGATCACGGGGCATGCTCCCCGTCAAGGTCTGCTTGGCGATACCGAGCGCGCCACGCGATCATTTCAAGACGTGACGATGGGGGGAAACGATGGACCCGGCAAAGATGGATTCCTGGCGCTGTGATTTCCTGTTCCGGATGCAGGTGGCGGTGGGACAGCCGGTGATGGTGGGAGGGCCGGGCGCGGACGAGCGGCGCATCGTGCCGATCACCGGGGGGCGATTCGAGGGGCCGAAACTGCGGGGGGCGATCCTGCCCATCGGCGAGGACGCGATCCTCGCCGAGGCGAG
>KN173975.1:0-8763 GCA_000759655.1 Acidicaldus organivorans | reverse complement strand
CGGGCGGACCCGGCTCGATGTCCGTCTCGTGCTCGCGATCGAGGATGGGGCGCATATTTTCGTGCAGTATCGCGGGGTCCGGGTCGGCCCGCCCGAGGTGATGCAGCGTCTGGCCAAGGGCGAGGCGGTGCCGCGCGATCAGTATTATTTCCGCACCAGCCTCACCTTCGAGACCGGTCACGCCACGTACCGCTGGCTCAATGACATTCTCGCCATCGGGGTGGGCGAACGCCCGCCGAGCGGGCCGATCTATGACGTGTTCGCGGTGACCTGAGATGGCGACCTGCGCTCTGGAGGATGAGCGCGCGGGCGATTTCTAGAGCTCAACGCCGCTCAGCGGGGTACCGCGGCAGGCGGTGAGCGGGTCGGCGAGAAAGGTGCGGGGCGTGGTGGGGCGCGGGGGGGCGCGGTGTCATCCGCCTCTCCGTTCTCGCCGTTCTTTTCTTCGCCCTCTTCTTCGCTGTTGCGCTCCGCGCCGTCTTCTTCTTTGCCCGCGCCGGTTTCGAGGTCCTCGATCCCTCCTTTAGCAAAAGGCGAAGGGGCTTTTCCGTTCCGAGTGATTGGAGAAGTGATTGGAGAACTGGGAGAGGATGGCCAGGACCCGCTGAGGGATGGCTCCGTTTCGCGAGGCGCGGGACGCTCCGGCACCTCGCCCTCGATCGTGGCAAGCCTCGGATCATCCTCGGCCACCGTCTGGTTTCGCCCCCAGTGTTTCGCCGCATAGAGGGCGCGATCGGCGGCTGCGAAGAGGCTAGCGGCGCTGTCATGCCGCCGCCCCGGCTCCTCGGCCGCAATGCCGATGCTCACCGTCAGCCGCCCGGTCGGCACGATTTCGTTCCTCAATCCCGCCTCGGCGATCCGGGCGTGGATACGCGCGGCGATCACCTTGGCTCCAACGAGGTCGGTGCCGGGGAGGAGGAGGACGAATTCCTCGCCGCCATAGCGGGCGGGAAGATCGCTCATCCGGTGCACCTCGCTGCGGAGGATTCCGGCCAGCGTGCGCAGACAGTCGTCGCCGGCGAGGTGGCCGTAGAAGTCATTGAAAGACTTGAAATGGTCGATGTCGATGACGAGGAGGGCGAGCGGTGTGCCATCGCGCTGGGCCCGCGCCCATTCCTGGGCGAGCGCCTGATCGAAGGCGCGGCGATTGGCGATGCCGGTGAGTCCATCGCTCATGGCGAGCGCAGCAAGCCGCGCATTGGCGGCGTTCAGCTCGTCTTCCGCCGCTTTCTGCGCCGAAATGTCCCGGGTGTTGGCGACGAACTCGCGTACGGCGCCGGTACGCGGATCGCGCACCCGCCGCACCCGGGTCTCGACCCAGACATAAGAGCCGTCCTTGCAGCGGCGGCGGTAGCTGAAGGCGGTGCGATCCTCTTCGTCCTGGATGAAGGCGCGCAGTATCGGCTTGACAGAAGGCCAATCGGCGGGATGGACGTCATCGCGCCAGTCGCGCCCGATCTGTTCTTCGGGGGTGAAACCGAAGAGCTCGGTCACCGCCGGTGAGACGTAGATCCGTTTGGCATCGGGGCCGATGCGGAAGATCGCGTCGCGGGAGCGCGCCGCGAGTTCACGGAAGCGCTCCTCGCTTTCCCGCAGGCGCTGGAGGCTTCGCGCATGCAGCGCCTGCAGGCGGCGCATCTGGCTGAACGAGGCGGCAAAGCCGAGGGAAGCGGCGCTGAAGGCAAAGACGAGGATCTCCGTTACCACGTCGCGTTCGAGAAGGGAGAAGCCACCATACGCGGAGAACGGCGCCACACCGCTGAAGACGGCCCGGCCGAGTTCGAAAATGCTCCAGCCGAGCACGGTGAAGGCGGTCTCGAGGAAAGGACGGCGGGCGGCGATCAGGATGAGGCTCGGGAAGGCCAGGAAGCGGAGGGGATATTGCGGTAAAAGGAGTTCGGCAGCGAGGGTTAGAAAGAGGGCAGTGTAAGGGGGAAGCGCGCTACGCCGCTGCATCGGGCGTGGGCTCGGCGCAGTTGAGGGGCGGGGCCAGGCGAGGATGGGGGTGGCGAAAAGAATGAGGCTGTTGACCGCCGCCGTATAACGGGGAAGCCAGAAAGCGAGATAAGGCAACCGGTGCAGGAAATACGCGCCATCGGCCGCGAGCAGGCTCGGAAAGAATGGTGCGATGCCCGAAACGATGAGCAACAGGCCGAGCGAACCAGGCCGCGTCGGATCGGGCCGCGCCCGGAAGCGAGGGGCGAGGATGACATAGGCGATCGCCACGCTGCCGGTGCAGGCGAGGGCGGTCAGCAGGGCGAGATCGGCAGGAGGCGGAGAGGCGGCGGCAACGATCAGGCCACTGATCACCAAGGCGGCGATGAGGGCGCGCCAGGGATGGACCGGCCAGATGAGGAGGAGGGCGAGGAAAAGACCGAGTTCCGGATGGAGCGGCAGGAAATCGAGGCGGGCGATCCTCTGCACCGCAACCCCTGCCCCGGCAATGGCCCCGTATAGAAGCACCGCCAGGGCGGTGCCGAGGCCCGGCGAAAGATCGAGGCGGCGGGAGCGCGAGCCCCACATGCTCAGGCGAAGCGCCCCCCGCAAGAAACAGGCCGGGCCCCGGCACGCCCCCTTTCCGGGGAGCAGAAAAAGCCTTTGAAAGAAGAGCTCATCGCAATTCCGCCTGTTGCCGATTTCCCGTTTTCCAGGGGCTTGGTGGGGTTTTACTGCTTGGGCCTCATCTCGGGCGGGGGACGAGGGGATGCCGTCTCGGGTCCGTTCACTGCCCTTTTTTCGACGCCGCCCTTGGATGCGACCAGCTTGAGGATCCGTCTTTCGTTTGCACCTTTCGTTTCGTCGGACCGTTTCGGAGCATACGAGGGCATGCCCGCCCCATGGTCCACGAGAAGATACATTAAACGCAATCGGTTTAAATTTCGTTTATGAAATACGTGAAATCTTGACCCGTGTTCTTTTTTCGTTCGAAGGATTTCCGGGAACGGACGGCGCTCACGCCGCCCCCGCCGGCCCGACCGAAGACGCCGATCCCCTCACCCGGGAGGGAATCGCTTGAGGAAGTAGGAAGAAAGTCTCGAGCGCCTCTCTCGAGGCATTTAGTCGCAGGGGCAGCCCTGCGTCGGCCCCGTGGCCTTGCGCACGACGTGATGGTCGATCCACTCGGCGACTAGATAGCGGGCCTCGCTCACCGACGATTCGGGATGGTGGATCCGATAGAGCGTGGTGCAGGCGCGGAACGCGTCGAAATCGCTCACCCCGCGGCTGCGCAACTCACGATAGGCCGTGACCACGGCACGCTCACAGCGGCGGGCAATGGGGGATTCTTTCACGGTCACGGCTCTCCTGCACCAATTGCGAACCATTCGCAACTTCTGGGAGAGCATTATTGCGGCGATTATCGAGAAAAGCAAGGGTCATGATCAGCCACACCGATCAAGCCATCCCGGGCGTTCTTCCCCTCCCCGCCCCTTCCTCCTGCGATGGTTGACAGGGGCGCGAGCGCCGATTAGGCGCCTCGCCCAATCGACCGGACTCAATACCGGATCTCAGGGATCCGGATCTCAGGGATGAGGAGATAGTCATGGCACGCGCCTTCGTCTTTCCCGGCCAGGGCAGCCAGGCGGTTGGCATGGGCAAGGATCTCGCCGAGGCCTTTTCCGCCGCGCGCGAGGTGTTCGAGGAGGTCGATGAGGCGCTCAAGGACAGTCTCTCCCGCCTCATGTTCGAAGGCCCGGCCGAGACCCTCACCCTCACCGAAAACGCCCAGCCCGCCCTGATGGCCCACTCGCTCGCCGTCATCCGCGTGCTCGAACGCGAGGCGGGGATCGCGCTCGAGCGGGCGGCGCAGTTCGTCGCCGGCCACTCGCTCGGCGAATATTCGGCCCTCGCCGCGGCGGCCAGTCTCAGCCTCGCCGACGCCGCCCGCCTGCTTCGCCGCCGCGGCCAGGCCATGCAGCGCGCCGTGCCCCCGGGCGAGGGGGCGATGGCGGCGCTGCTTGGGGCCGAGCTCGACCAGGCCGAGGCGATCTGCGCTGCAGCCCGCGAAGGGCACGAGGACGAGGTCGTCACCCCGGCCAACGACAATGGCGGGGGACAGGTGGTGATCTCCGGCCATAAGGCGGCGGTCGAACGCGCCCTCGCGATCGCCAAGGAACGCGGCATCAAGCGGGCGCTCCTCCTTCCCGTCTCCGCCCCGTTCCACTGCCCGCTGATGGAACCGGCGGCGGCGGAGATGCGCGAAGCGCTCGCCACGACCCCGCTCCATCCGCCCAAAGTGCCGCTGATCGCCAATGTCACCGCCGAAGAGGTGCGTGATCCGCTGATCATCCGCGACCTCCTCGTCCGTCAGGTCACCGGTCTGGTGCGCTGGCGGGAGAGCGTGCAAAACATGGCGGCCAAGGGGGTGCAGGTCTTCGCCGAGCTCGGCAGCGGCAAGGTGCTCTCCGGCCTCATCCGCCGTATCACCCCGGAGGCGGAGGTCTTCGCCGCCGGAACCCCGGCCGAGATCGAGGCTCTGGTCAAGACGCTTGGCTGAACGGGACGGTCCTCCCTTGCGCTGATCCGTTCCCAACTTCGCGCCTGATAAGCATTTAAGGAGACCCGCCGATGTTCCGTCTCGATGGCAAACGCGCTCTCATCACCGGCGCCTCGGGCGGGATCGGCGCGGCGATCGCCCGCGCGCTCCACGCCCAGGGCGCGGAGGTGATCCTCTCCGGCACGCGCCGCCCTGCGCTTGAGGCGCTCGCCGCCGAACTCGGCGGACGCGCCCGCGTCATCCCTGCCGATCTCTCGGAGGCGGCCGCCTCGGATGCGCTGATCGCCGCGGCCACCGAAGGCGGGGCAGCACTCGACATCCTTGTCAACAATGCCGGCCTCACCCGCGATGCGCTGGCCCTTCGCCTCAAGGACGAGGATTGGGAGAAGGTGCTCGCCGTCGATCTCACCGCGCCCTTCCGCCTCTCCCGCGCCGCGCTCAAGACGATGATCCGCCGCCGCTGGGGCCGCATCATCAACATCGCGAGCATCGTGGGCGTGACCGGCAATCCCGGACAGGCCAATTACGCCGCGGCCAAGGCCGGGCTGATCGGGATGACCAAATCCCTCGCCCAGGAGGTCGCGGCGCGCGGCGTCACCGTCAATGCCATCGCCCCCGGCTTCATCGAAACGCCGATGACCGAGGCGCTGAGCGAGGCCCAGCGGGCGGCGCTCGCCGAGCGCATTCCGATCGGGCGGCTTGGCCGCCCCGAGGACGTCGCCGCCGCCTGCGTCTATCTCGCCTCCGAGGAGGCGGGATGGGTGACGGGAACCACCCTTCACGTCAATGGCGGCATGGCGATGCCATGAGGCGGGCAAGGGATGAAGGGGGAGGACGGGCGCAGAGAAAGCGCTCTCGCGTGTTGGCGTCGAGACCGAGTCGTGCTAATCGCCCTCGCACACGGGCCGCCGGAGGCGGCGCGGCACTTCCGCCGGTTGCGGCGTTCGGGTGCGGGATCTAAGAGGACCAAAGTCAGGAGTTGCATGATCCATGAGTGAAATCGCCGAAAAGGTGAAGAAGATCGTCGTCGAGCATCTCGGCGTGGAGGAGTCGAAGGTCACGCCGGAAGCGTCCTTCATCGACGATCTGGGGGCGGACAGTCTCGACACGGTCGAGCTGGTCATGGCCTTCGAGGAGGCGTTCAACGTCGAGATCCCCGAGGATGCGGCGGAGAAGATCAGCACGGTGAAGGACGCCATCGAATATATCGAGCGCCAGAAGGCGGCGTAAGGCAAACGGGACAACCGGTCTGGGGCCGGGCGGAGCAGGGACGATGAAGGCAGAGCGCCGCGTCGTGGTCACCGGGATGGGCGTGGTTTGTCCGCTCGGCCTCGGTGTCGAACATGTGTGGAAACGGCTGATCGCCGGGGAGTCGGGGATCCGCCGCATCGAAAGCTTCGACACCACCGACCTCCCCTCGAAGATCGCGGGCGAGGTGCCGGCCGGCCCGCGCGCCGAGGGGCGATTCGATCCCTCCGAGTGGATCCCGCCCAAGGACCACAAGAAGATGGATCGCTTCATCCAGCTCGGGCTGGCGGCAGCCTCCGAGGCGATGGAGGATTGCGGCTGGAAGCCCGCCTCGGAAGAGGAGCGGACCCGCGCCGGGGTCCTCATCGGCTCCGGCATCGGGGGCTTGCAGACCATCTACGAGGCCTCGGTCCAGGTCCATGAGGGGCGGGTGCGGCGGCTTTCGCCCTTCTTCATCCCCTCCGCCCTGATCAACCTCGTCTCCGGCCACGTCTCCATCAAATACGGGCTCAAGGGCCCGAATCATTCCGTCGTCACCGCTTGCGCCACCGGTGTGCATGCGATCGGGGACGCGGCGCGGCTCATCCTCTGGGGCGATGCCGACCTCATGGTGGCGGGCGGGGCGGAAGCGGCGGTCTGCCCGCTCGGCATCGGCGGGTTCTGCGCCTCGCGCGCCCTCTCCACCGCCTTCAACGACACGCCCGAACGCGCCTCCCGTCCCTGGGACCGCGACCGCGACGGTTTCGTCATGGGCGAAGGCGCGGCGGTGCTGGTGCTCGAGGAGTACGAGCACGCCAGGCGGCGCGGGGCCAAGATCTACGCCGAGGTGGTGGGCTACGGGCTTTCCGGGGATGCCTATCACATCACCGCGCCGGCCGAGGGCCACGAGGGCGCCTATCGCGCCATGCAGAATGCCTTGCGCAATGGCGGATTTGGGGTCGAAGAGATCGACTACATCAACGCCCACGGCACCTCGACCCCGCTCGGCGACGATCTCGAACTCGAGGCGGTCGAGCGGCTTTTCGGCGACGCGGCGAAGCGGCTCGCCATGTCCTCGACCAAGTCCGCGATCGGCCATTTGCTCGGCGCGGCGGGGGCGGTGGAGGCCGTGTTCTCCATCCTCGCCATTCGCGACCAGGTGGCCCCACCCACGCTCAATCTCGAGCACCCGAGCCGCGAGAGCGTGATAGACCGGGTGGCGTGCGAGGCGCAGCGGCGGCCGATCCGCACCGCTCTTTCCAATAGTTTCGGCTTTGGCGGCACCAACGCCTCCATCATCTTCCGGGCCGTCTGAGCGCGGCCCCGGCGGAGGGAAAGCGCGCTTAACCGAGGCGCTGGCGGGGTTGCGCGGCTGGGCGGGGCGGCTTTTCCTCATCGCCCTCGTCCTCAACGTCACCCTGAACGGGCTCCGGATGGCGCGAAGCCATCTCCTCGAATGGCCCGGACCCAATCCCGCCCCCGTCACCCTCGTCGTCCCCCAAGGGAGCACTGCTGAGGTGGCGCGCGTCCTCAGGGAGGCAGGGCTCGTCCGCCATCCGCTCCTCTTCCGTCTCGCCCTCTGGCTCGAGCCCGACGGGCCGCTCCATGCCGGAGAATTAGCCTTTCCGGCGCATGCCAGTCTGGAGACGGTGCTCGGCATCCTCCGCCACGGCAAGCCGGTCGAGCATCACGTCACCATCCCCGAAGGCCTCACCGTGGCCGAAGTGGCCGCCCTGCTCGAACGCGCCCCCGCCCTCGCCGGGCCCGCGAGCCCCCTGCCTCCCGAGGGAACGCTGCTTCCCGCGACCTACGCCTATCTCTGGGGCACGCCGCGTCAGACCCTGCTTGCCCGCGCCGCCGCCGCCCAGCAGAAGGCGCTCGAAGAGGCGTGGAAGAACCGCGCCCCTGGCCTGCCGCTCGCCTCCCCGCGCGAGGCGGTCATTCTCGCCAGCATCGTCGAGCGGGAGACGGCAAAGCCCGAGGAGCGCCCGCTCATCGCCGCCGTCTATCTCAACCGGCTGCGCCAGGGGATGCGCCTCGATGCCGACCCGACCGTGGCCTATGCGCTGAGTGAAGGACAAGGGCGGCTCGGCCGGCCGCTCACCCGCTCCGATCTCGCCGCGCCGAGCCCATTCAACACCTATCGCAACAGTGGCCTTCCCCCCGCCCCGATCGGCAATCCCGGCCTTGCCGCCATCCTCGCCGTGTTGCACCCTGCGCCGAGTGATGCGCTCTATTTCGTCGCCGACGGCAAAGGGGGCCATGTCTTTGCCCGCACGCTCGAAGAGCACGACCGCAACGTCGCCCGCTACCGCGCGCAGAAGCGTTCGGCGGCGGGTGCGGCAGGGGGCGATGGCCGCGAGGAGGGACGATGACCGACGACCCTGAGTTCGACCAGAAACTATTGAGCGCCGCGTTCGAGGCGATCGCCGCGCGCGGCTGGATGGGCTTCGAGCTCGCCGCGGCGGCGCGGGCGGCAGGCCTGCCGCTCGCCGAAGTGCGGCGGCGCTTCCCCCGCCGTCTCGTCGTGCTCGCCAAGCTCGGGCGGATGGCGGATGCCCACGCGCTCGCCGCGCTCGACGAGGAGCGGCGCGAGGGGGAGACGGTGCGCGATCTCCTCTTCGAAATGCTGATGCGCCGCATCGACGTGCTGCAGCGCTACCGGGCGGGGGTGATCGCGCTGATGCGGGGCCTCCCCTTCGACCCGCCGCTCGCCGCCTTCCTCACCGCCGCCACCTTCAACTCGATGGGCTGGCTTTTGTCCGCCGCCGGGGTGGGGACGCGGGGCCCGTGGGGCAAGCTCCGCAAGAAGGGGCTGCTTGCGGTATGGCTGTGGACGCTCCGCACCTGGATGCGCGATGAGAGCCCCGATCTCTCGGCGACGATGGCCGCGCTCGATGACGCGCTGCGCCGTGCCGAGCGGGCGGCGGCCTGGCTCGGCGGCGCGGCGCGGCCGAGCCGCTCCGAAGAGGCGCCCGTGCGGGAGGCGGAAAGCGGCGAGATCGTCGAGGCCGCCCCCCTCTCGCCGGAAGCCAATCCGC
>KN173974.1:14169-14241 GCA_000759655.1 Acidicaldus organivorans | reverse complement strand
CCAGGGGCCGCATGAGGATTTCGCCCGTCACCTCCTCACCACCAGCCCTGACGTCACCGTCTCCACCAGCCT
>KN173974.1:11894-14137 GCA_000759655.1 Acidicaldus organivorans | reverse complement strand
GGGGGATGAGCCCCTCCGGCCAGCACATCGAGCTCGGCATCGCCGAACAGAACCTCTTTCTCCTGCTTGCCGCGGCTGGGCTACAGGACAGTCTCAACGGAGCGCGGGTGCTTCCCATCGGCACCGTCTATGACCCGTTCGTGGCGCGCGGGTTGGATGCGCTCCACTATGCCTGCTACCAGGACGCGCGCTTCCTGCTCGTCTCCACCCCCTCCGGCATCACCCTCGCCCCCGAGGGCGGCCAGCACCAGTCGATCGTCACCCCCTTGCTCGGCATGGGGCTCGACCGCCTCCTCTTCTTCGAGCCGGCCTATGTCGATGAGCTCGTCCCCCTCCTCCGCTTCGCCTTCATCCACATGCAGGAGGAGAACGGCTCGGCGGTGTGGCTGAGGCTCTCCACCCGCCCGATCGTCCAGCCCGAGCGTTCATTGCCCCCCGAGGGGGTGATCGAAGGGGGATACTGGGCCGTCCCCCCCCGCCCGGGCGCCCGGCTCGCGCTCGCCTATCAGGGCGCCGTCGCCCCCGAGGCGGAGGCCGCCTTCCGCGAGATCGCCGCCGAGGAAGAGGGCGCCGGGCTGCTCGCCATCACCAGCCCCGACCGGCTCTTCGCCGCCTGGCGCGCGGCGCAGGCAGCGCGGCGGGCGGGCGACGGGGCGGCGATCTCACCGATCGAGCGCCTGCTCGCCCCGCTCGCCCCCGAGGCGCGGATCGTCACCGTGCTCGATGGCCATCCGGCGAGCCACGCCTGGCTCGGCGCGGTGCGCGGCCAGCGCGTCATTCCGCTCGGCGTCTCCCGCTTCGGTCAGGCGGGCGACATCCCGAGCCTCTATCAGGCCTACGGCATCGATACGGAGGCGATCCTGGAGGCGGCGGCTCAGGCGCTGCTCGGCTGAGGGAAGGGGATCACCTCGCCCATCCCTTCGCGGCGCAGCCGCTCGCGCAGCGCATCGATCGGCACCAGGGCGCTATTCTCCTCGATGTGCCAGAAGGTCCAGCCATTGCACGAGGGCGTGTTCTGCAGGAGGGCACCGAGGCGGTGGATCGAGCCGCGCAAGGTGCCGTTTTGCAGCGTGCCATCGGCGGCCACCGTCGCGGTAAGGCGGCGGGTGCGGTCATAGAGTATGGTGCCGGGGGGAATGAGGCCGCTTTCGACCAGATGGCCGAACGGCACCCGCGCCGCCTCGCTCGGCGAGGGGGTGACGGCGAGCCCCGCCTCGGGTAAGGGAGCGACGCTCCGGATGCGGGCGAGTGCGGCTTCGGCGTAATCGGGGTGGCGCTCGATCCCGATGAAATGCCGACCCAACCGCTTGGCCACCGCCGCCGTGGTGCCGGTGCCGAGAAAGGGATCGAGCACGATGTCGCCGGGCGCGGTGGAGGCGAGCAGGACGCGGTGCAAGAGCGCCTCGGGCTTCTGGGTGGGATGGAGCTTAAGCCCGTGCGCGTTGCGCAGCCGCTCGGCGCCGGTGCAGATGGGCAGCATCCAGTCGCTCCGCATCTGCACGTCGCCATTGAGCGCCTTCATCGCCTGGTAATTGAAGCGATAGCGCGAGGCACGGCTGCGCGCCGCCCAGATCAGCGTCTCATGGGCATTGGTGAAACGCCGGCCGCGGAAATTGGGCATCGGGTTCGATTTGCGCCAGATGATGTCGTTGAGGATCCAGAAGCCGAGATCCTGCAGGATGGCGCCGATGCGAAAGATGTTGTGATAGGCGCCGATCACCCAGAGCGTGCCATCCTTGCGCAGGAGGCGGCGGCACTCGCCGAGCCAGGCGCGGGTGAAGGCGTCGTAGGCGGCGAAATCCTCGAAGCGGTCCCAGTCCTCATCGACGCCATCGACGATGCTGTCATCGGGCCGGCGCAGCGTGCCGCGCAGCTGGAGATTATAGGGCGGATCGGCGAAGACGCAGTGCACCGAGCCCGAGGGGAGGTCCCGCATCAGGGTGAGGCTGTCGCCCACCAGCACCTGATCGAGCGGCAGCGCCTCGGCCCGTCCTTGCGCCCGGCTCATCGCGCCCCTCCGCGCGCTTCACGCGCAAGCCGCGCGCGCTCTCTCCCGAGAGCGGCCCCGGCGTCGCCGAGCCCGGCGAAGCTCGGGCGGTGATGAGGCGAGATGCCGAACCGCGCCAGCGCCTCGCGATGCGCCGCGGTCGGGTAGCCCGCATTCTCGCGCCAGCCATAGGCCGGAAACCGCCCATCGAGCCGTTCCATCAGCCGATCGCGCGTCACCTTGGCGATGATCGAGG